>PALS01000049.1 GCA_002706615.1 Methanobacteriota archaeon
CTGATTTGAAGCGGGCACTGCAGGATTCGAACCCACGTCTTCGGCTCCGAAGGCCGAAAGGATATCCAGACTACCCTAAGTGCCCAAACCTCCCGACTAACATCTCCTTCTTGAACTCGATGATTAAAAATTAGTAGTTATGTGTTCTCTAATGAGAAAAGAAGGGTTGTTATTCAAAATGGTATAAGATGAGTGGAAATTACTTACTTTGGCGCTAATTAAACAAAATTTAACATAATTTACTATGTCTCTAAGGAGGGCATTGGGAGCCTCTAATCTAATAAAATGCAAATTAAATTAAAAGTAATGCAGAAAGCATAAAAAAATCTTGGAACCTAAATTTACCTAGGTTATTCTGATAATGTAAGTAATTCTGCACCTTGCATTACCTGGTCTCCAGCATTGTAATGAACGGCGTCCACAATGCCATCATGACTTGCCACAATTCTATGTTCCATCTTCATGGCCTCCATCACCATCAATGCTTGACCAGCATTTACGCGTTCACCTTCAGCAACGAATACTTGCAAGATTTTTCCNGGCATAGGAGCGACAAGACTTCCTTCTTCATCACCNCTATTTGCTCCGGGTTCAATCAATTCTAATTGAATGGTATGCCCCAGTACGTGAACCCACCAAACATCGCCTACTTTCGCTAGGTGAGCATTGTGTGTTTTTCCATCGATAATGATTGAAGCACCATCGCTTAGATCAGCAAGCAATCCTGAATATTCAAAAAGGCCATTTTTTCGATTAATCGTAATTTCTACTACGCCTTCATCGGTTTTGAACTCCATCAGGGGAACCTCCTATTGAGGGTCTCGAATGGTGTAATCTCTTCAGTACCAGATTGCGAGTTGGTTGCCAATTTTCTTCCATAGCCAGAACTTTCTCCTGCAGCAGCTAATAGTAGAGCAGATTCCTTCACATATTCTTGGAACCCAGGAGACCATCCATCAGGCCACAATCTTTCGATAAGGTCGGTGGTAGTCCATCCATCAACTACGTCATCATGGTCACATAATTCTCTCAAAAACCGAATATTGGTTGTACAGCCCAGAACGATGAATTCGTCTAATGCTCGACGCATTCTTTCCAATGCTTCAGCACGTGATGGAGCCCATACGATTAATTTAGCAAGCATAGGGTCATAATTTGGAGTTACCTCATCACCTTCTCTAACTCCAGTATCCAATCTAATTCCTGGCCCCTGTGGTGCTTTGAACACTGCAAGTTTCCCAATAGCTGGTAAGAAATTATTAGCGGGGTCTTCCGCATACAACCGGACTTCAATCGCATGACCTCGAATCATTAAATCACCACATGACATAGGCTCCCCTGCTGCAATTCTAAGTTGTTCACGCACTAAGTCAACCCCGGTAACCATCTCAGTGACCGGGTGTTCTACCTGTATTCTGGTATTCATTTCAAGAAAGAAGAATTCGTCCTTTGGAGTTAGCAAAAATTCAACAGTCCCCGCTCCAACATAATCAACCGCTTTAGCAGCAGCAACAGCAGCAGCACCCATAGCTTCGCGCAATTCGCTATCTAAAGCAACGCTTGGTGATTCTTCAAACACCTTTTGATGCCTTCTTTGTATCGAGCACTCCCTTTCGCCCAAGTGTATTGTTCTACCATGCATATCTGCAAGAATCTGAATCTCTACATGTCGAGAACCGGTTAGTAAACGCTCTACGTAAATTCTATCATCGCCAAAAGCATTGGCAGCTTCTCTCATAGCAGACTTCGCTTCACTCTCCAATAGTGCAGGATCGCTAACCGCTCGCATTCCTTTACCGCCTCCTCCAGNNGTTGCTTTGAGCAATAATGGGTAACCTACGCGACCAGCAGCCAACAAGACCTCTTCTAGACCACCATCAACCTCTTCTCCCGGGATTACTGGAACATCGGCATTTCTCATACTTATTCGAGCAGTCATTTTGTCTCCCATATTTTTAATCGCATCAGGAGATGGCCCAATCCATACTAGGCCAGAATCAATTACTGCTTGTGCGAAGTCTGCTCTTTCTGAAAGGAAACCAAAGCCAGGATGTATTGAATCAGCATTATATTGCTTAGCAATATCAAGTATTTGCTTTTGGTTGAGGTAAGTTTCAGTAATACCTTCTCCTTCCAATTGAATCGATAAATCTGCAAGTTCACAAAATAAAGAACCTGAATCATTTTTTGCATGTATTGCAATCGTTTCAATTCCAGCTTCTTTACAAGCGCGTAGAATTCTACAAGCAATCTCACCGCGGTTGGCGACAAGAACTCGCTCTAACATCGACTTCACTCCTCGTTTTTCCAATCTGGTGAGCGCTTTTCAAGGAATGAAGCGAGCCCTTCTTGACCTTCTGGCGAACCGCGCATCTCACTGGTTTTGTCCAAAGTCCACTCTCTCAATTCTTCATCCGAACCGTTCCATCTGTCGAATGTGAGTGTCAGAGATTTGGCTTCTGCAACNGCCATTGGGCCCGTTGTCATTACTTCAGCAACAGCATTAGTGACACATTGTTCGAATTGACTTGAATCCTCGACCAGTTCATCTATCATGCCGATTCTAAGTGCCTCTTCCCCACCTATGCGCTTAGCCATCATAGCGAGCCTTCGGAATTGTGCACTACCGATTCTACGGTATACGTATGGGCCAATTACGGCAGGTAGAATGCCTAACTTCCCTTCTGACAAAGCGATTTTCACTCTCTTTTCTGCAATTACATAATCCAGGCAAGAAATCAAACCAGCACCTCCTCCTAATGCAACACCTTGGATACATCCAATTGTGAAACAAGGATGTGCCCATAGAGAATTGAATAACTTGTCTAATCGTTTTGAATCTCTTCGATTTTCTTCAGGTGTATTAGCGCCAGCATCTCTCATCATATTGATATCAGCGCCGGCACAGAAGTGCTTTCCTTCGCCGGATAGGACTAAAACGCGCAGATTTTCATTCCCCTCTGAATCTACTAAACTTTCTTGCACCCCTACAGAATGCTGCGCAGTCCATGCAAATACCTCGATTAGTTCCGAAATCAAGTCTACATTCATCGCATTGAATTTATCGGAACGTGCCATGGTAATATTAGCAATAGATCCATTTATTTCCAATTGGATAAGCGAAGTATTAGGGGTAGATTTCATTTTAATTCCTCAATTGATAATTTAATTTTTCAATTACATTCTAAATACGCCAAAACGGTCATTTGGTAATTTTGCATTTCGAGATGAGGCTATGCATAATCCTAGCACATCCCTGGTATCTCTTGGGTCAATTATTCCATCATCCCATAATCTTGCAGTTGAATAATACGGCGAACCTTCTGTTTCATATTTTTCAAGAATCGGATTTCTAAACTCATCTAATTCAGCCCCTTCCATCGGTTCTTTCCCTTCTCTCAAACGTTGGTCCTGCTTTACCGTGGTGAGAACATCAGCGGCCTGTGGCCCTCCCATTACCGATATTCGACTATTAGGCCACATGAAGAGGAATCTGGGGTCATAGGCTCTACCGCACATTCCATAGTTTCCTGCACCATGGGAGCCGCCTATAATAACTGTAAATTTTGGAACATTCACACAAGATACAGCAGTTACTAATTTAGCACCATCTTTTGCAATACCNCCTGCTTCGTAGTCCTTTCCTACCATAAATCCAGTAATATTCTGCAAGAAGATTAGTGGTATTTTTCGCTGNCCACATAATTCAACAAAGTGCGCTCCCTTAAGCGAAGATTCGGAAAATAGGATNCCATTATTGGCAACAATTCCAACCTTGTATCCATGAATATGTGCAAAACCACATACTAGGGTAGTACCATACCTTGCTTTGAATTCATGGAAACGACTACCGTCAACNATTCTTCCAATAATTTCTTTGATATCTAAAGGAGTTCTATTATCGCTAGGTATCAGTCCAAGCAAATCTTCACTATCATGGTGAGGATCTTCAGGTTGTATTCTGTCAAATGGTGCAAGTTCACGACTACCGATATTTTCGATAACATTACGGACCATTCTAAGAGCTTCAGGCTCATCTTCTGCGTAATGGTCNGCTACGCCACTTTGAGATGTATGTACATCTGCTCCACCGAGNTCTTCCGCAGTGACTTCTTCGCCAGTAGCAGCTTTGACTAGGGGAGGGCCTGCNAGAAAAATAGTCCCGTTACCCTTTACAATAATTGANTCATCACTCATTGCGGGAACATATGCTCCTCCTGCTGTGCAAGAGCCCAGTACAGCAGCGACTTGTGGAATCCCATCTCCACTCATCCTAGCTTGNTTTCTAAAGATTCTTCCAAAGTGCCCGATGTCTGGAAAAACTTCGTCCTGCATCGGTAAAAAAGCCCCACCTGAATCAACAAGATAGATACATGGAAGGTTGTTTTCATGAGCAATGGTTTGGGCTCGAATATGTTTTTTTACCGTCATTGGATAGTATGAACCACCTTTGACAGTTGCATCATTCGCAACAAATAGACATTCGCGGCCATGAACTATTCCGACTCCTGTAACAATTCCTGCAGAATGCGCTCTTCCGTCGTATAGTTCGAATGCTGCAAGAGGTGATAACTCAAGGAAGGCAGTACCTGGATCAATTATCTGCTCAATACGTTCTCGTGCAAGCATTTTACCACGATTACGATGACGTTCAACATATTTTTCGCCTCCACCAAGACTTACTGCATCAAGTCTCTCTCGCATAAGCGAGATGAGTTCTAAGTTGTGCTCTCTCCTCTTGGTAAAGTCAGGGTCGGAGCGATTGATTCGGGTGGCTAGCCTATCCATTCATCTCCCTCTTGCTGTACCGATTAACTAGTTAGCCTTCAATCAACCGCTTATACTCCAAGTATCAACCGGCCGATATCTCGCAAACCTGGAGCCATTCCAACAATCATCACAGCTAACACAATCAACACGCGTAAGTGCCTTTGATTTCTTTCGATACGCATTTCCGCAAACAGGTAAACAATCAAAGAAACCATTGCTGCCTTTACGATAAAGAATAGCCAAGCTCCTTCTCCTAGCAGATCCAATTTATCGCCAAATTGAATCACAGAATCACTAACAGGATGTTTTTCTGAATATCCAAACCAATCGATTCCGACCATAGTTGCTAAACCATCACATAGTTGTCCAAATAGCATACCTGCGACCAAGGGGGTTGCTAAAATCGCTCTTTTTGTATGAATTTCTACAGGGTGCTTGGTCCGATCCTCGCTTTCCCATTCTTTCAGGGTTAATCCATCAGGTATTATTCCAGGCTCAAATCCAGTTTTGCGTAATTTTGCCAAATCGTCTTGGCCATATCTCCAAACGATTACTGAAATGATAATTGGGATTCCTACAACGACTAATACTGGCCAAATCACTGCATTATCCTTGGGCAATAATCCCGATTCCTGAGCCCAAGGAGTGGATGCCAATTGAGCCCAATGCCCCAGCCCCATCACGATTAGTCCTGACGCTAGAGCGAGCAATGAGCGACTAATATGATGCCATGATGCTGTGTATCTGATTACACTTACAACCGTCAAAGCACCAAGCATACATCCAGCCATTGCCCAAGTAGTCCCCATTTCGTGTTGATTCCAATTTGGTTGGAGAAGTAGCCCAGTGAATAACAAATATGCTAACAATAGCATAGCAATGAAATTCAAAATATTCTTTTGTCCGAAATGGCCTATAATTCCTGCAAGAATAAGCCATGCAGCAAGATGTAAATGGATAAGCGGTGAAATAAACAGCACATCTGTACCATCGCTAAAGAAGTCAGCATCTTCCAACACTCGCATCACTGGGGCTAGAATCACCCAAGCAATTAGCGCCCAGACCATCTTGTCATCACATGGAAGTTGCCATTTTCGAAAGAGTGCTTGAAACATTATCACTGCAGCAATCATTACAATGATGTAAATCGCAGTATTGCCTAGTGAATATCCAGCGTCACCACTAACGCTAGCATCCTTTACAATAGGGTCCCAAATCAATGGCCTAAGCCAACCGTCCCAGAATGTCTCTGGTGCGAAAATAATCCCTGCAACGATAGTAATGAATGCAATTCCAAAAAACTGAATAAGAATACGCTCATAATAAGCGAGTTCTGTATCTTCCATAGTAATGCCTCACATTTTTGGTGAAGATATTATGCTATAACTCATTCTTCTTCTTCAGAAGCAACTCTAGGCTCATGAACTTCTACAAAGGAGACTTTTCCTGCATCAACAGAATCTCTTAGCACTGTAACAATTCTAAATTTCTGCATTGCCGCATTTGTATCAAATANCATAGCTTCAGGAGTGATAATCGAAATATCATCTCCATCGAAACTAACTTCAAAACCTTCGTGNCCAGTATTTGATTCTAGCAACGCAGCAACCTTTTCTTTCTTATCTGTAATGACCTTTACAATTTTATAATCATACTTCAATGTACGACCTGCCATCGGGTGGTTGTAATCGATTCTAGCACGACCTGCAGCCAGATAGGATAGAGTTCCAGTTCTTCCATCGATAGTTACAGGACCGCCGATATAGAGTGATTTTGGATCACGAACATATCTCAGAAGTTTGTCAATTGACATAGTGTCAATCATCTCGCTATTCTTCTCTCCATAAGCATCAGCAGCAGCGATTTCTAAACTAATATCGGTATCTGCCTTTGCGGAAAGTAAACTCTCCTCAAACCCAGGAATCAATTGTCCAGAACCAACAACGCAAACCAATGGTGTATATGTTCTATTTTCCTGATGAATATCATGCTCTTTAGCAACTTCTTCACGTGTTGTTTCAATTAAGTCTCCTGAATCTGCATTATACAGGTCGTATTCGACATGAATGATTGTACCTTCTTCCATATTTTCACCTATGCCCCCCGTAGGGGGGATAAGCCGCCGACCGGACATCAATATATCAATCGAACGGGCCAATCAAACAACTAATTTTTCTGTTTGAGTAGAGGTGGAGTGCGAATCCACGTGGCAATACTACCTATCATAATCAGGCACCACCCCGCCCATACCAGATGAATTCCGCCTAAGTCATAGACAGTAATTCTGACCAAATCGCTCCCTTCCATCAATGTCCTTGCTTGAGTTCCGTCCATGATAAAAACGAGGTCGCCTTTCATCATTGAAATTCTATCAACTTCAGAGCGATGAGTAGATGGTCCATTTTCCTTATCAAATCGTAAAATGCCCGGTTCGACAGTATCAATTAGTTCTCCATCACGATATACTTCAATTATTGCTCCCAAGTAACCGTCTCCCACCTCTAGGCCCTCAGTTGTCGATACCACTTCAATGAATTTGAATTCGTAATCTCCCCAAATTATGTTTTCATCTTGTACCATTGTGACACTATGTTCATATGTGCTACGATTGACAATAGTGGTTGATAATGCATGACCAATGATTAGCAGTACAAGNCCTAGGTGGATTGTATGAGCCCACATTGTAATACCTTTACGTGGTATAGATTCCTTGATTAGAGACATGGTNGCGGGNAATGCTAGTAATGCCGGAATGAGAGAAATCATAGCAACTTGTCCACGACTCATAGAATTAGCAATCATGTGGTCCGAGTCCGAGCCTAATTCAGAACCAAAGAAATATGCAGCAGGAATTATTGCTACAGGAACAAATAGTAACCAAAACACTCTCTGCGGCTTTTCTCTCATAGACCAGGCGCAAAGAGCTAACATAATTGCTGCAACAAAGGGTGCACCATACAATTCATGAGCAGCAAATTGAATCGCATCTATACTTGAAATAAGAATCATCAATGTCAGTACTAGGTATAATCCAACTACAACAACGGGAGTCCATAAAGCCAGTTTTTGTTGAAAACTACGTTCTTTCAAATTGAACTTGAAATCACTATCTTCACTTGACAATAGCCAAGGTGATACAAAGGTGACCATTCCGATAGCAGCCAGCCATACTTCTATCATTCCAGACCATGCAGCAGACAGGAAAACTACCACTCCTGCACTCGCCCAACCCCACCCTTTCATTCGGTCTTTTTCGAATACTAAACCAAATGCTAGTAGTAAGGTGATCAATTCAAACAGAACCTTGCCATGTTGAATCCTTAAAGCAACCATTATTGCAGGAATAGCCATCCAGTACCACCATTCCTTTTCCTGCTTTTCTTGCAAATGATAAATTCCAGATTCTACAAATGGACCTAATGCTAAAATCACTAGTAATGTAGGGGGGAATCCATCTAGCACATCACCACCGCCGATAATACCTAATGTTGCAATTATAGGCAATGCTAACAACCATTTTTTGCTGAATTTACCATTTAGCCTCCATGCCAAAATTATTGCAATTAATTGAATAATTCCTACAAGATAGCATATCACTTCAATTCCACTTTCATCACTTCTAAGCGTCATTAATCGACCGAAAACATCGGTTGGCGCTGCACCTTCACTATTTACAACAAAGGTATGGACACTTACTGCCCAGACTCCCCCTGCCCTTGTTATCATAGTTGCAAATAGCGCCATAGCGGCACTTAGCATTGCAATCCCTGCCCACATAGTGTCAGTAGTTTTCCCGGGCCTTGTCCTAAGATGAAGAAGTACAACTAATGCAATCCAGGGAAGCATAGAACCAGTTTCTACCGGGTCCCAAGCCCAATATCCACCCCAGTCTAAAATTAGGTAAGCCCAAAGACCTCCTAAACCAATACCTAGTGTAGCAAAAAAGAAACCCGGTCTAGCGATTAGAATCAATCTTTCTTTTAATCCAGTTGTATCGGTGAGAATTGAGGAAATTGCAGTACATGCAAGAGCGATACAGAAAGAATATGCGAGAAAGATAAGTGGTGGATGAATTACCATCAAATCTGTTTGCAATAATTCATTTAGCCCAGGTCCTCTGTATCCATTTGATTGTTGAAAGGGCTTCATGCTCCATGAAATTAATAATAATGAAAGTGTAAATCCATTCATTAGACGAAGACGCATTTTGGCTGCAGCCTTACTTTCTTTTACGAACGGTTTACTCCATATCGTTGCAAGTAAAGCCATCCAAGCAGCCCATAGAAGAATAGGCCCTTCTCTCGCGGCCCATGTTGCAGCAAAGCGATAACGTAGCGGAAGTTCTTCACCTCCGTACCATGCAACTAATTCAATTGAGGTATAATCCAGNGTGAACATTAGTGCCAAAAGGAAAAATGGGATNGCTCCAATCCATGCTAATTTCTTTGTATGTATTTCTGGAACAAAGGTGATGAATCCAATTACAACTATAGTAAATGGTAAAATCAAATCATTCACTAAATCACCATCCGAAATGTTTGGCTCTGGAATATCCAAATGATAGTAGAACCGAAATCACTCCTTTTGTGTATAGTAGAGGGTGTCTAACAAGCAACTTGAGTCCAATCCAAATCTTGTCTAAAGGTGACATAGACCCCAATTCTTCAGGCAAGCAATGCGCCATATTAGACAACTCTTGGTCTGTTAAATCGTAAAGTGATTCCTTGCCCTTTAGGATTTTATGGTATGGTGGNAATTTCTTCTTCCAGGCTTTAGAATAGTTTTGCATCCTAGNGTCGCTCAAATCTCCATCTTCTATGGCAGTAGCGATTACTTTGGCAGCTTCTCTTCCCGACCATAGGGCTAAATGAGAACCACCTTCGAANAGTGGTGACGTAAATCCTGCAGCATCTCCCACCAAAATTAAGCCATCACCAGTTGTAATTTCTCGGGGTCCGGATATCGGAATCGTACCTCCAAACGGACGAACTTTTATTCCTTGTTTCCGCCATGGAGGATTGGCCATGGGCATATCTTTCAGATAAGTATCCTCGATGAATTTGTCTAGATATTTTATAGCCCCTCTCTTTTCAGTAGTAACTAGTCCTACATTTGCTCTTCCTTCCTTCTTTGGGATCATCCAAACATAGCCGTGAGGCGAATACTCTGGCCAGAGGTAAAAATCAAGATANCCATCATTCGGAATGTCATGCATTTCGTACTGGAATCCCGCTATAACTTCAATCTCGGTTTTCATATCGAGTAATTTTGTTGCAGCTCCTGCAACCCCTGAAGCATCAATAACGGCTTTACATTCAATTGGAAATTCATCCCCTCTTCCTTCTATAATCCAATTGGAAAATTGATTTTCGCTATTGAAAATTCGCTTCATGGAAGTTACACGATGTGAAAGGAAGAGAGACGCCCCGGTTTTCACAGCTTCATTGGCTAGCCATTGTTCGAACAGATGTTTTTCTAACACGTATCCNTTTTCAGTAAGCAATTTTTTTGTTCCATCCGGNAAAATTACTCTTATGCCTTTGCAATCTAATGCTATAATTTCATCTGGCAACTCTAGATCCAAGTTATCTATCGCCATTTGTGACAAGCACTCTCCACAATGAACAGGAACTCCCACTTGGTCGTCAGCTTCAACGATAATGGTTGAAAGACCTGCTCTCGATGCATGCAGGGCCGCAGAACCTCCCCCTGGGCCCGCTCCAATCACNAGGACATCACAGGTCGCCATGCTAACTCCACTCTTAGCAGGCTCATCAATGCCACGGCCATTAACAAGGATTGATGAGTAATGCCCCGTAGGGGCATCATGGGCTGGCGAACTCTCTCACATTGGCTAGCCGCTCTAGAAGCGAATGATGAATTACTCAAGATCAACGAACCAGTTGATGTAGAATTTGAAGCCGGAGCAATTGCAGACCTTCTAGTGAAGTCTAATGGCAAGGCGGTTTTATTTGAGAAGCCTAAATTGCCAGATGGTTCAATTAGNCCGATNCCNCTCGCTATGAATCTATTTGGNAGTCATGATCGTACAATGCGGGCTTTGGGTGCAAAGCATCGAACTGAAGTTGGAGATCGGCTTGTTGCATTAATGAAACCAGACATAGGGGGAATTTTACGTCGTCCTTGGACAGGAATACCATTGTTACGAGATGCTCTATCATTACCTCCTAAAAAAANGCGCAGAGGTGCATGTCAAAGAATCACCTTGGAAACAGATGTGACTAAACTACCTATACCTAAGACCTGGCCTCTTGATGGTGGCCGGTTTATCACTTTGCCATTAGTTGTAACAAAAGATGTAACAACTGGCGAACACAATCTAGGAATGTATAGNGGNCAGATATTTTCTCCAACTGAAATTGGATTACACTGGCAGATACACAAACATGGGGCTGACCATGCTTCACAATGGCCTGACGGTAAGATGCCTGTTGCAATTTGCCTGGGTGGTCCTCCTGAACTAATTTTTTCGGCAATAGCTCCTCTACCAAATAACCTAGAGGAGTATATGTTCGCTGGTTTCTTAGCAAGAAGGAGACTTAAATTAACTAAAGCTAAGACTCAAGATTTACTTGTACCTGCTGAAGCAGATATTGTAATTGAGGGATGGTGTGATGTTAGTGAAACTAGAACAGAAGGTCCATTTGGTGATCATTTTGGCTTTTATTCCTTAACAGGCCAATATCCCGTATTGAATGTAACCGCTATTACAGCGAGGAAAAATGCTGTATTGCCTGCCACAATCGTGGGGCAACCTCCTATGGAGGACGGTTTTTTGGGTGAAACTATTGGGAAACAATTTACTCCAATATTGCAGTTCCAACACCGTGATGTATTGGGCGTCCATCTTCCTTTAGAAACAGGTTTTCATAATCTTGCAATAGTAAGGAGTAAGCAACGCTATCCGAGGCAAGCCCGGAAAACATGTATTGGTTTACTTGGCGCAGGGCAGATGATGTTTTTGAAAATCATGATTGCCACGGATAACGACCCTGAAAATTTGGATGATTTATTAGACGCTCTCAATGATCGAGTGGATCCAAATGATGATTTGATAATTCTAGATGGTATGGTATCTGATTCCTTAGAGGCGGCATCGACATTTGAGAATGTGCATTCCAAATTGATAATCGACGCGACTTCGATACCAGATGCAGACCCTCGTTCCAGCAAAGCGCCTCTGGAGGGTTCTTTTTCCAAAGAAGCTCCTGCTTGGCGCCAGGGCTTGGAAAAGCCTCCACAAGTCTCTGAAGATTTACTTTCGGAAATCTTGCAATTAGAAGACGTGGCCGATGCTAGGCTTCTTCGTGGCTCGATGATGGTTGTAACCACNAATATCGAGGGNACTCCTGAGCCAAGGGTCGGTTCACAATGGCCCGATGAAGATGCAGCNGCACTACAAAGGCAGCAAATTTCTCAATTGAAAAAATNAATTTGGCAATTNGATAGTAGTAAAAGCCTACGTTGGCTTTTTATCACTGACAACGATTTAGATTTACACGGTGCTGGAGCAAAAAGAAGGCTACTTTGGCAATTGACATCACGCTTTGCAGTTGAACGGGATTTGACAATAGAAGATGGCAGAATATGCTGGGATGCCACAACTC
>PALS01000050.1 GCA_002706615.1 Methanobacteriota archaeon
CAGAAGGGCCGGTAGGTTGGACTTCCACCATTGAGAACGACGAGGATCAAAATGGATGTGAGGATGTCGATAGTGATGGCGACGGCTTTGTCGATCAATTAGACAAGTGCCCGGAAATTTATGATGACCAAGCAGATTTAGACGGAGATGGAATCGGAGATGCTTGTGAAGATGACACAGACGGAGACGGAATAATCGATCAATTCGATAATTGCCCATACGATTCATTCAGTTGGGTTAGCGAGCATGATATCGACCATGACCAAGATGGTTGTAGAGATGCTGACAGGGATGCAGATGATGATGGAGATGGCGTATTAGATCTTTCAGACGATTGTGCTGTAGGCGAAATAAATTGGAATGCATCATTTGATCATGATGGCGATGGCTGCCACGACGATTACGAAGATTCAGATGATGATGCTGATGGAGTTTTAGATTCTCAAGACACTTGTCCACGTGGGTATGTTGGACAGCCCGGCGTTGGAATGGACCTAGATCAAGACGGGTGTGTTGATTCAATGGAAGATGATGACGACGATAATGACGGAGTTGCCGATGCTGAGGACCAGTGCCGATTTACGCCTCAGGGAATGGAAGTAGATTCCGAAGGGTGCTCCGGTGTTCAACTAGACGATGATGGAGATGGCGTGCACAATCTCAACGATCTTTGCCCTTCAACCCCTGCTGGTGAAATAGTATCTTCAACAGGTTGTACTGTGGAAATTCAGGAAGAAACCAAAAGTAATGCAGAAGAAGACGAAGAATCCTTTTCACTGATTACTATTTTATTCATTGTTGCAGGAATATTGGTTGCTGTAGCAGCTTATGTTACATTCAAACCTCAGCCACCGCTACCGCCTAAACCAGTACCAAAAGTTGGCGAAGAGGCAACATCAACTGTAAACGATGGAAGGGGCCAAGGGGATGGCGGAACTGCTTCTGCCGACATCGGTGATACCGGCCTCGATATCGATGCTAGTAAGCCCGAGGTCGCTACAGATGAAGTCTGAAGCAGCAGTTAGAATCGCTGCTTCATCCAAAGTTCCACTGATCATCGCCTTTTCATCATCTGACCACTTGAAGATTTGAGGAAGCATTCTCTTACCCCAGAATCCCATTATTTCGCCACGCATCTCGTCTTGAACGAATGGCAAAGTAGACAAAACCCCTGAGAAGGTTTTGACATTTTCACCAGAGTTTAGATGTTCAATTGCCGCTTGAGCAAGTTCTCTCTTCCACGGNCTAGAAATGTGCACAGTAGCATGACTTGGCTCNCCTCCAATNTGTTTGACAGCAATTTTTGCCACCTTTCTTGCTTGTTCGAGGAATGCTCGAAGATAGGCCTCGGCTTCTAATGAAGCCAACTCTTCTTTACTTAGTGAACCGGGCAAATCGAAAGTTCTTCCAGCCATCAAATCACTGTTGCCTTGCATTTTCCACCAATCCTCTGCCATGTGAGGCGTTGCAATAGAAATCATNTGGCTCCAAGTTTCGAGAATTTCCCGCCCTACCTCTGGATTTCCTCCTCCTCGACGACGATACCAATTCAAATCTTTAACNAAATCAAAGTGGCTTGCATCCACTGCTCCACGCAGATCATATCTGTCCATTGCATCTTGCCATTGCAAACATCTTTGTTTGAGCCGAGCCTTCATCCACAGGTCAATTTCACTCGCTTTTCCGTCCCATGCCAAGATGTTGGAAGGTATGCCGTACAACTGAACCATTTGCCGATAATTTGCTTCTAATGCCGTGTCAGACCAATCCATGCCTGCAGTTGGATTTGCGGCGAACAGAATAAACAGCCTAACGGTATCTGCGCCATATTTCTCTATCATTTCTTCTGGCGAAACAGTGTTTCCTAGACTCTTACTCATCTTCGCACTCCTTTCAGTTAAGATGAAATTACATTGAGGGCATTTTTGACCGGCATGAGCAACTGACAATGTAATTCCACAAGGTTCACACCATGGGGCTGCTTTATTCACCATACCTTGGCATAACAGCTCTTCAAATGGCTCGTCAATGTTGTGTAATCCAATGTCTCGTAGTGCCTTTGTCCAAAACCTAGCATAAATCAGATGCATTTGAGCATGCTCAATTCCACCGCAATAGAAATCTACATTCATCCAATGATTTGCAATTTTTGGGTCGAAGCANGTCTCATTTTGCATAGCATCTGTGTATCGTAAGAAGTACCAAGATGAGTCTACGAANGTATCCATTGTATCTGTCTCTCTCCTTGCAGGCTCGCCACACTTAGGACATATGACATTACAGAAAGATTCACTCGATTCTAACGGATTCCCTTTACCATCAAAAACAACGTCTCGAGGTAGTTCAACAGGNAGTTGGTCTTCAGGGACAGGGACCACTCCACAAGAATCACAATGAATAATTGGAATTGGAGTGCCCCAGTATCTCTGTCTACTGATTAACCAAGGCCTAATTTTCCAATTGATTGTACTATTNCCTGCACCTATGTTCTCTAATGCTTGACACACTGCNGACTTTGCATCATCGCCATAAAGGCCATCGAATCCATCCATTCCAGAATTAACCATCCAACCCAAATCGCATTCAGCCTCTTCTAATTCAGAGTCAGCCGAATCATCCTCTGTCATAACNAGTACACGCTTTATTGGAATGTCATACTTCTTTGCGAAATCAAAATCTCTCTCATCATGCCCAGGTACTGCCATAACTGCNCCGGTACCATATGATGCGATTACGAAATTACCAACCCATATCGGNACCNTTTCTCCAGAAAGAGGATGNATCGCAAANGCTCCAGTAGGNACTCCCTTCTTCTTGCCCATGTTTTTGATTCGGTCGAATTCACTCATCACGATTATTTCATTGTGAAGAGCCTTCCAATCTGCCTCATATTGGGTGCCAGCAACCAGTTTCTCAGCTAGTTCATGTTCAGGAGCCAAAGTGACAAACGTCACGCCAAATAGTGTGTCTGGCCTAGTAGTAAAAACACGAATAGTTTCATCCATGCCTTCAACAGCAAATTCGATTTCGGCACCTTCAGATTTACCAATCCAATCTTGTTGTAACGCCTTTACATTTTCAGGGAAACTAATGGTTTCTAAACCATCGAGTAACTCTTGCGCATATTTAGTAATGTCAAGGAACCACTGGCTCATTCCCTTCTGAATAACCGGGGCATTACATCTCCAGCATCTGCCCGCTTTTACTTGTTCATTTGCAAGAACAGTGCTGCACGGTTCACACCAGTTTACGGGTGCGAATTCTTGGTAAGCCAGACCTTTTTCTAAGAATTTCAGGAAGAACCACTGATTCCATCGATAATATTGAGGATCGTGGCTCTTGACCAGTCTTCTCCAATCATACGAGAAACCCATACGCTTGATTTGTTCAGTAATCGAAGCCATGTTTCTTTCTGTGATGTCATGAGGGTGCCCTCCTTCTTCGATTGCTGCGTTTTCAGCTGGCATTCCAAAGGAATCGAATCCCATTGGGTATAGGACATCNAANCCCATCAATCTCTTATATCGAGCAACTGCGTCTCCAATTGAATAATTNCGNACGTGNCCCATGTGCATTTTNCCAGAAGGGTAAGGNTACATNTCAAGGCAGTANAANGNCGGGTTGTNCTCATTGTATTCCACATTAAAAATNCCAGAATCTTCCCATGCCTTTTGCCANGATTCTTCTGTATTTTGTGGAATATAATCCGACATCAAAACACCTCTTCGCCCCTACGGGGCGAGTAGTCGACATATGTAATGGCCTTGAAACCATCTACAGAATCANAGTTCAGTAGTCTCAAGTAAGAACACNGCTTCTNTNGTCAANCAGTATCTNTTNCGNANTCCNNTCTTACNNTTTCTCNACCAATCCNAANNTTTGNANNGTTCGNAGATGGTGGCTNACCAANTGNTGNGANCNNTCTANNCNNTNTGCTANTTCNGCCTGNGTAGGGAANTNNNNCATNTGTCCATCATCATCNAANAANCGCANNATNTTNCCNTGNANACTNTTNGGNTCNGGNGAAAGAGGAGGTAATGGTANNTCNTCGTNCATCAACGCCTGGATGAAGGTTTGAGGTGTATGGATAAAAGCGTACTAAACGGCCGTCAGCACGTCGCCAAACCCGCTCTTCTTGTTCGAGAACTTTGAGGTGATGAGTAATCTGTCCATTTGACATATCTAATGCAGCCATCAATGCTCTGAAATGGCATCCGGGATTCGCGGTCAGATAACCTGTAAGTCTACCACGCTGATATCTTCCATCACTAGTTTCACTAGTTCTACCAACTAGTCCCAATAGCCACAAGCCTGCGGATGTTGCAGGAATCCTCCAAGATTCGTTTGTAGCNATGGTAGCGAATAATAGNGTAAGGATTCCAGTACTTGCAACTACTGAACCGATTGTGATAACTACTGGNTTTATCGTCGCTTCCTCTTCAATGCTAGATTCTACTTCNGGAGTGGAGGTTTCTTCNATTTCTACTACAGGCTTTTGCTCAGAGGTTACTTCGACAACAGTAAACGATTCTGCAGCGAAACTAGAACATTCAGGAGAACTGGTTGATTGCGATACAAGGTATTGNCCGTTTATTCCTGCTTTTGGTGACCAGTCATTACCGGTTTCAATATTNGCTAGAGTCATAATGTTGCCATCTTGATTCTCCAATAGCCAACAGACTCCACTATCGGTTGAAACAGCAGCCCAGGTGCCTGCTGTAGAGATTATGAGGACTTCTTCCTCGGNTTCTTCTTGTTCTATTATTTCTGATTCTTCTGNATCTAANGGCCAATTAAATGTTTGAACTTGAGATATCATTGGACTTGAAATCGTAGANATTTGTAAATTGTAAACATCATCACCAAGCNCACTCATATCAAAATAAGCGCTCTCNAAATCAATACTAGATGAGATTCTTTGGACGACTACTTCTTGACCTTGGCAATGTGTCAGAATTCTTTCAACTTCGCCCTCGCTGTTAGAAAGNGTAAGTTCCAAACCGCAAGCAGATATCCATGCGATTTCAGAATTATCGTTTGATGTTAGGCTAATATCGACTTTNAGATCTTCATCTAATTCGTTAAGCTTNGGTGAAATCTCAATNCTGGGTTGGCCACAATTTGACGCTGATGCTCTTTCAAAATCGAATTGTGTTGTACCAAATACTTGATACTCTGGTATTTCCGCTATTATCATCAATTTGCCAGAGTCNATCTTGCAACCTTCTGTATCAAGGAAAGTCCACCCAGGTTGAGAAAATGTACGTGTAGTATCAGGTTGAATCAAATTTTGTACATCTAANTCTTCACAGGTTTTCAGTAGACGAGTATCCATTACTACCGCNCCTGATGCATCGATTACCCAAATTTCCCCTCTACAAGTNTCNGTGAAATCAAGGGTTATATCTTGTGAACCANGATTGGTNATTACCACTGTTGATTCTAGCAAACCATCTTCACCATAAGTTGAGTCTTCATTTTGAATTTCTACTTCTACNAAGGCATCTGATAAATCTCCTGTATGAATGCCTAGATCTCGTCCTTGCTCAACATCCAAAGTTAGTAATTGGTTGAACAGGCCTGCTCCTAAAGCAACTGATAATGTCTGTTCCCCTGCCTCAAGCATCAAAGGGATGTGCGAGATTGTACGTATTTCATATGGATAAAGTGACGNATCTCCCGGTAGNCANTCTTGATAGAGNACTTCATCGATTGTAACTAGACATCCTTGCAAATCTACCTGAACATTTTGATTGAGCGTATTCACCATTCTNAGTGTTATAATCGTTGGAGAGTCTGATGAAATAATACCTGTTCNGGAATTGTAATTTGCTTCCATAAAGACGCCTTCAGGTATATCCATGAGNGTTTGAACATGAACTTCGANCGACGAAGAGAGTTCTTCTCCAGCTATGATATATTGAACAGTATAGTCTCCGGGAGAAACTAAATCTCCGTTAGAATCGGTTAAATCCCACGATAGGCTTTCCATTACAGTGCTTGAACTAGGACCTAAATCNAGGCCTCGGGACTGTCCATTACATGCANTTGTGCCGTCAAAAATTATTTCTGAAGATTTCAAAACTCTCAATACTTCACCGCATGATGGGTCTGTATCAATACTAGTNGATTCGCCATCATTGAACAGAGTTGAGGCTATTGTCACTATNTCNCCNGGNGCGTACCACCCTTTCTCTGGAGCCTCTTCGAGGCTAAGTTCTAAGCGGAGGTTTTCATCATCTGCAACCGCTTGAGGAGTAAGTGCCAACATGAGTCCGGCTAGAACAATAGCCAGCATACGCTGTCGGGACATGATATTGGCTAGGCCTCATCACTTAGAAGTCATGCGGTGCATGCGGTTGGTGAGCGGACATGGTAAAAACCATACTCGAGACAGAAAAAATGATTGTTTTGCAAGCGCAGTTGGGCGAATGGGATAATCTAAANCACCTCTTGGTTTGTAAAAATACGAAAACCGCAGTAATCGTTGATCCTTTTTTTTCTGATTATTGGTTGGAGGTTTGTCAAAATAATAATTGGGAGTTATCTCAAGTGTGGCTAACACATTCTCATTGGGACCATGCAAAGGGAGTAGACGGATTATCTGATAGACAAGTATGGGTTCATTCCTTCGAAGCTGAAAGAGGATGGGATGGGNCATCGAATAATGAATGGNNTCACCAAGCGAATTCATATGTTTTACACACGATAGGAGAATTACAATTTGANGTTCATTGNACTCCAGGGCATACTCCNGGACATGTCACTTTCATTGGTGAAGGCGTAGTTATCAGTGGAGATTGTATGTTTTTAGGTAGTTGTGGTCGAACTGATTTATTTGGAGGAGATGTTAACGCNCAAAAAAATTCGTTACTCTATTTACGTGAAAGATTGCAACAAGTCCCTGACCAGTGGTATGTCTTACCAGGCCATCAATACGCGTTAAGCGATGGAAATAACCCTACATACATTACAGTCGAGAAATTGCTATTACAAAACGAGGCTTTACTCGCTTTAGANAATGATGAAGATTGGGCAAAACTAGGTTTCTTGGCTTTTGATGACAATATGGCAGAAATGGCTCGACGTGAGCGNGCAAAGCATTCCTGATCTATCAAATGTCATCTAAGTTAAACATCGTAGGTACTGCTGCATCTTGGGCTGCTTGTTGCTGTTGTTGATGTTGTTGCCACATAGGAACTTCTGCAGGCTGAGTCCATCCTANTTCCTGAGCTTTAGCAAAATCGCCTTGAGCGACATAGTAGTCAATCCATTCCAAGCGTCTACTTTCTTCTTCTTCGAACATAGCGGATACTTGCATTTCTTCTGCGCGACCATGTGCGGCCTTACGCCGTCCGGCCTGTTTAGCAACCATTGCTACAGTGATAACTGCAAGNAAGAATAGAACGAGAACTAATAGAATAATGATTTCAGAAGANAGTCCTTCACCCTCTGCATCTGCNGCAGAGAAATCNGANTCNAACTCATTAGGAATTCCNTCATTNTCATGNTCNTTGAAAGAAGCACAAGTAACATCNCTTTTCAGTCCAGAGGANATNTCTTCGTCGTAAGGNCATGGNTCAGANNANNNTGATACTCCATCNCCNTCNAAATCNGGACAGCCAAANTAATCNANNTATGATNTGCCGTATNNNAANTCACATTCATCTGGTTGCCANACNCCATTTTTCTGGTTGTCNCCATANNCATCNCCGTCAGTATNNGCCCATTGTGTATCTCTAAGCGGNAAAGCATCTGGTAATCTTCCNGTTGAATTNTCACCAAANCCATCACCNTCTTGGTCTGACCATTGAGAAGGATCGGTAACGAAAGCGTCTCCCCATTGGTCTCTAAGAATAATCATATTGCCGAAGTCNTCCTCATCTGCAATGGTCATATTAANCCAGCCATAATTNTCACCCCAGCCATCTAAATCGGTGTCAACCCATTGTTTTGGATCTGCAGGGAACATGTCNTCTACATCAGCCCAAGTATCATTATCGCTATCTATGCAACCTTGTCGAGAATTATTTGTTGAAGTCCCNTATTCATCAGGGCACTCATCNCCATTAGGAACTGCTTGGTTATCACCAAAGCCATCGCCATCATTGTCGGTTTGTTGGTAGAAATCATCAGGGAATGCATCGAATGGGTCTACTACGCCATCATTATCGCTNTCTGGACAACCACGTGCTTCAGGAATTGTTGATTGTCCGTATAACTCAGGGCATTGGTCACCGTTGTTGCCATCGGAATTATCTCCAAATCCGTCATTATCGAAATCTGACCATTGAGTTGAATCGTTAGGGAAATAGTCGCCGTTTAATCCAACGGGTCGGTCTCCATAACCATCGCCATCTGTGTCATACCATTGTCCGGGATCTACAGGGAACATATCAGGATTATTTCCTTGCTGATTATCACCATAACCATCTCCATCTTGGTCTGACCATTGAGTCGCATCTTGAGGGAATGGGTCTCCNGCATTGGACCAACCGTCGCCATCCGCATCAGGACAACCTACTCTGTCCAAAAAGGAATATCCTTCTTCGCCGGGGCAATCGTCTGAATTATTTCCACTGGTATTGTCGCCAAATCCATCACCATCACTGTCTCGCCATTGGGTTGGGTCATAAGGGAAAGCATCTGCACAATTAGGGTATATTGGAGCTACACAATTTGGATGTGCAGGGAAATTNGCAGTGGCATCAGACCAACCGTCGCCATCAGAATCTAAGCAACCTAGTCTATCNTATTCCGAATCTCCCCAAGTGTTTGGACATTCGTCGGAACGGCTGGTGTATGGTTCATCACCAATCCAATCTCCATCACTATCNGCCCATTGTTGACGGTCTAGAGGGAATGCGTCAACTTCGGTTGCCGCNGCATCGTATANTCCAGGCCATTCTGCTGGCCTGTAAGANTCCCATGAAAGGTTAGCATAATTGTCNCCATAGCCATCACCATCTGTATCGTTCCATTGNGTNGGATTCATCGGTAAAGCNTCTCCNCGTTGGTTTAGATGTAATTCAGTAACNGGTTCTATGTCATAGAAATAATTGTCACCATATCCATCACTATCACTATCGGCCCATTGAGTGGGTTCANCCGGGAATACATCTCCTGCATCAGACCAGCCGTCACCATCAGAATCGATACAGCCGAACCTATCTTGNGTTGATGTTCCAAATNTGTTTGGACATTCNTCACCTTGNTACGAGGGNAGAGGGTTATCGCCATAGCCATCTCCGTCACTATCATCCCATTGGGTTCCTTCTTCAGGGAANGCATCATCCTGATTTAGAACACCATCATTATCGATATCAGGGTCNACTTTCCAGTGATAAATTCCTTCGTCNTTTCTGCCATGAGCTGAAATGATGTACATGCCNTCAGGNTGCCAATCTAAGCCATAAATNGAACCACAATTATTTCCACCGCCACCAGAAGTACAACCGCCTGGTCGAGGCGCTGCTAGAGTATCGATGATATTAGCAACAGTTGCATGTGTCTCGAAAACACGAATGCTTGCACCATCGGATTGGTAATATGTATGAGCGCCTGCAACTTGGGTTGAGTCTGGNGANAATTCAATATCATTACATGAGGTTGATGTTGAATANGCCCATCTTTCGTTCATCGAATCATAATCGATCATTCTAATTCTTGCACCGTTGTTGTTAGCCCATGCTTCACATACTGCAATCGACTTGCCATCGGGGGACCATGCGATTGCATTAATTGTTCCTCGATTAGTATTTCGTGTTGCGTTTTGAGTCCATGTTGAGGTTTCATATACCCAAATATCCTCATCGCCACCGATTACAATCCTACTACCATCTGGGCTCCAATCTACAGAATAAAATTCATCATCGGATGCTGGGTTGAAGGAAGTGATTTCAGTTCCATCTTGAGAATTATAAATTTGTACTTCGCCATTTGTTCCACTATTTCCAGAACGTCCAATCACTACTGCAATCATAGACCCGTCTGGGCTATATTCGACTTCAGTAGCTTGATCTCCGCTACCTACATCGACGCTTACCGTATACGCATTGCTTATGTTACTAGTATAGTAGACCGATAATTGGTCACTGCTGTCTACCGCTGCAACTTGAGATCCATCCGGTGACCAAGCGATGTCATAAAGTCCGCTTATTTCTGCAGATTTCACATTTTGCATCAAGGTAGTATTCCAAATGCGCAACCATGAACCATCAGAGGTCATGAAAAAATCGCCATCTTTACTAAATAACGAGATATAATAATCGAAGTTAGTNCCTTGTCTAGTGTCTTCGGAAAATCCACCAGCCTGTATTGACCATGGGTCGTTTTTGTCACTCGTCCCATCGCCATCTTGGTCAGGGCATCCTACACGGTCAACGGTACTATTTCCTGCAGCAACTGGGCAGTCATCGAGAGAATCGTCAACTCCGTCATTATCTAAGTCGCCTGCAGAGGCTATTGGTAAAGCAACAATGCTCACCATCAAAACGGACAATAGTATCGATTTGAGATACGACCTTGACTGCCTCAAATCGCCTCGCATGGCACGGGGTACTGTTCTATACAAAAGGANTTGTGGTCTTAATGTGCGATAGAATTNCCTTGTATAGGTAATTATCACAATCGTTTAGAACTTCAAATAGGGCAAGTGTTGAAGTTGAAGTCATCAAGCCCAATATGTGGCCGACGAGTTNCCCCGAGTGAATATCGCGGTCAGAGACCGCATACTTTTGCATCTAATGCAAGAGGATAGTCAAGCNGACCGTTTCGTTGTCACCGCTGCTTTAACACGCCCTGGAATTGCTGAAGCTTGTGCTCAGCATCCGCCAAATGTTTCTAGGACNATGCGGAATTTGCTCAAAGAGAAATGTGTTACCGAGCATTCCCGTTCAATCAAGGGNGATGATAGGAGGCAGAAGACTTGGCAATTAACCGAATTGGGACGAGAAAAGGCCAAGAAANGATTTACAGAATTATCNTCAATAAAAATTCTCATTAGGGATAGAAANGGGACTTTGCTGGAAATAGAGGCTTGGGAGGCTGCTGAGCGTTTAGAAGCTGAACTCTCATTATTGCAAATTTTATTGCACTCTCAACATGAAGGGGTTTTAACCTACGGAGATATCAGGTTTGGACCTATAAGAAAAACCGAAGATGAAAACAAACTTCCTCCTCCAGGTAGATTGACTCTACTAGCAGGAGTCCATGCGACGTACCACACCTCACCTCCTCAAACTAGACCAGTTCATGGACGTGAAGGTGCTTTGTTAGAGCTTGAAAGTTGGTTTTCTAAGCGTCGTCCTTGTTTGGTTATGCACGGTATTGCAGGAATCGGTAAATCTACACTTGCTGCAAATTGGTTAGCCAGCCAGATTGAGAAAGAGCCACATCTTTCAGTATGCTGGTATCCGTGTCAGCCATGGGATAGATCTGTTGGATTAGCAGTTTCATTATTGCATAGATTTGGAGTTAGCGATAAGCACGACCCCTACCAATTGATGGACACTCTTCCCCTATCCCCTGGTGCTGATTTTGATGTCGATTCCTGGCGTCGTAGACTATTGGCTTATCTCACTGATGCTGCTGCTATTAGAGAACGCTTCAAAGATGAGCCTGGAGGTCCTCCTCCATATTGGCTAATCGTTTTGGATGATGTTCACCATATTGTTGACGAGGCAAGAGATCTACTTGGGGCATTACTAGATATCTCAACAAAGACTCCGTTGCGCTTACTATTCATATCTAGAACAACTTTAGATGTGTATGATAGAAGAGATGTACATACTAGAGATGTTGTAAAAGAGATGCCATTACAAGGTCTATCTCTGGATGAAATTTCACAATGGGTTGGGGAAATGGAGGGAAGTCCACCAACTGCAGAAGAAGTTCATCGAATGACTGGAGGGCATCCTTTAGCCTTAGAATTGCTAGAAATTTATGGTAAAACAACACATGGCGACTGGTTAAGATTCCTAGATGAAGAAATCATTACTCACATGCCTGAGGAAGAAAAGGAATTGTTAGCAACCCTCGCTCAATCTGATAAACCTATACCATGGTCGAAATTATCTAATGCAGTAGGATGGAATGGAGAGCCTCCAAAACGATTACTGACACATGGACTTCTACTTGATCTAGAAGATGGGATGTGGTTGCACGAGGCCCTTAGAGAGAGATTGCTCAGAGAAGTTGGCGACTTAGCTAAAAGTCGTCAAGAAAAATTAGAATGATCAGAACTCATCTGCTGTCATGTGTTGATTTAACCATGACATTAGAGCTGGTTTAGGAACCATTCCAGTTTGATTAGCGACCAACATTCCGTTATGATAAAGGAATAATGCTGGAATTCCTCGAACACCTAACTTTGCAGCATTAGCAGGGTCAGTATCGGTATTTACCTTTGCAATCGTTACAGGAGATTCCGCAGCAATTTGTTCAAGAACNGGNCCCAGNGCTTTACACGGNCCACACCACGGTGCCCAAAAATCGACTAGTACCCATTCGTCNGCATTGATTGTCGCATCAAAATTTNCATCTCTTACTGCTTTTACTTCACCCATA
This sequence comes from Methanobacteriota archaeon, assembly GCA_002706615.1. Lineage (GTDB taxonomy): Archaea > Thermoplasmatota > Poseidoniia > Poseidoniales > Poseidoniaceae > MGIIa-K1. Next base: position 12,568 of record PALS01000050.1, read on the forward strand.
CTTCCACCATGCTGCCCTAATCGAGTCCGTCATAAAGCCTTATGCTTAACCCCAAGCCTCATTTCATCCCTGCTTCTCGCAGTAATTGAGNGGACACTGCATGATTATCGCACCTTCGATATTAACNGCNGACCTAGCAAATCTTGGAANCGANTGCTCAGAGGCAGTTGAAGCCGGATTAGACTGGTTACANCTCGATATAATGGATGGAAATTTCGTGCCAAATCTCACGTTTGGNCCTCCTGTGATTGCTAAGTTGCGAAAAGCGCTTGGAGATGGNCCTACTTTTGATGCNCACCTNATGATTGAAAATGCTGAAGACTCTTATCAGCAATATATCGATGCTGGGTGCGATCATATCTCTGTGCATGTAGAAGCAGTAAAGCATCTACATAGGTGCGTAACCGCGATTCGNGATGGTGGAGCAAGCGCAGGAGTTGTACTNAATCCAGGGACTTCGATAGATTCTACTTTGGAAGTTCTTTCAGAGTTAGACTTAGTATTGATTATGAGTGTGAATCCTGGCTTTGGCGGTCAGTCATTTATCTCCGCAGTAGAAACAAAAGTTCGTCGCTTGAAAAAAGCGATAGATGAACAGGTTGCTGCTGGAGGAAGGCCGGTGCAAATTCAAATCGATGGCGGNGTCAANGCCCACAATATTGCAATGCTNAGAGAGTGGGGAGTTTCCAATTGCGTTGTTGGTTCCGGCCTGTTTAACGATAAAGCAAGTGTTGCTGAAAATTTNGCTATAATCCATAAAGCACTTGAGTGATTTTGATGCGTATTTTGCTGGTCACCCGGCTCTACCCCTTACCAGATAATGTTGCTAGAGGAACATTCGTTTCAGACCATGCAGAATTNCTAATCTCGTTAGGNCATGAAGTCAGAGTCCTCAATGTATTNCCGCGGATGTTGAGGATTAATGAGGCTAGACGNTCGACTATGGANGGCGTATCTAAAGCGCCAAAAAGCTANTCTCACGGAGAGGTNAAGGTTGATGTCGTGAANCATTTTGAGTTCCCTGAATTNCCAATGATTACTGCGTGGAGTTCTGGAAGAAAAAAGGTNNATTTGGAAGAGTGGNNGCCTGAGGCAATNATTTGCCACACCATATGGCCGGCAGCAAATACCGCCAAAAGTATTGCAAAGCGGCTAAACATACCTTGGATTGCAGTTGTACATGGCCATGATTTTGATGTTGCTTTGAAAATAAAGTATCTTACAAAACGTATTGAGGCTCTGGCAAAAGATGCAGCGAAATTAGTAGTTGTCAGCGATAGCCTTTCCCGATTTAATTCACTAACCATTCCTTGTCACGTAAATGTAGATGAAGAATGGCATAAACCTATGAAGAAATTCAAAGGCTTATTTCGAAAATCAAAATTGGATATTTTATTTCCATCCGACCCAAGAAGGCCNGAAAAAGACCATCTTCTAGCATTAAGGGTTGGAGAGGAGTTGGAAACTAGAGGATGGAAAATCGGAATTACAACTTTGAAAAAACAGCCAAGACCGGTGGTATGGGACCGNATGCTAGCNGCTGATGTAACNCTCATCACTTCAAATAGAGAATCGGGGCCNCTAGTAGCCAAAGAAGCGATAATGTGTGGTTGCCCAGTTGTGGCAGTAGATGTTGGCGACCTATCGCAATGGCTTGATGAAGTCCAAAAAAGAGATGTTAGCGAATTAGCAGATGCTGTGGAACGGGTTTTATCCAAAGGCCAAGAGGTCACTCTTCCTGATCGTTTCTTGGCAAAGAGCGTAGGTAGGCAATGGACTGAGCTGCTGGAATCACTGTGAATAATCCAACCAATGCATACCAACTATCAATAGACAATTGGTAACAGGTTATTACACATAATAATGCGATTGCATCGGTAAGATGATCTTTATCCAAGCAGATTAATTTCGATGCTGATAGCATTACACTGGTTCCAATTAAACTGGCCCAGGCTGCGCCCATGACCCCTACTTTAGGAATCAAATACCATCCAGTAAGTCCAGCGGTTAATACAACCAAAAACAGGAGTAGAGTAAACATCCAAGGCTTTTTTCCAGCCTGCAAAGCAACATACCATGGAACAGAAAGTAAAGTCATCGCCCAGCCTGCAAGAAGAATTTCAAAGACTGGAATTGAATCCAAATATTCATCACCAAAAAATTGTGGAATAGAAAAATTAACTACCAAAAATCCTGTTAACAATCCTATGGGGACAAGGGCGATAGTAATGTGGTGCGCCTTTAACATTCGATGACTAAACTCCTCTTCATCATCGCGAACCTCTCCTAGATAGGGCAGTAATGCTGCGCGCATTGCTTGAGGTAACATCAATCCAGCAATCCAAGCTAATTGAGCGACATGATAGATACTTACGTCATCATAGTTCCCCAATCCAGCGAGCAAAAATTTCTCGAGTTTTGTCACATAGGGTAAGATTCCTAGAGTTACTGCAAAGGGCAAGGCAGCAATTAGCAAACTTTTGTTTGTATCCCATTCACTAGGTAATTCGCCTTCTCCAATTGCTAATTTACCAACCTTTTCTCCTTGCCACAAGGAGATGATTAGGGCGACTATGACCCCAACTGCAAATGCGATTGCATATGTGCGCGGGTCATCGGCTCCTTGCCAAAGTAAAACTGCATAAAGTGTCGTTGTAATCGCTCTTTCAATGAATTTAATCAATGATTCAATACGAGCCTCGCCCAGTGCTCTCAAAAGGCTGCGATGAGGATAAGACATGATATGCCCAATCGCTACTATCGCACATGCTTCTAACAATCCGAAAGGCACATCATCCCAAATAAAATATGAAAAGATTAGACTTCCAATAATGAATGGTATTGCGATGATTAGTTGCAATTTCAAAATCCTATGTGCGGCCTCTCTCGCTCGCCCTGGTGCACGCGGGCCGTCTCTCCCCAGCAGGGTGGGTAAGCCTGCATCGATCAAAATATACATAGTAGCAAAGGCATCAATAATGACTACTAATAATCCATAATCAGATTTCAGTAAAGCCTTTGCGAGTATTATTTGNCCTAACAAACCAAAGATTATAGCAAAACCATCTGAAGATGCAAGCCAAAGAGTATCTCTACCCAATTTTGGCCTTCGCATAACTCGGGCTAGAAGACAATGGTTCAAAGCACAGCCCCCTCTGGGCCAACACATGGTCACTACTGAATGGATGGAAGAACAAGTACGGGGTCTTCTTTCAAATTGTGTTGTCGAAGCGATCGACCTAAATGGCACTCAAGACCATTTTCACCTTAGGGTAATTGATGAGTCCTTTGAAGGAATGAGGCCACTGCAACGTCAAAAATTAATTTTGAACTTATTTAGAGACCATATTCCTCGCCCTATTCATGCTCTTGATTTGAAATGTATGACTCCCGCTCAGGCTAAACCCGCAGATGATACTGTGTTCCATCCTCATGCTGGNGGGACCGGAATCCATATCAAGAGGATACAGAAGCACCAAAACAAGGAGTGATGAAAATGAACTGGACACCTGAGGAATTACAAGCAATCGTAGACGAGCACGCTCTCGTATTATTCATGAAAGGAGAGCCAAATGCAGCACAGTGTGGCTTTTCGAATCGGGCCTCTCAAGTGCTTCAGACATTAGGCGAGCCATTTGCAAGTGTCAACATTCTTTCTGACCCAAGGGCTATACCTTCAGTTTGTGCTTGGTCTGATTTCCCTACAATGCCACAGGTTTTTGTCCATGGCGAACTTATTGGCGGGTCTGATATCGCTCTAGAGATGCTNGAAGANGGNTCTCTNCGTGAGATGTTTGATGCTGGTCGTCAATCCTGATTTAGAGTTGAAATAATACAACGCCGCATTCTTATGCGGTTTTCATTAAATGGTAGTTGATATCAGGGTATTTCATGGGAGTGGAGCGAAATAAGGTTCTTCGTAGAGACGGAAGCCTCCCCTTTTTATCTGCTCCATTTAAGATAATGCAAAATTTGTATAGTTATAGGCAACTCGTCAAACATTTTGTCGGACGGGATTTGAAGGTAAGATACCACAACTCTATTTTGGGTTATGGATGGTCAGTATTGGAACCGCTTGCACTAACAGTAACGTTCTACATTCTATTTGCGATTCTTTCGGATAGTGATGATCCTTTTAGGCCGCTAACTATCTTATTAGGGATTCTAGCTTGGTCCTTATTTGCGAAAACATTCTCAAATGGTACTACCAGTATTCAGCGCAATAATGCACTAATCAAAAGAGTATACTTTCCAAGAGAGATTTTCATATTTTCAAAATCGGGATATAATTTATTTGAATTTATGCTAAGCCTTCTAGTAATAATACCGTTACTGATAACTTATGATTTGCTACCTACAAGTCAAATTTTATTATTACCTGTTGCCATAATTATGATATCTATTTTTGCAACTGGATTGGCATTATTTACTAGTATTCTTCAAACCAAGGCTCGAGATATTGAGCACATGGTCACTATCGGGCTTAGAATTAGTTTTTACTTATCGCCAGTATTTTACCCCCTCGAGATGATTACAGGGGGGCGGATCCCGTCACAATATGTGGAAACATATCTTATTCTTAATCCGATGGCAACTTACATCACAATGATTAGGTCCGCATTCACTGGTGCACCACTGGGAATCCCAACTGTAAATCTGATCATCACCTTTGCAACAACAATTGTAATCTTTTGGCTGGGCGCTATATACTTTTTACGTAGAGAAAGAAAGGCGGTGAAATTCATATGAAAAATTCTGCAATCTCTGTTCAAAATGTGGCTTTAGATTATCCTCGAAAGAAAAAAGGTACCGGGCTGATACGTGAAATAGTCACTAGAAGGTTCAAAAAAATACCTAGAAAGGAAAGATGGTTTCGAGCATTAAACGAAATCAATCTAGAAATAAAAAAGGGCGAGGTAGTCGGTATTATGGGACCGAATGGTTCTGGAAAAAGTACCTTATTGCGAGTGATTGCAGGAATTTATGCTCCCGATGAAGGCTCGGTGGAAGTAGAAGGTCGCATCACACTACTAGCAGGAATCGGTACTGGATTTAATCAAGACTTGACTGGGCGAGAAAACATAAAACTTACTGGAAGTATTTTTGGTTTTGATGTAAAATCGATTAAGTCGATGGAAGAAGAAATTATCGATTTTGCGGGTATTAGAGATTTTATTGATGACCCTATTCGAACTTATTCAGCAGGTATGAGGGCAAGATTAGGTTTTGCAATTATTTCTAATTTAGAGCCCGATATTCTACTATTAGATGAAGTAATGAGTGTTGGAGACCATGAGTTTAGGAAGAAATCAAGGGCACGAATTGAAGAGTTAGTAAAAGGTGATGCAACGGTTGTAATTGTATCACATTCAAAGTCAATTCTGAAAAGTATGTGCGATAAGGCCTATGGAATTGAAAAAGGCAAAATAGTAACCGATGGAAATTTAGATTCGACATTTGAATTCTATGAATCGGAAAAGGAGTGATTCAATGAGTGATTTTGAAGATACATTAGTCGCTGTCAAAGACGGAGAGTCATTGACCTTTTCAAGTAAACAAATCGAATACTTACGTGAAGAGTTTGAAAGGCAACGCCGTTGGGTAAATCTTCTTTCAACTAGAGAGAAAACCGCTTTAGAGGAATTAGAAAGGACCCAGGGTTCTCTAAGTTATAGAGTCGGGCGATTTCTGACTTGGTTACCTCGGAAAATTGAGAAAATGATTAGAAGTGGTAAAAAGAAAATTGTATATTTCGTTGAAGAAGATGAAGAAAATAAGGAAGAAGAATTGTTTCCATCTTCGCTACTAATTACGCCAGAGCTTTTACCCAGCAGTAGTTCTTCAAGAAAGGCAGATTCGTTAGTCGAAGAAATATTGATTTCGGTCAGAAGAGGTAGTGTAAGTGTAAATTCGATACGTGATACCTTTTCTGAAGGCTCTTTCGCAATGACTAGTGAAGAACAATCTAAAGCGGCTTCGATAATTATGAATCATATGTTATCTTCAGCACAATACGGACCTTCTGTCAAAAATGTATTCGTTGGTATATTACGCGCACTCACAAAAACCTCACCAGTTATCGCTTTAGATTTTGGAGAATCATTTGTAGATCTTGGGAAAGATGACCGGGCATTGAGGACGCTGATACAACTTCATGGCAAAGGAGGTAATTTCTCACGCCCATTAGATTTGTTGAGTTTAATGCCAAATAGTGATTGGCGTAAGGAGCAGCAACAGAGATTCAAAAATGCTGCAAATCTACTCGCGAATGGTTTGAAGATTAAAATCCCTAAAAATTGTAAATTAGAAACAAATAGTAAGAGTATAATTTACCATGCAAGTCAAAGTATGCCACATACCAGTTCTGGATACGCAATACGTACTCATGGATTAATCTCTTCTTTGATTTCAAAAAACTATGATGTAAAGGTGATGTTAAGACACGGCTATCCCCTTGATAGAAGCGATTTCAAAGGAGGAGTTGTGAATTCTATCGAACAAATAGATAATGTTGAATATTACTTTACTGAAACAGATCCATCATCTTCAAATCTAATTAATTATCAAGAAGTGTATAATTTCAACAGACTTAAGCGATATGAATCTCAAGCAATTTCATCTTTGATTTCTATGGCTAATGAAGTTAAACCTGCTGCAATACACTCGGCTTCTAATTTTGTTGTGGGCCTTGCTGGGGCGAAGGCAGCGAAGGCACTTGGAATACCTTCTATTTACGAGGTTCGTGGATTTTGGCATCTTACACAATCGACTAAACGAGAGGGGTACGAGGGTTCAGATCACTATACATTAAGTGAAAGATTTGAAATTCAAACAGCGAAAGAATCTGATTATGTATTCACTATTACAAAGGCTTTAAAAAACATATTAGTAGAAAATGGGGTTAAAGAATCTAAGATTTCTGTACTCCCAAATGCAGTTGATTCTTCCAAATTTAATTTGAATCCCAAAGATAAATTATTGAAAAAAGATCTAGGATTTGAAGATAAGGTCGTAATTGGATATATAGGTTCATTCGTACATTATGAAGGGCTTGATTTGCTATTAGAAGCATGTTCGATACTCAAAGAAAAGCATGGTGATATTTTCAGATTATTGTTAGTAGGAGATGGTGACACAATGCAATTACTAAGACGGACTGCTCGGTTTTTACAATTAGAAGACATGATTGTATTTACTGGAAGAATACCTCATGAAGAAGTTCAGCGGTATTATTCTCTAATCGATATCGCCCCTCTTCCTAGAAGGGGGTTACGTGTCTGTGAATTGGTTTCTCCTTTGAAGCCGTTTGAAGCGATGGGTTCTGGTAAAGTTCTAGTTACATCTAGTGTTCAAGCACTGGCTGAAATTGTTGATGACGGCGTCACTGGCTTGGTTTTTGAAAAAGACGATTCTGAAGACCTAGCTAAGAAACTAGAAATGGTTATTCTTGATGAAGGGCTACGTAACAGCATTGGGAAAAATGCAAATAAATGGGTAATTGAAAATCATTCATGGGAAGTAATTTCCGAAAGAGTTACAAAAATTTATGATGAAATATTGGAGGGGAAAAAATGACAGGACCAGTAATACTAGTAGTAGGAGCCAGACCTAATTTTATGAAAATCGCACCGATACATGCTGAACTTGCAAAACGTGGTGTTGACCAAATTTTATTACATACAGGTCAACACTATGATGAAAATATGTCAAAAGTATTCTTTGATGATTTGGGAATGCCTCAGCCAGATATCTATCTCGGAATTGGTAGTGGCAGCCATGCAACTCAAACTGCAAAGGTTATGGTGGAGTTTGAGAAAGTGTGTAAAGAAAATAATCCTAGTATGGTTATTGTTGTAGGTGATGTGAATTCGACTGTAGCATGTAGTATGGTTTGCGCCAAAGAATGGATTCCATGTGCGCATGTTGAAGCAGGTTTACGTTCGTTTGACAGAGAAATGCCTGAAGAAGTCAATCGTTTGATTACTGATGCTATCGCTGACCTCCTTCTCACACCTTCTCCTGATGGAGATGAAAATCTCCGAAAGGAGGGTGTGGCTGAAGAGAGAATAAAACGCGTTGGAAATGTTATGATCGATTCATTGTTCAATAATCTAGAACGTGCTAAAACAAGTACTATACATGCTGATCTTGGAATAGAGAAGGGCAATTACGGAGTATTAACTCTACATAGGCCAAGCAATGTTGATGATAAGGAGGCTTTTGCTGGAATTCTAAATGCACTAGAACAAATCGGTTCAAGACTACCATTGGTATTTCCTTTACACCCTAGAACTAAGAATCGTGCAGAAGAATTTGGCCTAATACAACGCTTAGAAGAGATACCTAATATTGTGCTTACAGGTCCTGCTGGATATCTCGATTTTGTCGCTCTAATGGCTGATGCTAAATTGGTATTAACAGATTCTGGAGGACTCCAGGAAGAGACAACTGCTTTAGGAATCCCCTGCTTAACACTGAGAGAGAATACCGAACGTCCAATCACAGTGACTGAAGGAACCAATACGATTGTTGGGAATGATGAACAAGTAATACTTGATGCTGCGAACGATGTACTCGATAACGGGGGGAAGGCGGGGAGAATACCCGATTTATGGGATGGTAAAACCGCAGAGCGTATCGCCGACATAGTCGTAGGTGTGATTTCAGGGGATTAACGATGCGAGTATTGCACGTGTTGGCGAATGGACCTCCTGATGTGAATGGCTATGCAGTCCGCAC
>PALS01000051.1 GCA_002706615.1 Methanobacteriota archaeon
CGAACCACTTCCAATTACCGAAGTCATCACAGATTCTTCTTCAATTTCGTCAGACCAATCGCCACAATCATCTTCGCCATCATTGACAAATTCTGCTGGAACGCTTTCACCATTTTCGCATTCATACCATTCTTGGAAATATCCCGAGTTATCATATGCAAGGTAAGTATCTCCTTCATAGATTTCGTTACTAGAATCAATGGCAATCATTATCCAAAAAATGACAAAGAAAACTAGGGAGACTTTCCACCACCCATTCTTCTTCTTTGGCACAACCGCTTGGACAACGGATGCAGGAATCATGCCATTACATAGACATCAAGTAATTGATGCTTATCATCGTAAAGGGCTCTGACAATACGGACAAACACTCCAAGACGCATCGACCGATTCCTGACAGTGAGGACAAGTCGAATTATTTGCTGGCGCGGAATCATTGACCATGACCGAATCATTCAGTACAGTATTTCCCATATGACCAATCTGCACCATCGCCTGATCCTTTTCCAAATGAGCTTGGCGCACACGTCCAGCATCTTCGAACCTTCCTGCTTTTTGGTACATTTCGGCCGCAGCCTCAAAATCACGCGCTTTCTCTAGATTCTGAGCTTGTGTAAAAGCAGATTCGGTATTGCGAACAATCGTTTGTTGAGGCGGTGCTTGCTGCATCGGCATTTGAACAGGTCTGGCCGGTAAAGGAACCGGAGTTTGCATTACAACCGGCCTTTGCATAATTGGTGCTGCGGGTCGCTGGATAACAATCGCCTTTTTGCCTCCCCCACTCGAAGAAAGCATCACAATGCCTACAATCAACATAATGAAACCAACACAAAGCAGTGGTGGAATCAAAACTCCAATAATCATGAAGAGAATCGAGATTACTAGTATGACAATTCCTCCAGCAACATTACCGCCGCTACTACCGGATTGGACTTGTACCACCATCTATTCTTCCTCCAATTCCTTAGAGAGCATAGTCTCTTCTAACTTAGCCCAAGCATCTCCTAGGTGTGAATCTTTCTCTAAAGTAGAAATTTCATTTTCAAGCCTCAAAACCATTTTTTCACGACTTTCTAAAGGAAACCAATCTTTCAACGGCCCCTCGCCCTTTCCAGTAAAATAACCAAGAATTAAAAATGTAAAGCCAAAGATAGGTATCATTAATTCAAGCCCTAAGGAATTAAATTCTATCAGTCCCGAAATCAATCCTAAACCGGTTGCCAGTATCATCCCTAAGCCTGTACCAAACAGCAGACGCTGGGCAGCAATAGCGGGAGTCATGTATGGCCCAACAATAATGATACAAAGAACCCAACGCTGAAATCAATATGTTTCACGCATTAGTTTGTGTATTTTATATGGTAGCAGCGCACGGTTAACAGGCGTAACCTCGAGAATTCTACCATCATCCCTTCTTCGAATATCTTGTAATAACGGATGTCTACTTTTTTTATGCAGAGCCAATAATGTTGGTTTATCTACTTCTAGTGCAGACCGAACAACTTCTACAAATCCTGCTGATTCAACTGCAAATTTACCAATCTCATCTATCACGATAACCTCTGAATAATCTCTGGCATGCTCAATTGCAGGGACGGCTACCGATTCCAATGCCTCAGAATCTATCCCATAACCTAGTACTCGAAGTCGACTATCGATCTCCTTGTGAGCCATAACCGCTTCAGCCCCAGTAAAAATATCGATTACTTTGTAACCAACTCTTTCAGAATTATTCATGATCGGCTCAGTTCTCATACCGCCAATAATGTCGGTACCTGCTCCATCGCCTCCACGAGCCGTAATCTCCTTACGTCTCTCCTCTTCTAACATTTCCAAAACTTTCGCTAGAACTGCTGATTTCCCAGAGCGAGGAAGCCCCGTGATTCCGATTTTTGGATGAATTCCCATTTTACATCACTTCATTTCCGGAATCCGGCACTGTATGAGTGCGACGAGGGCGGTACTGATAATAAAAGAGTCGGCCTTAAAACCCCTTACTGTGCATTCCAAGAACACAGTCATTGAAGCCGAATAGAATATTACAGGATTGATTCATCTCCAGGCATTTGTGTTGCGATGAATGAGCGACCTTTTGCACCGAGAGCCCACATCTCAGAAACCCAATCCAAAATCATAGATAATTCCTTTTCAGTCAACTCCCCCGCATCTGCAATCTGTTGTAGGACCTCTAACTCTTTTTCATCATAATCGCCATCAACGGATGCAACTAACGCACCATCGCGCAAGGCCAATCTAATAGCAGCCATTTCCATGCCATCAAGTATTGATTGTAAATCAGGAGGCGAGGTTAGAAGTTGTCTAACCTCTTCTCGACTTTCAGGGTGTAACAACATCGCTCCCATGGCCGATTCAATCGCCGCCATTTCTTCACGTACCAAAGTACCATCAGCAGCTGCAACTAGAACTAGCGTACAAGCAATCCTTCTACGCTGCTCTTCCCCAAGCGCGAGTAAAGCGTCGGGTAGCATCAACTTCACCCTTTGAGGTCGTTGAGCAATTCATATCCTGATTGCATCCAGGCATACCCTTCAACGGTCCAAGCAAGTAATCGGTTGATGGAATCAGCACCTAATCCGAGATGCTTTACAATTCCCTCAAGAGCCTCTCTCTCATCTTCATCCACAGTACCATCAGCGGCGGCCATTAAAACAGCATCTCGCAAAGCAAGTCTCCCCGACTCAGGACCAAGTCCCGACAAACATTCTTCCAATGAAGGCGGATTCTTCAAGGAGACTCGGATTTTTTCACGTTGTTTTGGAGATAGGAGTGCAGTTCCAAGCCTTTGCTCGAACATTGCCATTTCCTCAACGGTTAATTCATTGTCAATTCGTGACATATAGGCAAGAAGTAGAGCATATGAAAATCTTTCAGTACGCGGTAACTTGTGCAATGTATCTGGCAGCATGGTATACCCGTAACTGTCTTTAGACTTGAATCCCCCGCAGAACATTTCATTATTTTTGATAAAACAAACAAAAAGTATCCTTGCCAAAACTGAAATTTTTATTTTTCTTTGAATGCAAATTCACGCTGTCCAATATAATTTAGGAACCCCCATAGGCTAGAATTTAGTAGAAACACTAGCCGGACATCTAAGCCCCATGATACGGTACCAATGTAATAACAAGCAGATGAGCCAACCCAGCCGATTGTGTAAAGGCCCATGCTTGCGGGAATCGTCCATTTCGTGTCGCGTTGTGAGTTAAAAGTTAAGATTCTATGTGTCCAGTGAGCGAAGAACGAGCCTATAATCCATGCAACCGACCAAGAAATTGTAGGCCAATATGCTCCATCTGGGAAAATCCAGTACAAGATTTCCCATAATATGTAAAATACAATTACGTTAATCATCGAAGTCATCAAATATCGCCGAAACGACCCACTAGGGGGAACCATCAATCATCCCTCGTAGCAACATCACTATGCTTGCCAGTGGCTATTTCTCTTAATCTCTGATTATCATTTTGCATAGCATCCAATATTGTATAAGCCACTCCTAATTCTTTAGCCAATTCCCTTAACGCAAGTGTATCCTTTGGAAGGCATTTACCGCCAAACCCTCGCATTAGGCCCATCAATGGTTCAAGGTGAGACTCACCGATTGGCTGATCTTGAGGGGCGGTAATGATGTCTCTAACAATTTCCCATTCAACCCCCATTGCTTTACAGATATCGTACATCTGATTAGCAAATATTACCTTCAGAGAATAAAAGTTATTTTTGGCGTATTTTACCAATTCGGCCTCGGTCGAAGAAACATGGAATCTCTGATCAGTAGATAAGACGCCAGCAATGCGGTGATGTTCAAAAATAAGTTCAGCAACCTCTGGGTGGTCTGTTCCAACAACCAACACCTTCTGATTAGAAAAATCCTCAAGCCGATTTCTTTCTACTAAAAACTCAGGAGAAAAGGCTAGTTTTAATTCAGGAAATAACTTCTGAAGTTTAGCTGTAGTTCCCGGTATAACAGTACTTTTGATTATGGCGATAAATCCTGATGGCAAACCTCTCAAAGTCTCTTCGATTATTGATGTATCACAGGCCCCTGAATCATCTGAAGGAGTGGGCACGGCAATATATGCACACTCGACATTATCGGTTACATCACTTAGAGATGTACCGCGAGAAATATCGTGGACAAAAATCTCATGATGTTTAGAAAAACAATGTTCGATAGCCCCTCCTACAATACCTGCCCCAATGATTCCAATACGCATATTTATGCCCCCTGGACCTTGAACAGTCCACCTTCTACCATCAAGGCGGCGCGCTGGAGGCTTTCAGGTGTTCCGCAATCTATCCAAGTATTTTCTCCAACATTTCTCCATTGAACAGACCCCTCAACAATATATTGTCGTGTAACATCAGAAATTGAAAAATCTGGTGATTTACTTACTTTATCAAAACGACTCCAAAACGACTCATCAAAGAAGTAAATCCCTCCAATCGCTAGATTGCTTTTTGGATTCAAAGGCTTTTCTTCAACACCAATAATCTCTCCCCCCTCAATGGTTGCGATTCCAAAATCCTGAGGATTTTCAACTTCACGCACTAGCAAAGTCGCACCAGAAGATAATTTTGAATGGAATGNGACATCCTCTGTCAAATCTAGNNTAGTGATNTTATCAGAAAACCAGACNAAGAGTGAGCAATTTTGATTATTTTCTCTAGCCAGATTTAGTGCATTAGCAACCCCCAAAGGCTCTTTTTCTAAAATATAATCAACACCTTCGCCAACATGTTGTCTAATCTTTCCAATAAATTTGTTACCAATAATTGTAATTTTTGTAATTCCAGCATTACGTATAGAGGCTAGTACATAATCGATAATCGGCCGTCCTTGCAAAGGTAGTAACGTCTTATGGGTATGGTCTGTTAATGGAGCAAGGCGAGACCCGCTGCCTCCAGCAACCACAATCGCTCTAACCTCCATGTTTTCTCCTCCTTATTTCGAATCTTTATCTTCTGGGTTCGCTGTCTTCGAAAATATACCCTCTTCGACATTTGTCTCGAAATAGTCTGTGCGCACCAAATCTCCAAGTTTTTCTACACCGTATTCAATTAAGTCTACATCCTTGGATTCGGCTTCAGCCCATCTTTTTTGAGCCATTTCAGCATAATTTTGGTCCGCCACGGCTCTAAGTTGTTCGCCCACAGTAAGCTCATCTTCTAATCCGTCATATTTGTCACTTTCAATTAGAGCATCCCGCCTTACAGGTTCAACGCCCATCTTGAAATCTGTTTTACCCCAATCTGGGCCCTTTTCATCTCCGCCTCTATTCATTAAAGGCGAGACATTCATCGAACTTTCTCTAATTCTAACCGCTAATATCTTTTGATATTCTTCGAATCTTTTCTGTTCATCTGAAACATCAAATAATTCAGTCATATCAAATTGGTTAATGAAATCCCGTTCGGTTTTTCTCCTTCTTGAAACAATAAAAAATGCAAACAATAAACTGAAAACTGCTGGTAAAATCAAACCGATATTTATTATTTCATTATCGATTGGTAAAACAAATAGGTATACATTTAATCCACTAATTAAGCAACCAAATAGGATTAAGAGAACAGAATAAAGTCTCAATTTAAACATTTGAGAACTCAAATTTTGCAGAGTTTCCTCAGCAGCAATTTCAGATTCTTCTATACTTAATGACATAAATAACCCCTTATTACTGAAATCGACTGAACCGTTGTAATCGGCCCCGGGTCATGAACAATGCGCCTATTTCATACCTCATCGGGAATAAAGCAATTATCATCCACTTCGTGGATTTGACCAGTCATCAATAAGTGATCCAATGCTTCATCACATTCTTCTGGAATGAAACCATTGCCTATCAATGGTGCAAACATTTCTTCTAATTCGATCCACGATGCACCATTTCCTACCTTTTCTTGTGCTACAATCATCATCATCTGAGCTGTAACTGCTAGTAAAGGATCATCACATCCTTCGCCGGGCATTAAATCTAGAAAAGTCCCAACNGGGTGCGGNTCATCCTCTACAATTTCATCAATCCTTTTGGTTAAATGCTTCAAAGGATCNGGNAAATCAAAGCAATCAAAAAGGTTGGTTTGCCCTTTTGGGTCTTCGCGTAAATCCTCACTTGTAATACGCTTAGATATCGAATTCAAGCGATGAATCCGTTGTTCTAATTGAAGGCGCTCTCTTTCTAAATCTAAAGTCAGAACTTCAAAGTCCTGTTCAGCCTTTTCAATTAACCAATCTTCAAGATTGAAATTTGGATTAATCCCAGACATAGTATCAATGAGGCGTTTTACAATTGGCGGTAATTGTTCAATCCGAATCTTTTCTTCAGATCTCTCATAGCCCTCATCAACCATGCTTTGTATCCTTCGCGCGGCACTCCATAAAGGTACAGTTTACCTCAAAACCATGGATTCCAATGGAGCCGCGCGATACTGCGCAGCATAACGCCTCTAAAACCGGTTGCAGTGGTCATCGACCATTTGGATAAGTCAGAAACAAAAAGGGGCGCGTTCATGTAGGTGCAACCCTTGGCCAATTCATGAGCGACCATCGTATCGCAATACTGCCCGGCGACGGAACAGGAAGAGAAATTGCGGTGGAGGCACAGCGTATTCTCGATACAATTTCCAATCATACGAATCATGGTTTTGAAATGACAGAAATCCCTTGTGGAGGACAGCATTACAAAGAACACGGGGAAGAGTGGNCAGAAGGCTCCTNCGAGTTTTGCCGCGATGAGGCAGATGCCATATTCTTAGGAGCNATCGGATATCCTGGTGCAGTATTACCTAATGGCGATTTAGCAGGCGGTTCTGTAATTTTAGGAATGAGGAGTGGACTTGACCTATTTGCGAATCTTCGCCCAATTAAATTGTACGAAGGAATCAATCACAAAGTACACGGGAAATTCAGGCAGATATGGGACCCTGAAATGGTTGATATGACAATACTCAGAGAAAACACAGAGGGCCTATATCACTCATTGCTACGCCGTAGTGCTGATCGAGCACAGGGCCGTCCCCAATATGAGCCCCCGGAGATGTCATTCCCCGGCTTAGAAGGAAAAGTCGCATACGACCCTCGACCAATTTCTGAAAAAGGTACAGAGCGCTTAGCACGTATGGCTTTTGAAACCGCAGAACAGCGCGATGGTGCACCTATTGATGGAGTGAGTAGAGTTTCGTGTATCGATAAGAGNAATGTAACTAGGGGCTGCCAATTATTCCGAGAAACATTTTCCAATGTAGCTANTAATTATCCTAATATTGAGAGCGATTATGGTTACATTGACGCCTTTATGCAATGGCTAACAAGAACCCCTGANCATTACGATGTNGTCGTATGCTCGAATATGTTTGGCGATATAGCAACAGACTTAGGAGCNGTCTTACAAGGCGGAATGGGAATGGCNGCTTCTGGAAATATNGGAACNGATCATGCATTTTTTGAACCTGTTCACGGNTCTGCTCCAAAACACGCGGGGCTAAACAAAGTCAATCCAATAGCGAGTATAACNTCAATTCAATTAATGGTTGAATGGCTTGGTCGCCGTAATCAAATTGATGATTTCAAAACCATTGGNAAAATGATTGACCAATCGGTTGCNGAACACCTTAAGCAGGGGAAATTACTGACTTATGACTTAGGTGGAANCGCAGGATGTAGCCATGTTGGAGAATCAATTNCTAATATCTTGGCGACTAAATTATCTGAAGTTTGATAACTCAGATTTTCAACNTTTAGGGCCTTGTCCAGTTCGTATTGTATAACGAAANGAGAACTACTTTGAGAACGAATTCAAGATATGTAGTACGGAAGAATNCAAATTATCATCATTATTCCACTCAGAGATATTTGGGTTCTCAGGTATGATACTTAGTAGGTTAACAGCAACCCGACTTAACTCATCAACAATCGTAACACTAGCCATTTTTGCAGTTCTCGAAAGAGGATTCAAATCAATGACAAGCACATCTTTTCCCATGGCAACTAGGGCTTCACACCTGTCTCCATCTTCAAGTGGAACCAAAATTACATCAGAGCGAATTATTCCTTCTTCACAACAATTTGNNCTAGGNCCTTCCAAATTAGGAATCTTGGCATTAGGNTTAGAACCTAAGATTTCCACATCTAAGCCTAGTTGATTTTTAATTTNCTCTAGTTCAGAAATCAACGCTTTCATACGTTTATCAGTACGATAGAAGATATTTACTTCAACAGGACATTTCAGTAAATTTGCTATTTGAAGTAATTCTTTTCCTGCTAATGCAATTGCGTTTCCNTTTAGTGAAATTATAGGATTATTAGCNCCCAATAACCTTGCTGCAACTTCTCTAGTAGCAGCCATTGCCGGAGGTATAGTTACCTCTCCTAATAGATAATCAAAAGCCTCGCCCCTTCCATGAGCAATCATTGCCGAATCNGCTAGCATNCCCTTTTTAGCAGCNAATTCTAATCGTTGCCTCATCAGTAAGGATTTGTATCTTGGATGGGAAGGATCAGCGCTATGTTTGCCCATTGCTACACCTGTTTTATTTTATCAACATTGAAAAATCGAGAGGNTTACATCCGCGATTTATTGAACTAGTAGATAGAACATCAAGACCGCATTCNCTCCAGNCGTCAAGATCTTCTAGTAATATCCCGCCACTTGCTTCTAGCCATACATGCTCGCGCAATCCCATTTCCACCAACTCAGCATTTACTGCACGAGAGCGCTCCGGTCCGAAATTATCCAACATCAAGACCAATTTGTCACAACTTTCTATTATGCGCTTTTCAGACCATGAAAACGCAGCCATAATCGCCTCTTTTTCATCTCGAACTTCTATCTCTAAAAACGCGCCACATTCTTCTAAGTTNACTTCTGAAATATATTTTGCAATTCTAGGNCCNTGCCCTGAAATATCAGAGTACATGCTAGCNAAATCATTTTCTTTTATCATAGTAGCATCTTCACGATGTAATCGATGNGTGAGNCCTCCTCCTAAGGATACGGCCCATTTGTCAAGCAAACCCCAAATTGTTTTACGAGTGCATGCAATTTGTCCTGGTGCTATTGCAGACCATTGCTTAGCAACAGTAGCAATACCTGATAACTGGCCTAATATGTTCAAAATAGAACGCTCCATTGCTAAAACAGCCTCTCTATCGCCAGANATTGTCGCAATTTCATCNCCTTTGATGACGCTACGNCCATCGCCAGCACTCCAAGAAATGTTAAGCCCTCCAGCCCAAATTTGTAGCATATGGTCTACCGCNGCACAACCGACTAAGATGCCATCTTCTTGCACACAAATGCTTGCTTGAACCACACTATCTCCGCCCATATATGGCATGTCAATACCATCATCAGCCAGCATAGCACTGGTCCAGCGGTCAAAACTTGAAACCAATAATCTACTAGCTCCGGTCGAATGACTCCAAAGTTTGCCACCCCTGTCGTGTGGCGGGGGTCTTTTCTCTGCCATGTTTGCTGCTAATGGTACGAGGATTTCATCATTACCTACGTGTTGGGGTGCAATATGAAGCGTATTCTAATCGTTGGCGCGGGCATTAAAGGCCTTGTTACAGCGGTTCGGAAACACNTGGATAATAATCATGTAATAATTATGGAAAAGAGAAAACAAATNGGAGGNAGAGGTACCAGNAATNCCTCGCATGGTTTCCAACTNGAACACGGGCCTCATCTATTATTGAAGGGAGGAAAATTGCACAAAATGGTTAGCAAAGTGAGCAAAGTAAAACCTTCTCTTCGACCAATACGTCCGCAAAAAATCAAGATAATTGACCATGGAATCTTGTATCCAATAAATAATCCTAAACAATTACTAAATTTGAAGATGGGCAAAGATCCTGTAAGAGAAAAGGCATTACGATTAATCTCAGGGTGGGGTCTAGATTTACCAGAAAGGAAAAAGGCTTTGCTAAAGGGTAATTTATGTGTTGTAGGAGAGGGTTGGGCCGGTCTCATAGGCAGGCTAGCATCTACCTTGGAAGAAGTAGGAGTTCCAATTCAAACCGGGGCAGAAATTACAGAAATCATTGAAGGTGGTGCTTTACTTTCTAGTGGTGTAAAAGTCAAAGCTGATGAGGTAATAATGTGTGATGGAAAGCCCGAAGGGGCAGCAATAAAGGTAGCAACGCTTGATATTGTGCTCGATAATCAGCCACTATCAGGATTACACGGATTGGTCAAAGATGATGTTGCAATAATTGATCTAGCCGCCATACATACAGGTAAAGCCCCGGGGATGTCACACCTTTCCTGCATTGCTCTAAATGGTGGATTATCAGCAATCGAGGATTTACTTGACCAAAGAGTATCAGGCTGGCGCTCACACATATTGGTAAAAAGAGAAAATAAATCGATTACTCTGACAGATTCTAGCGGGGCTCTTTCCGATGGCATATTGTGAAGAACCCTCTGCTATAGCAACAAATAATGCGCATCATTACTTGGAATGTTAATGGCATTAGGGCCGCGATTAGAAAAGGCATAGATGGCTTTTTTGAAGAGTTAAAAGCCGAGGTCTGGATGTTGCAAGAAGTTAGATGTTTACAAGAACAACTGCCTAAAGATTGGGATTTACCTGAAGGCTATTCTTGGATATTGCATCCAGCCGAAAAGAAGGGTTATTCGGGAGTAGCAACAATCGCCAATATTCCGATGCAAGAAATTGGGCGAGGAATGAATGGTTCATTAGATCCAAACGATAGCGAAGGGCGTGTTTTAGTAACGCGCCATAATGAACTTACTTTGATCAACACATATCTTCCTAGTGGCTCTTCAAAAGAGGAGCGGCAAAATTACAAAGAGCAATGGATGGATGAGTGGTACGATTTTGTTTCACCAATGCTATTGTCTGATAAGCCAGTTATTCTTGCAGGAGATTTGAATATTGCTCATACTGAGGATGATATTTGGAATCCTAAAGGCAATGCTAAGTCAAGTGGATTTTTACCTCAAGAAAGAGAATGGTTTAGTAAATTATTGACAGATGGATGGCATGATTTATTCCGCGAACAAGTAGGTGAAGGCGAAAAGATCTACTCTTGGTGGTCTAACCGAGGCCAGGCAAGAGCAAAAGATAGGGGTTGGAGAATTGACTATTTCCTCGGGAATCCAGCAGCAGCTGCAATCACGAAATCATGTAGAATTGAAAGAAGAGGCGGATTAGAGGTTTCAGACCATGCTCCAGTAATTCTGGACCTTCATTGAGCCTCTTCTTCAGCAAATAAGGCAAGCATAGCATCGACCTTTATCCGCAGTGCCTCAATACTTTGCTCTTCAAGATGTAATTTCAAAGAAGCAACTTCGCCATTAACGACAAACTCGGACCGTATATCAGCGGGTACAATTTGTACTAAACGTTGCCCAACATCGGCTGCTCCCTCCCAGCCCAATGTTGTAATACACAACTCGCCCATGCCATCTGGTTATGACTACAACAAAAGAGCCTTCCGACAAACCAATAATTCAATTCATAGCACCTTGTCGAATCAACATGGATGACCCACTTTCCATACTCGCAGGTTCGGGGGGAGTGGGTTTAGGTGATGTAAGAACTAGTCATGAAGGAAGAAAAGCAGTACTACTGGTTAGAGATGGCGATGCTAGAGAATTAAAAGCATTAGCAGAAACTATGAAAATTGAGATTGTAGAAATAATTCATCAGCCAGGANCTCCAGATCCACAAGGTTACTTCGGAAAGGGAAGGCTGCAAGATGTAGCCGACGAGCTGAATACAAGAATCAAAGGCCATCTTTGGGAAAAAGTAGACTTGGTAATTATCCATGAAAACGCATCTCCGCGTCAATTAGTAAACATTGGAAACTCTCTAAAAACCGAAGTATGGGACAGAGTGCGTCTTCTGCTAGCATTATTCACCTCACACGCATCCAGCGTAGAAGCTCGAACCCAAGTAAGAATAGCNCAATTACAAGCGGATAGAACAGTTCTCAGAGAACTTGCCAACCAACAAACTTCAGGCGAACGCGCAGGTTTTGGAGCAGGAGGAAGCCAGGCCTTGCAAAGCGTATTATCCACCGTTAGNAGAGAATTAGCATCTCTTCGTAAGCGACAGAAAAGACATGCTCTTGCCAGACGAGAGAGAAGGCGTCAAAGAAGTCGTGGCGGNGCTAAAACTGTAGGTTTGGCAGGATATACAAATGCTGGGAAGTCATCATTATTTCTTACCCTTTCAGGAAAGGATGTATTGATTGAAGACAAGTTATTCTCAACTTTGGAGACAACTGTTGGTAGAATGGAACTAAGCCCTCGGATATTGTTAGCAGATACAATTGGATTTATCGACGAACTTCCTTCTGATTTATTGGATGCTTTCCATGCAACACTCGACGAATCATTACAATGCGACTTACTATTATTACTCGCAGACTCAAGTGATGGAAATGAGGAACTGAAAAGAAAACTAGCAACTTCAAAAAGAGAGGTATTGGAACGAGTTGATGATTCTTACATCAATATGATAGTAGTACTCACCAAATCAGATAAAACAACAGATACTACTGCCGCAATAGACGTGGTGGAAGAGTTAGGNTTTTCTAACCCAGCAATTATCTCATCTCATACCGGTAGTGGAATCGAAGAACTAAGAGAGGAAATTCTAAGCTCTCTATATGGNCAAGAAATCCAGATTGAAATCACCCCTGGAAAAGAAGGAGAGAGGGCCCAGGAGTCATTTATCAGCGAATTATATGATTTAGCAATAATCACCAAACGTGAAGAAAATATCTTCACTATTTGGTGCGGNGAAGCAGAATTAAANCGGATGATTTCCAAATCTAATGGACGCATCTTACTCAAGTAGAACGACCCCCACGCATAATCATGCCCGAACTCGTTGCTGATATAACGGCCCTCCCCGAAGAGGAAGAGCCAGTATTTGCTTCATCCGGCCGGGCGTTCATGGTCAAAAGTGAAGATGGNCATCCAGTTTTGAAAGGCATAGGAGTATTGCTGATTATCACCTGCTGTTTTGGTTTTGCTAACGGNCTTGATTACGTATCTCATGATTCAGGAATTATCAGGCCACACGAATGGATTTATCGAATGTCTGAAAACGCTCCTTTAGAATCTGCAACATTTAGCGGGACAATACAAACAGGAGAAGAGCCGGCTGCTAATATTACAGTATACATCTCTATGCGCGGTGAAAACGATATGCGTGTCACCAAAGAAACAACAACTGACCAACTAGGGCAATTCGAATTAACCAATGTGACCCCCGGTCTGACCACTCTGAAATTGATTAGATTTAGTGAGGAAGGGGTTCAGGATGAAGTGCAACATAGAGTAATAATCAGCCCGCCTGCATTTTTTGAACCGATNGGCTTTACAAATATCGATTTTAAAATGCCTCCAGTTGAAGAATTCGAAGACCAAGAATGTCCAGAAAATATCACACCCTGTGTGCGAACGATNAACTATCATTCTGAACAAATGGATTTTCCTCTCATCGATCAATCTGCAGCAGGGATGTACGTGATGGTAGGTTGGGCATTCATCGGGCTTTCATTAATCGCATTAGGATTCACGATTATCGGTATCAAAAACGGTTCTAGAGCTTTAATCCGCACCTCATCAGTTCTAGCATTTTTCACGGTGGGCCATTACTACAGCGCTTGTATTTTCGGTTTGATGGCCTTCGCCCTAACGTTTTCAATACCTAAAAAATCGATACAATTGGATGCTTGAGGGCGACAGCCTCATCACTCTTCGACAAAAGCGCCTGCCATGGATATGATGGCCGCGGCTTGGATGATACGCGATTTAGGCCAGGCTGTAAGCGCAATTCATATCGATCAAGAAGGAGGAATCTTAGCTGGTGGCTGGGATGGAAGACTCAAGAGGTGGGACAAAGATGGCACAACTCTTTGGCAAGTNGATTGCAATGATAGAATCGAAACAATACTTGAACATCAAAATACAATCTTTGTGACAAGTGGATTACACATTATGTCAATCATAGATGGAGAAGTAGCNTGGTCATTCGCCCTTGAAGGGTCGTCGGACTTACTCGTCATACACAATGATACATTGGTCGCAACCTCAAGTGTTTTNGATATAGANCACAATGACTTCATGGAAAGTGCNATTTGGACATTCAGNCTAGATGGTGAATTATTGGATGTTGTCAAAATAGACGAAAGGCCATGGTTTATCGAATCTAAAGATCGACTAGTTATTGCACTGGGCCGNCCTAGATGCGGNGTCTTAATCGATGGAAAACACGAGGGCTTAGCATCTGAATCGCCAGTAACCTGTGGATTATCTGCCAATAAAATGACATTATATGGTCATGCGGATGGCACAGTATCTAATTCCGAGGGCAATATAATTGCCGAGGAAGCCTCTTCGGTTGAGAGTCTTTCTGCGAATACTAATGCGTACTTTACTGCTTTAGAAAATGGAACAATAGTCTCTCGCGGGTTCGAAGGTAAACAAAATTGGCAGGAAAAAGGCTCTCAGATAACCTGCCATGTTTCTGGATTTGATAATACTCATTGGTGTGGCCGTTGGGAAACGATAGCAGGAAAGTTGGAGGTTAGAGATTTAGAAGGCACAATTATTTCTGAAATTAAAACCGCTCGTCCCAGGGTTGCAATCGGCACCGAGAGTAGGGTATCTGTGGGTTTTGAAGATGGCCAAATAGTAGTGTGGGAAAAAGACCTATTTTTACGGAGAAGTAGTGAAAANCCCCAATCCTCTGATGAACGTAAATCTGCACTAGCAGCTAAACTAAGATCGTTAAGAAAATAATGTTATTTTCTGCTGTTTTTCTCCACTGGTCACAGTGGAAAAATATCACGCAACCCATCATTTCCGCTGGAAAAGACCTCAAATTTCCGTAAAGTTTATTTGCCTCCATGACCGACATGAAGATTGCCGCTCCCCGGGGAGTGGTGGAGGACTTCCTCGGAAGTCTTCTGGGACCTTTGCCAACCGGCCTGTTCAAACCGAACAAAGCGTTGGTCACAAACTCTGGAGACAGAGCTAGTGAGGCTGACTAGAGATTCAGGATTTTCGGATCCTGAAAGTCTTAACGCCCGCAGAAAGAACTTGAGCTTCGGCAAGAGTGAATCTAAGACAACTTTCGAGATGTTTTGGAAAAGGGAGGGCTGTAACCTCGGTTACAGATGACCCAAATACTGCGTAAACTGCCGGATAGGGGNATNACAGGCTTTCGGGCCAACNTTTCCTCTAAAAGGCATGGTAGAATGTTGAACTGAAAAAANCTCTCGGGNTTTTTGAAGNGATGCACCTACCAACCGGTTGAAACCGAACGGGGGATTATCCTTCGGGAACGATACTCTGGAAACGGACAACCAAATGGGATATGGATAGATTTTCTTCGGAAAATCAACCAGGACTAAATCTTCGGATAAAGAACTGGGCTTCACTCTCTTCGGGGAGTAAAGTGCCATATCCCTGCTAACATCAAAACTTCGGTTGAGATGTTGGCAGGCCATCGGGAAGAAGGCTACTTGGAAACAAGTAGTCAACGATCTTTCCTTCACTTCTTCGGAAGCGAAGGATTGTGACGCCGACCCGGCGGTCACAGCGGAGGCTGGCAAGGGGGCAGAAATCCATCCCGGATGAAACCCCCTTGCCAGTTCTCCCATCCTGCTCTCACAGGTAATGCGCACCCAGCGCGTTATGCTTATGACTGTTAAGGCGCGAATAACTACTCGCGAGTACTTTCTTTAACCCACTTTGATAATCCGATTCAGGATATTAGTTTTCATGACCAGTCATTTGCTCTGGACGCACCCATAGATCAAACTCTTCATCGGTCACCATNCCCAACTCTAGTGCAGATTCCCTTAGAGTCATGCCTTTTTCATGCGCATTCTTCGCGATTTTTGCAGCCTTGTCATATCCTATGTGATTATTTAGTGCAGTTACCAACATCAATGAATTTTCAAGATGATTATTGATCACATCTTCATTTGCTTTCAAACCAGTAATACATTTACTAGTAAAAGCGCGCATCGAATCAGCTAGCAATTTTGCGCTATGCAATAGATTGTGAATCATCATGGGCTTGAATACGTTCAATTCAAAATTACCCTGGCTNCCGCCAATCGTAATCGCAGTATGGTTGCCCATTACCTGGCAACACACCATCGTCATCGCTTCTGCTTGAGTGGGGTTTACTTTACCTGGCATTATAGAGGAACCCGGCTCATTAGCNGGCAATGANAGCTCTCCTAAACCACATCTTGGGCCAGACCCTAGCCACCGTATATCATTTGCAATTTTCATCAAACTAACCGCTAATGTGTTTAATGCTCCACTAGCNGCTACTACAGCATCATGAGCTGCCAATTGNGCAAATTTATTTTGTGCAGAAACAAATGGTAGTCCTGTTTTTTCTGCAATNGAACTAGCAACTCNATCTGCAAATTCAGGATGAGTGTTTAGTCCAGTTCCAACTGCAGTTCCACCAAGTGCTAATTCATATAGGCCGGTTAATGCTGATTTAATTCTNGAAATATTTGCATCTAATTGAGCAACCCATCCACTTACTTCTTGACCAAGCGTTAAGGGAACAGCATCCATCAAATGTGTTCTACCAATTTTAACTACTCCAGCCCATTCTTCTGCTTTCGCAGACAAAGCATTTCGCATAGCTTCTAGACTGGGCAATAAATTGTGAACAAAGGTTTCAGTTGCAGCAATATGCATAGCAGTAGGAAAAGTATCGTTCGANGACTGAGCACGATTTACATGATCATTAGGATGAACTGGAGTTTTCGAACCTAAAACTCCGCCTGCCATTTCAATAGCGCGGTTAGCAATAACTTCATTTGAATTCATATTTGATTGAGTCCCTGACCCAGTTTGCCAAATCCTTAATGGGAAATGGGCATCCAAATCTCCAATGATAACTTCTTCAGCAGCGGCGATAATCAATTGTGCGACAGTAGAATCTAGTTGTCCTAAATCGCTGTTAACTGCTGCTGCTGCCTGCTTCAGTATACCGAATGCACGAATTACTTCACGTGGCATAACGTCGTCGCCAATATCAAAATTAATCAGTGACCTTGCAGTCTGGCAACCGTAATATTTGTCTGCAGGTACTTCCAATTCACCCATGGTGTCGGCTTCGATACGCACGTCTCCCATGATGTAAGGGGCGCAGGAGGTCACCCAAGTCCCTTTCGCCTATTATCCCACATTTTACTGCGGAACCGTGAAGACAGGCATCTGCGAGCCGCAATCAATGGCAGCCTACCGCTTAGTATGGTTTCAACATCTGCACAAAGCAGCAGGTACCTATGTAATNCGTAGGGCGATGGCCAATGGTGAGATACTTTATCCCAAACATGAAAATGGTAATCCGTGTAACGAAGAGGGAGTAATCCCTCTTTGGGAAATGGATAGTAATCAACTCACAGATTTCATCGATAACTGTGAGAAGAAAGGCGTAACCTTCGTAGCCACTGAATGGGGCGGTCCTGATTTTTCAACGCTCGCTAAAGACCCTAGAGTAAGCCTACTCACCTGTCTAAGAGATCCAATCAATCGCTTGGTTTCAAATTATAATTATGACCACTATTGGATGTGGACTAATTCTTCAAATTATACACAATATATCAATGAAGGAAATCTCTATTCTTCACCTGAATATTATACTCGTATATTTTCAAGGAATCATGACCTTGCTAAAAAAATCGAAACTTCTGATTTAGAATTAGCTAAGAAAAATATTGCCCTATTCGATAACATAATCATTGCAGAGACCGGCATGGATGCATTAGATGATTTGGGATGGAACAAAGAATCAGATACAACACATCCTACTTTTGGAAGTAAAGCCAGAGCNTTTCACTTNCTACGCAAATTTCGACTAAAACGTCTAATCAATTACCTNCGAAAAGTCAAGCANATGCCTCCCGAAGATTTGGCAATCCACGACAAGAATAAACTCGATATATCTCTTTACAATTCTCTAAAAAAATAGAGAACTAAACTAGATTACAATGTATTAGGCGTGATTGGGGTTTACACTAAGCAAACCCCAACCACCCCTGTCTCTAACCAATTAGAAATTGGTCAGATTATCAGGTACAATCCTAAACAATCATTCTTCAGAGGTATTACCAGCCTTGGTATCCATTGTTGCAGCATACCAAACCATCATACCAAACGCAGTTTTGTTCACTACATCAGCAATATTGTATAGAATATTTAGATTGTTAACAGCATTTTCGCTTGCACCTTCACCAATGACGAATCCTAATGGATAGATCGCCCAACCAGCAGTCAGGATGACAGCCATAGCCTTGAATGCAAATTGAGTACCTTCACTTGCTTCCCCAACTTTTTGCTTTGCTTCTCCAACCCAAATTTCGCGGATGATGTATAGCCATGCTAACATACCAACAGCAAATAGAGGCCATGTCAAATCAGAGGACAACTTTTCTGATTCTGCTAAGAATCCTGTAACTAACATGATTATAGAAGCACCAAACAATCTCCAAAATAGCATTGCAGATGCGGCTCCAATAGCTGCGAGAATCAAGTAGAACTCAGATACTTGGAGTGGTACTGTAATCAACCAATCTACATATCGAAGTACTAATGGAGATTCACCATTATTTGACCAATGCTCTCTCATGTAAGTATAGTGATACCAAGCAACACCAGTAACTAGTGCAGCAACGGTCATCGATGTTTTCCACTTNGGTGCAACATTTTGTCTTTCTAAGATGAAGAACACAGTCGATGCTAACATCATAGCGGTCGCAAGCCAGAAAGACACAGCAACCATATCACTTGAATCTAAAGATCCAGCGGTAAGGTCCGTATTATTGGCAGATGCGGTTCCTAAAGTCAGTAACGACAAAGTTCCAATCAACAGCAGGCTCGAGGTTCTCTTGAGGTTAGGNTCTAACATATCTCTCAAATCTCATTTTTTCTCTTGATGGTATAAACTAATGTTTAATTCAAGGAGTAGTAAATAATTGCAGATAACCAACTTAATACATTGATTAGTTGTAATTTTATATTAACTAAAATCTAGCGAACAATATGGGACAGGTCAGAACCACATTTATTCTGATTCTGTTTTTTTCAGCCAGTTTCTCTGGATGTTTATCCAATGAACCGACAGGTGAGAAAATAGANCTTTTAGTTAATTATGAACTAAATAATGGTACAGTNGTAGAATCATATTCTAACGGCGAACTAACCTTTACCTCCAAAGTAACACTCGATTTTGATTTTTCTCAAACCACCGCTGATTCCAAATTGGTTACCTATGGTTTGGATAAAATGGATGGAAGTTCTCCAACTACTGTAAATGCTAACTCAGCAACATCTGTATCTGTAGAATTTTCAAATCATGGAATTTACAATCTCACCGCTTACGCTATCGATGAAAACGGTGAACAAAAAAACCTTACAATACCTGTGCGAATTGAATTAAGAATAGAATGGGTTGAGACAAATACCAACAATCCTCAGACGCTGGTTTTTGACCCAACCCCAAGTAACGGTGGTCAACATGCTCTAATGATTGAAGTTTATTCGACGGTAGAAAATCCGAGTTTGATCAATGATATTAGCGGCGGCGGTCAATCTGTAGAATTTACTTGGAACATAGCAGACGAACAAGATGATATCTGCCAAAGTAGAAGTGGACAGGTAGAAGACGGCGAGGCAGAATTTTGGAACACAATCCATTTCAACACNTATGGGATACACGAATTAAGAATAAATTATGATGAAGGCCAAGACTCCATCAGCATCAACCAATCAGTCTCAATAATTTATGAGAGCTAGAGTTGAAATTTTGATTATNGTTTAATCCTATTTGCTCATAATCAAACCGGCATACCGAGGAAAGGCTCATCGATATCTAGTTGCAAAATATACAGTCCAGTTGAGATACAAGAGGCATAGATTATACCTTCATGGAATTCAACAGCCCAAAGGAATGGAACCCACCCGAAATCATAGTAATCGCTCTCTAGTGGAGTGCCATCAACATCCCCTGAAGGCAAATAGTANCCAACAGTTGCTTCGAAATGAATGTCTACCCTGTCAGTTGACTCTGGCGCNATCAATGTTTCCATATCAACGATCCATAATCCTGCATGATAATGCGAAATGTACAGCCTTCCATCCCACGTACCTCCGTGTGATTGGTCGGTTTCTTCTGTTGTCTCGAAATATCCGCTATCGAAATTATGTGGGCTAAACAATAACCACTCGTCAGCATTGGGGTCTAGTTCACAACTAGAACCAAAACAATGGTCTTGAGCATACGGAATTTCCCAATCNCTCGTCATTGTAATTTCAAATCTGAAGTTCCCATTTTCACTGGAATATTCCGTGGTATCCAACAGATATACAATCCCTGTGCCTACTGCAACATCAATACATTCAACTGCTGCTGAGACATAATGTCGAGGCTCTTCACCCAAGCCAAGATGAGATACATCGAGCATTGTTGGAAACGGCTCAGCATAGTGAATATAGGAAACACGTCCACCGTTTTCATTACCAGTGGTTCCACTATCAGGTTGGCCATCTTCGTCTAAGTCAAGGAAATCCATCCAAGAACCGACTTCCGGAGCTCTCCATCTACACATTAGGGGATTGCCTTGCCCGGCCTTGCATAGAGTAGCCATTGGAAGATATAACTCTGGAGAATTCGTTGGGTGAGGAACATCTGTAACATCACCGATTCGAAGACCTGCTTCCCAATAAGAGCCGTACACAAAGGTCCGTCCATAGCGTGGGTCGTTTTGGTCCTCGCCAGGCCATTTCTGAACAGTCATATCGTGAATGTAGATCCAGCCGCCTCTAGTTGTCTCCCAAGCAACCTCATATTCTCCAACTTTGATGATGGTATGCCCCTGTCCTGAGGCAGGTACGCCAGGAAGAACTCTTGACGCACTTCCCTGTAGGTTGAGGTGAGCAATCGTCACACCTCCACAAGCTTCACCGATTGCGGAATTACATTGTTCATAATCTGGATTTGCAACAAAGATATACCATTCATTATCAATCATATGTGGGTACAGATTGTGAGGACCACTTGGGTGGTCAGCATCATACCACGAATCAACATAGGTTGGATTTGTTTTGTCAGTAACATCAACCAAGGTAACTGAAACCTGAATTGGGTCGCTCCATTCTCCAACGTTTGGATCTGAATATCCCGGGTCAATCAATTGGTTTTGCAGAATAACATATTCATTTCCATTGTATTCCAAGTACTTCACATCGAGCACCTGAGTATTTGGGTCATGATATACGCCCATTACTTGAGGGTCAGATGCATTGGTGACATCGACGATATGCATGTCATTCCATCCTGCTTGGTAGGTGTAGACTTTACCGTCAGGGGAACGCGCAACTGAAACTTCAGCGTTACCAGGNGTNGTCAAAGAATTGAATGCAAGTTGTTCAATATTATCNGTCCCCACTCGATGATGACTAGCATTCATGTGGTCATGGNCTTCTCCTTGNAATAAAGGGTCACCAGCAGAAAANATTTCGGGAACNCCCTTTTCTTCTACTTCAGTATCATCCATTGCAAGGCATCCGCTAAGTACTGTTGCNCCGAATAAAATCGCGAACATTCCCACNGAGACAATTTTGCTGCCCATGTTGCCGGCACAACTTCCTCCGTATTGTATTTATTCAATAGCCTTGTAGCATCTGTATGCGGAAATTGATTTTGGCACTTGTTATTCTNATGTTTNTGGCNCCNGTNAGTGGNCACGAATTGAAAGAGTACACTGTGATGGTTAATTCCTCAGGAGTCTATCCAGCAGATATTCCAGACAACTCTATGAAAGAAGGAGATTCGGCATGGTTTTGGATGAAAGACTCCACTGAAAATGCTACATTGATTGTCAAATTAGAAAAGGATGGCTTGACGCTTCAATCCCCAGNGTTACAATACGAATGTGAATTGAACGAGAATCAAACAGAAAANTTGGATGANTCATGNGAAACACGATTTGATTTCACNTTNAATCAAAGAGNNGCAGCAGGACATTGGGAAATCACNTTCATGAAGTATNTCAATGGAAATCTGACAGAAACTATTAGCGGGTCGGTATGTATTCAACAGGACATACACGATGAAACGCAAGATGAAACGCAAAATGAAACGCACGATGAGACGCATGATGAGATCGATGACACAATTTGCNAAGCAATTGAATCTAAAATGTCAGCNGCGGAACCNAGTTCACAATCAGTCATTGTAGCTGCAATAATCTTCTTTGTGGGATTGATGGTGATNTTTTTGCCAACGAAACAAAACCCNAGTTCANAATAGNAATAATTCNCNNTCAAGGCTCCCANTCCCATTTTTGGATGTGCANNTTACCAATTTTGACTAAACCATGAAGGAAAGANTCTTCATCATAAAANAGAAAATTTTCGCCCAATAAATTTCTTGATTGGACNCCGGACATATATTTTTGAGAATCTTTATTTTCTTCTTCAATCCAACTTCTACTTCTCATAAAATTTACAACTTCTTCTGGAGTGTCTCCACAAGCATATTCGTCTTGGACTTTACCATCTGCATCTTTCCACCAAACCACAATTTTGTGCTCTTCATCTAGCATTTTAGCCAACCTCGCCATTTTCTCTTCCATCATCTTTGCAACGCGAGATTCGAAATCATCTGGAGATTCGAATGGGTTCGTCATGATTAAGTCCAAATAGTCTGATTTAACCAAATCTTCGGTTAACAAACAATCTGCGCCTCGGCCCAGCCAACCATCAATCAGATGAACTAATCTTATCACGAGATGTAACTAAATTCAATTTGATATCTTAGGCCTATTTAACAAATAAATTATGTTAGTAATCACAAGAATTAGTAAACCAAGTATCGTGATCGCAGAAGACCACGCGATGTAAATTATTATCTCATATCCATTTCGTACTGTATTGGGAAACATCATAGGAATCATGAACACAATAGATGCAGCTATTAGAAAAAATAAGCCAAGATAGTTCATATCCCTATAATGATTGCGAACCGCGACAACCTCGATAGTTTCATCAACTCCTCTGTACAATAATGGTAAGTTACTATCGTTTTTTGCCATAATTAACTCTTGTAACGAAATTATGCAATATATTTAGTAATGCTCCCGGCAACATTTATTCCATTCTTTAGAAAATGACTATTCATTAAACAGCGAACTCGCCATTCATGAGCATGGAGTATTATATTTATGTGAATACTCTCGACGAATGTTAGGCATGCGAGTAAAAGTGGCATTATTGACGACAATTTTGTTAATCTCAACTTTAGGAACAATGTTTTCTTCGGAGTTTGTTGATTCTCAAAATAAGATGGAAACTTCGATTGGAAATATGCCGAAAAACATTGCAGAAGCAGGGGATGTAGGACTTTATTCCTCGATGAAAATAGATTCGATGAACAACCCACATATCGCTTATTATGATGCAGATAATGGCGATTTAATTTACACAAAATATGATGGTTGGAATTGGAATACAACTACCATAGATTCTGACGGAGATGTCGGGTCCCATGCTTCGCTTGTACTAGACAAATTTGAAAATCCTCACCTCTCTTACTATGATGCCACAAATGAGGATTTGAAGTACGCATATTTTGATGGGTCCCAATGGACTAACACCAGTGTAGATTCAGAAGGCTCCGTTGGTACTTATACAACCATAGATGTCAGCACTAATATTAACCCCCATATCGCTTATCGCGATGAAACCAATACGAATCTGAAATATGCATACTACAATGGCAGCACATGGATAAACATGACTCTAGATGGTAATTGGGGTGGAGTGGATAACGTAGGAAAGTATGCAGCACTTGAATTAGATTCTGGGAATTGGCCTCATGTTTCATATTACAACGAAACTGGAGGTGATTTGATGTACATGTATAATGATGGTACTACATGGTACAAATTCACCGCATATTCAATCAACAATGTTGGACTTCACTCAGACATTGTATTGGATTCAAATGACTTACCGCAATTCATTCATTACAATATGCAATTCCAGAATCTCATGTACACTACATTTGATGGTACTAACTGGACAACCGATACTGTCGATTCTGATGGTAGAGTTGGAGAATATTGTACCATTGCTCTTGATTCAAACGACTTGCCGCATGTAGCATATCTTGACCGAGACAATAGTGGTAGAATCAAATATGGACACCTAAACCAATCTTGGAACCTTTCTGCAATCGAGGAAGAAGGAGAATATATTTCGATAGATATTGATTCAAGAGAGAGAGCGCATTTCTCATATTATGATCTCTCTGACAAAAATTTGCGCTATCTCTCTCATTCGGGGGCTAATGTTGACCAAATCACTGATGCGATTACCTTCAACAAAGATTGGGGCGGCATAGGAATGGTTCTCGATAGCCAAGAAGTACCACATATAGTATATCAAAATCATAGCGATGGAAACTACAAGGTATCATATGCAACTCTAAATGTTTCAGCAACAGAAAGTTCAGGCTCCAATGTTTGGATCATTGAAACGATTGATGGTTCTCTAGGGGACTACGCGGGAAGTTGGCTCTCTATTGACATAGATAGTCAAGATATACCACATGTTTCATACTTCGCAGGAGATAACATAGATGAGATAAGATATGCATTCAGAAATGATTCCGGTTGGCAAAACCAAACCGTTGATGATGGAATAGATAGGTTAGGATTCTATTCTTCAATCAAGATAGATTCTACTGACAATCCACAAATCGTCTATTCGAGATTAGGTGGGCACCATTTGAGATATGCGATGTATGACGGATCAACTTGGCATACTGAGAACATAGGAACTAGCTCTGGTGGTGACAAGAAAAGTTTGCAACTTGCTCTAAGCAATGCTGATGTTCCTCACATATGCTTTTTTGATGAAGGCTCAGATAGAATGGGATACGCAACATATAGCGGTTCATCTTGGGTCAAAGAAACAGATGTAATCAGTGATGATTTGGAATATGAGTCCTCAATGGGAAGAGGGAAGTGGTGTGATATTGAAGTAGATCAATATGGCACTCCTCACATCTCTATGGATTACAATGGCTATTCACAAGTAGGATATCTTATCAAAAATGGTAGTACATGGGATGGTTGGAATCTCTCCTCTGTTGCTAGCGATGAAACTGCTGTCTACACACAACTGGAACTCGATAATTCCGAAAACCCATGCATTGCTCATCACAATACCAAAGTGGGAGGAGACAACATCTTTCGCGATGTGCACTTGACCTGTTACAATGCGACTTCAGGGGAATTGTTACAAAGAGACACGGGACTTTTTGATTCAGATTTCTACTACTCCTCCACTAAATGGGGACGTTACATAAATATGCAACTTGATCAAAACGATAGTGCACACATTGCATTCTACGATCAAACTGCTATGAGTATCATGTATTATACCGATAATTACTATCCAACATTTGATACCGACGGAGATGGCATTCCAGATTCAGAAGACAACTTCCCTTCAAACCCATCAGAGACTGCGGATTATGACGGCGACGGAATTGGTGACAATGCAGATAATGATGATGACCAGGATGGTGTAATCGACCTAATAGACGATTGTCAATTTGGAATTATAGGTGCTGGAGCAGATTTCGACGGCGACGGATGTAAGGATTCAGAAGATAGTGATGATGATAACGATGGATTTAGCGATGATGATGATGATTGTCCTAAAGGAATGACTGGCGTTGGAGAAGATTTAGATTTGGACGGTTGTCAAGATGCTGAAGATTCCGACATAGATGGCGATGGAATTTCAAATGATGATGACGATTTCGAACGTGACGCAACTGAAGATACGGATTCCGATGAAGACGGAGTGGGTGACAATGCCGACCAATTCCCTAACGATGCAAATGAAACTGTAGACTCGGATGGAGACGGCATTGGAGATAATTCAGATGCCTTCCCAGATGATGCGAATGAAACATTAGATTCTGACGGTGACGGAGTTGGTGACAACGAAGATGCATTCGATAATGATGCCAACGAGACTACTGATTCAGACGGAGATGGAGTAGGAGATAATTCGGATGCGTTCCCTAACGACGCAAATGAAAGTTCAGATTTCGACGGCGACGGCACCGGAGATAATGCCGATATTGATGTAGATGGAGACAATGTTTCGGACGATGAAGATGCATTTCCAAATAATCCTGGAGAATGGAATGATACTGATGGAGATGGAGTGGGAGATAATTCTGATGCGTTCCCTAACGATTTCAACGAATCTACTGACAGCGATGGTGACATGGTAGGAGATAACACCGACCAATTCCCCTATGATGCGAATGAGAGTTTAGATTCAGACATGGATGGTGTCGGCGATAATGCAGACGATTTCCCAAATGATGCGAATGAAAGTTTGGATTCAGATGGAGATGGGGTAGGTGACAATACTGATATCTGCCCAGATGGTGATGATTTGATAGATGCCGATGAAGACGGAATTCCCGATAATTGTGATCAATTAGTTGATTCTGACGGAGATGGTTTTGA
Organism: Methanobacteriota archaeon; assembly: GCA_002706615.1. GTDB lineage: Archaea > Thermoplasmatota > Poseidoniia > Poseidoniales > Poseidoniaceae > MGIIa-K1. The sequence continues at coordinate 26,597 of PALS01000051.1, forward strand.
CGATGCTATTGATGCATTTCCTAATGACAAAAGCGAATGGATTGATTCAGATGGAGATGGTGTAGGAAACAATGCTGATGCATACCCTGCTGACCCAGATAGGAATCAACCTGAGGAATCAAATGTAGAGTCAGATGAAGGAACAGATGATGAATTAGATGAAGAAGAAAACACAAATTCTGAGCCTCAATCATGGACTGAATTCCTGAAAGAACAGCGTATAGATTCCTCCCTCCTAATGAAAATTTTTGCGGTGTTTGCGTTGTTAGTAATCATCAAGATGAACTTCTCTTCACGCAAAATCAAGAAACTCAAGAAAGAATTAGGAGATGCAGTTGGATCAAACAATGTTTGGGAGCGCCTTGATTTCGATGGTGATGGAGAAATTTCAGATTTAGAATTCGAAGCTTACAAAGTCATTAGAGATGAAGGGAAACAACCGGAATCATCAAACAAACAAGATGGCGATTCAGACGATGAAGATTCAGAAAATCCAATACTTGAATTGTAGAGGGTACCCTTGCGAACGTTATCGGTCACTGGCCGGATCAAACACATCAACCAAAGCAGAGAGGTCGTGCTCGTCGAACCCTCTTCGCCGACCTTCTTGGAATACCGCTTGAATCGCATTCTGCAGCGTGAGGTCAGTCCCCAGCGAGGCTGCGACAGAGTTCAGCGCCTGATTTCCCTCTCTCCAGGCCTTGATAGAGGCCTCGTTCTCCTCGGTGCGTCCATCGCGAATCG
>PALS01000001.1 GCA_002706615.1 Methanobacteriota archaeon
CTGCTCTATAAATCCAAATCCTTTAATTCTGTTAAACCACTTGACAGTACCTTGTGCCATAACCCCCCGTCAAAAACGAAGGTATTTGATAATGCCCTANGATATGATTNGAAATAGTGGCTTTTGAGCANTTTGTGAAATAGCCATCAAAGTAGTCCCATAGAGAGTACTTCTACCTCTCCAGTTCCACGTATTGAACGCATAGACTCTTCAAAAACATCTGACAATCCAGGACCATCATTCATGACTACATGAACTTGGATGAATTTCAGACCAAATGCTAGAGGCTTGGTTTCACATAATTGAACATCATATGTATCATCAGCTAGTGCTGAGATTTGTGCCACTATATCTTCAGGTGACACATCATCGACATCAGAATTAGGCATTACTTTGTAAGTTAGTGCGACCATTCCCATAAAAATCACCTATTCAGGGCCCCTGGAAGTCNCATTCATCACAAACATACGTTACNCCTTGATTACGGCATCTTGGACTTCTGCCTATTGGTTTGCCGCATATAGGGCAAGGGAAAGATGTGGAGCCTTTTTCTACAAGAGGAACTCCAGAAGCGGTACAAACGGTTGCTTTTTCTGACATTTTAGTAGTCCTCGGGCATCTTGGCCAAGGCCTACCCCTCTTTATTCTTACGCGGGAATTGAAATTACCTGTCGATTACCTCAAGAGTACCTGAACGACCTGTAGAGACCACAATTTCACCATCTCTACGACGGCACCATCCGTTCTGAATTCTAATGATATCTCCAACTTGAACCTTGCCAACATCGCCATTCCAAAGTACCAATCCAACCAACCCAGTCTCATCTCTTCCACATGCAGCAGCCAGTGCTCCAGTGTAATTCTTTGAATTAACCAATCTNCGCGGATACTTCCGTAGAATTACTAATTCCAATCTTTGAACAGNGCTGCCNGGGACCAAATCAACAACAAGTTGTCTTTTGCTATTNCTTGATACANCATTAGGTTCCTGATTCATTGCAGATATTATTGATCGAGTGCGGTTATCTATACTACTTTCTTTAGTGGCCATGATTTNAGCCGTTCTTGTTCTAAGTATTTGAAACAAACAATGAGAGTAAAAATGAAAGTGAAAATCACTCCTTTGGAGTGCGTTTTTTTCTAACTGTGAAAGTGGATTTTACCGGATCTACATCGGCAATCGGTTCTGGACCGCCTTTGCGGTGTTCCAATTCATATTCAAACGCCGGTCTTATCTTCCAATCAGGTCCTTTCTTTGGTTTATGGTGCTTACACACCAGGAATACTTCACTGGATGAATTACGACTGGCCATTGGAGAAAAGCGTTTGACGGTCTGGAAATGAGGTTTGACTAGATTTATCAATTCTTCAACACCGACTCCTTGGAATAATTTGGTAACAAAGTTACCTCCCTTTCTTAAGATTGGTAAAGAAAAATCAAACACATCGGCTACCAGCATTAGAGAAACCGCTTGGTCGATGTCCCATTTTCCCGTAATATGAGGGGAGATGTCGGAAACTACAGCATCTAATGTTGGACTTTCAATAGTCTCTAGAATTAGATTTTGAGTAAATGGTTCGGTGATATCACCTACCAGTAGAGTTGCACCTTCAACCGGAACACATGGCTGCAAATCGACTCCAACTACCTTTCCCTTTTCGCCAACTATCTCTACAGCAACTTGTGCCCAACCGCCGGGATGACAGCCTACATCCAATACAATATCGCCTGAACTAAGCAAATTATGGCGCTCCTGTATCTGTTTTAATTTGAAAGCAGAGCGCGCTCTATATCCGCTAGCCTTAGCTTGTTTTCGCCAAGAATCTNTTTGATGATCTTGTACCCAGCGGTCGACCATAGCACTACCTCCTGACCTAGGCGGGATGTTCACCTGTGATAACTTCATGCACAACCCATAACACCGCCCTACACAATGCGAAGCGTTTTCACCGCCATGGTCGTCATAATTTTGATGAGTCCGATCACTTCTGCAATTGTGATTGACAGTGATGAGAAATTCGAAGATTTAACTGTAGAATTAGGTAGAACGATACTGATTGAAGAAAGGACGGCAAATTGGTGCCCAACTTGTGCAAGTATTGACCCCGAATTAGAAGACGTCGCTAATTCTCATGGAGCGCGTGTTGCGATAGTTGGTCTACATACGAGTGATGCTTTTGAAAATAATGCATCGCGCGAGCGTATTGATTATCAAAACCAAACAAATGATGGCAATTATGGCACCCCTACATTTTTTGTTGATAGTGATCTTACTGCAGAGGGATATGATGCTTGGTCAGATGTACAAAAAAGAATTCTAACTCAAGAAAACTCTCGTACAAAGCCTGAAAAGATGTCGTTTACAATTAGTGAAGGGGAAGTTATAGCAGAAACTCCAGATTATGGCCAAATTAGCATCATGTTACTTGAACATGGAAAGATAGTACCAGCTGGAGAAGATGATAACCCTGGTGAAAAAACTCGTGATAGAGTACTCATCGCTATGACCGTGATAGATAGCAACGGAAACATTTCACAGTATGAAGATATGAGTTCTTTTCCTAAATCATGGAGCATAGTAATTGTGCATGAGCCCGTAAATGGTGGAGAACCATATGGGGTTGTAGAAGTAGCATATAGGGAAATTTCTGATTTAGAAGGTAGTATGTTACTATGGATAATTATTGGAAGTTTGCTAATAGGGGGACTAATCGTATTTACTCCAAGCNAAAAACCCCGAAAANCGGAAGAAGAATGAGTTTTTTCGGCATAAGACNTACCAAAAGTGANTATTTGNCACCTTATTATTACATAAATTAATCATAAGACCAATGCTTTGATAAGGGTTAATGCCGATATAGTATCATGGAACCAACACATGACACAAGTGAAGAGATTGGACAAGGNNCTACAAAATCCTGGATGGTAGAATATACTGTCGAAGTTGATGAAGATTCAAATCGTCATCTATCATTGATACTTGCTCAAAATGTGTCTGAAATCCAACATATGCTACTNCGAGAGTTACGTAAGACCTATCACGACAGTACTCGAGTTGATGTAACAATACATCGTATGGAGCCAGTAAATACAACAACTGATGCACTTTACTTCGAAGGGATATTTGCGCCTTAGATTATTCTTCTTCAACCACAATGACATCGATTGGTTCGGGCTTAACATATCCACGGCGTCTGCTTTTNCTTTCAGAAGTTTCAATAATATCGCCTAGAGATTTAGAATAGCCTTTCCCCCATTCAGAGGTCTTGTGCATCTTGTTGAGATTGAAAAATCCTATAGTAACTACAATGTGAGCAAAGTGAGCTGTGCTGCAATATTGGCAAATCTTACCGATATCATATTCTGCGTACATCAAAAATAGTACAACGAATAAACCAAGAATTCCAATCATACGGCCATAATTCAATAGATCTGCTACAAATGTACCTGCTGGCTCTTTAGCAATCGAAAAGATAATCCACAGCATTACTGCAAATGCAAGCATTCCCATTATACCCCAAGGTAGCCCCAAGACAGGTACTGTATTCCAACTTTCATTACCGATTACACTTGAACAATCAAGAAGGCCATCCCCTGCACAAAGATCTGCACCACTGCCTATTTCCAGCATTTTGTTGTGAAAATATAATGTGTGTACTGAGACTGAAAAACCACCAAGCATAACGAAGATCATACCACCTACTGTTCTACTTCTCTTTGTTGAAAGAGAGGGAAATTTGTCTCCAATTTTTTCTCCGATAGGCAACATCAAGATTATTCCAATAACGATAGGAATCCAGTGGAAGTAGAGTTGATTATTTGCTGAAATAGCCATATTTTCACGCTCCTGTAGGTATTATTCTATCCATCGCATCCCAGACTGTTTCTCCCGAAACCGCCTCTGGAGATGCATAACTGATTACACCATTTGGTGCAATCAAGAAGTAGGTAGGTGTGCCAGGAACATTCCAGTCATCTCGAACTGAATTATCTAAGTCATCAAAATAAGCAAACTGATGCTCGTATTGGTTGCGGAAGTTTACGATATTTTCAGGAGTGTAATCCTCTCCCTTCATACCTAAGTTTACCGAGACTGCAAGGAAATCAACCGAATCACCATTGGTGATATCACGATTATTCATCCAGTCGTTCGAAAGAGAAGTGATATCCGATGCTGCATTCTTACAATGACCACAGTTGATATCCATAAACTCAACCATGTACCATGTTCCAGTAACATCGTTATCAATAGTCCAGTTTTTATTGTAATTGTCACTTAGTTTGAAATCTACCCAAGTTCCACCATCATTGATCTTACCTTCAATCTCGATCGCTGAATCATCAACTCCAGTACCTGAATAAACCGGATTAGTCAATACTGCTATTAGAATAAATGATGATATCAAAATTATACTAACATATAGCATTGAATCTGCACGTGCTCCTGCTTCTATCGAATTCATTTTTCTTCTCATATTATTCACTCCATTATTTCTTTAATTAAAACTCGAGTGGTATACGCCACTGCATCCTCGCTATCATAATTTACATCAAATCCATATGACTTCATCAAATCGATAGATAACATAGCCTTCGGAATGTCTCCTGCCCANCCTCTATCACCGCCAGTATACTCGATTGAAGCTCCTGAGCAGCCAGTTTCTCTAATCACAATTTCTGCAATCCTTCGCACACTACAAGTATCATTAGAACCTAGGTTACAGAGGTTTACTGGCTCGTTTGTAGATGAGATTACATGTAATATTCCGTCCACACAATCACCAACTTCCATGTATGACTTTTCTTGTAAACCATTTCCTAAAACCTCTAAGCGATTAGGNTCTGCTTTTAATTTGTGAATAAAATCAAAAATTACNCCATGAGTACCTCTTTCGCCAATAATATTAGCGAANCGNAAAATCCAGGCTTGTAAGCCAAATGTTCCAACCCANCTACCAATCANGCCTTCTCCTGCTTGTTTGGATGCTCCNTAAAGAGAGATTGGAATACANGGGCCGTGNGTTTCAGGAGTAGGCATAGGNGCACCCTCGCCATANACGACAGATGAAGATGCAAATGCAATCTTNTTTACTCCGCATAACCTCATTGCCTCTAATACGTTGTAAGTTGCAATCGTTCCTTGCTTTAGATCNGTATCAGTAATTTTTGTACCGAGTCTAATATCTGGATTAGCNGCAAGATGGTAGACGAAATCTATACCANCCATGTGCGCTTTAACAGATTCTAAATCAGTTATGTCAACTTCATGTAAAACCGCTGCACCTGAATCTAAGTGATGTGATACAAACTCCCTTACTCCGCTCGACATATTGTCGAGAATAACAACTTCATCTCCACGACTTACTAGCCGGTCGATAAGATGTGAACCGATGAATCCAGCCCCGCCTGTAACCATGGCTCGCATATTACGCCGTTTGGATTCCCCTGTTTGAGACTATCGCGAAGATTTCACCTTCACTTACACTATACGAGTCACAAAAAAAGACATCCACCTTTGCCATCAAATGGAATGTTATCGGTGAAGTGGTGTAGCATCGAAACTAACCAAAAACACCAGGAGTTGAAAATTATGACAAATAAAACAAAAACCCAGAAGCCTGATGATGAAACAAACAATATCCTTGTTGGATTCGTTCGAAAAACGAATGCTGGTAAGGCACTGAAATTATCCATAAACACTAGTTCGTTTGCGGATTGTGGAACATATGTAACCAGTGATGGTCAAACATATGTTCAGCTAGTTATAAGCCTGAATTCATTGACTGGAGTAATTGAAGGTAACCGTGCTGTTACTGCAATAAATCATCTAAGTGATTGATTCTAGCGCATATTGGATTCTGCCCGCTCAAAAAACGAGCGGGCAGAATACCGATACTCTCAAAACCGTCTATGTAATCTATTGATTTGTTATTAATGTATACGAAGGACATAAAGATGAGGCGGTTCGCCACAACTAACATGGAGAATGCTAGTTCTGATAAAATCAGAATCGTCGCAGGGCTACCAATGTACAATGAAGAAGAGACAATTGGTACAGTAATCACCAAGGTTTTGGAATATGTAGACGCAGTTATTTGTGTGGATGATGGTTCTTCAGATTACAGCGCACGAATTGCAGAAGAATGTGGTGCTAAAGTATTCACTCACCGTGTTAATCGCGGATATGGTGGTGCTTTGAAGACATTGTTTGCAAAAGCAAAAGAAATGGATGTCGATGCATTGGTTATTTTGGATAGCGACGGACAACATGAGCCCTCTGATATCCCACTATTACTGGATCCAATCTTGTCTGAACAGGCTGACTTCGTTATTGGAAGCCGATTTGTTGATGGAGGGGGTAGTCAAGAAATGCCATCTTACCGAAGGCTAGGTATCAAGGTGATTACTGCGGCTTCTAATCTTTCTAGCGACCTAGAGATTAAGGATACACAATCTGGATTTAGAGCATTTTCTAAATTAGCATTGGAGCGCCTTAGATTTGATGCAGAGGGAATGGAATTATCTCTTGAGATGCTTGAGGATGCTCATGAAAAAGGACTCGCTATTGAGGAGGTTCCTACAGTAATACGCTACGATGTACCCAAAGGAAGTAATTTTACAGCAATCTCTCATGGTTTTACCGTATTGGCATGGGCGATGCTTTCGCTTTCACAAAAGAAACCACTCTTGGTGTTAGGACTACCTGGCTTAGGGCTATTTGCTACAGGGGCTGCAATGGGCCTCAATGCAGTATCATCACTCACAGATTCCGTAGACAGCTTAGTAGGACCCGGTCTAACCGCTGTATGGATTGGTGTTCTTGGACTATCATTGATGGCAACGGGAATGGTATTACAATCTGCACGTAATTTTATTCGCCATCTATTGGTTAGAGAATTTGGCCTCGACTAAGTATTTCTTAGCAGAGGCTTCATTTCCTTAAGTTGCTAGCGCAGCACATGGCAGAGGGTAGTTCACGTTTCTCTGCCCTTTCTAAACGCTTGAAGCAAGAAGGTGAATCCAAACTAGATTCACTATACACACAGTTGCTTAGTCAACCGGTTACTACTGTCATCTTGATGATGATTTTATCAGCATGGTTTGCTAATGTTGGAATGGATTTCAAAGATCAAATCGAGGACGATGTCGAGATATTTTTGCCAGAAAATGCTGAATCATCAGAACTATTGCTCGAGGTCCGTCAAGAATGGTCAACCGATATTGCAATCATCTATATCCAGACTAGAAATGCAGAGGACCCGAATACATTTGGGAACGAAACTTCAAACATCTCAAATGTCGATATAATGCATGAAATTTCATGGATTGAAGGAGATGATGAAGGAGAATCTTGGGGTCCAGGAATACTCAATCGAGGTATTGATTGGGATAAAACAGACAGAGGCAAGAATGATGGAGTATTGTGGATAATTTCATTCCCACAAATAATCAAAGAAATTAACTCTAGTAATGGAAGATTCCAAAATGCTATGTGCAATAATCCAGGTAATTCCTCTACTGCTGGCTTGATTGATTGTGAAGCGATTGATTCTGTAACCAGCGGCGGTGATGGGTTATACGCTATTCCTGATGACCAAGCTACAATCGACCGTATGGTTTTTGAAGCCAATGGTGGCTTTGATTCCTTGGTTAAAGATACCAATGATGATGGTGTATGGGATACTACTGCAGTAATTATTGGTATGACTCACGACATGTCAGTCACGGGAAAATGGGCTGATTACAAGGAATGGTTTGCTCATGTTGAGGAATTGATTGACTTAGATAACCGGCCTGAACCCTACCAAGATACTATTATGATTCAAACTGGACTTTCAAAGGTTCTCGAAGATATTTCAGGTGCTATCTATTTGGATCTTTTAGATATGCTACCTCTTTCACTTTTTTTGACCACCCTCATCATTATGATGTTGCATCGATCTTGGAAAGTAGTAGTGATTACAGGAACTCCAATTGTCATGGCCCTAGCTATGACATTCGGTTCTGCTGTAATGCTTAAAATGACACTGACACCAATGATTGTAGCGACATTCCCTATTTTGATTGGTTTGGGAGTTGATTATGCTCTGCATATGGTAAATCGTATTGAAGAGGTGCGGCGGAAACGAGTTGATGAGGCTGTAGAAGAAAATGATAGACGCCGAAGGAAGGGACTTGTCACCAACGAAATCCCCGACATGTGGGATTTAGAGTTCTACAAGTCGTGCGTAATGGAGATGACTAGAACCACAGGTGTGGCCGTTATTATTTCAGCAGCAACTACAGTGATTGGTTTCTCTGTGCTNATTGCACCAAATATTGTATCCATAATTCCAATTCGTTCNGTAGGATTAACTTTGGTTACTGGAATCNTATCGACCCTTTTGTTNTCATTGATACTNGTTCCAACCCTTGCATGGTTACTAAGGTATTCAAAGCGAACAAANCCTCCAATGTGGGGAGGTATCTCGAAAGTACCAATNAAAAGTTATGCTGTAATTTTAATCGTAGCATTTTCGATTACCGCTTATGGAATAATCAATATGGATGAGATGTCAAAACCAATCACNGGTTCTTCAGAGGCTCCTGAAGGAATCGATTCTTTAGAAGCATTAGCGACATATTCAGAAGTATTTGGNGGTGGTCAGACTTCTTTATTCATATTCGATGCATCTAGTCATGACAACCAAGAAGACCAAAAAATTAGAGATTTACGAGTCCTCGATGCNATGGATGCCTTGGAACAACGGATAGACGAAGTTGATTACACNAATACCACAAGTTTGGTGACATTCCTCAAAGCAGTGCCTGCTTCTTTAACAGAACCCAATACTAATGTCTCACTCTATGAAGGGAGCCTTTGGGATTTACTTCACCACAAATGTTGGGAATGGGATGGTTCAGAGTCGGTTGATAGCGCTCAGGACCTTGCATTCTGTGGATTATTGTTAGCGATGGAAGCAGCAAACCCTGGGTCTCGTGAAGGATTGCGAGCAGATATGGTAAACGTAGCATATGATANTCTATCCAAAGAAGTTCAGTGGATGCTAACCAATGATAGAGGAGACAAAGCATTAGTCTATGTCACTCAACCCTATATGAATCTAAATAACGCCAGCATATTGCGTGACGAAATTGATGTTATGCTAAATGAACCGATGGAAGAGCCNGGTATTGATACTTCGAAATTAACAGGTGGTTTACCTGTATCTTTAGAAATAAATGAAGGGATNCANGATACACANAGNTTGACTACGATTCTTACTTTGATNATTCTTACAATTGTTATGATGATTGTATTTAGGTCTCCAAGATTAGGTTTCTATACAATGCTACCTGTAGCGGTGGTAATCATTTGGCAACCTTTATTGATGCGTTCAGGTGATGTAAACGTAAACATATTTACTGCGATGATTGGAACTATTGTGTTTGGAATAGGAGTTGATGACGCTATACATGTAATGCATAGAATCCAGGAAGAGGGTGAAACTGCTATTGGAATGTCGCGNGCTGTCGAAAGAACTGGTCAGACAATATTTGANACGACGATTACTACAGTTGCCGGNCTTGGAGCTGGACTCGCTATTTTTGGNGCAGTATCCTTCCCTGGGCTTGAGAACTTCTTCGTTTTGATGATGCTGTTGATCATATTTGCATTTGTCACAAGTGTATTCCTNTTACCAGCAGCCCTAACTGCAGATAATATTGTTAGAAATAAAATCAAGAAAAAATCTGGATTTATTGACTACGGAGANGGAATTGTTCTCACCGATGAAAATATGAAAGCGATGGAAGCCGAATTATTAGATTAATGAAAATGGAGGGTGCAGGGAGTAAGCCCCTTTCTGTTCCCGTTACCGGTGACTGCATTCAACTAAGCATCCTACCTGTCCCTAGACGTGCCGCCTNAAAGGGACTGTTTGGACTTGCTCCAGTGTGGTTGCTCGTCTCATCGACATTGTGGCAACCTCGTCTTTTCAGATTCATTGTACACACCACATATCGTTCGTTTCTGCACCATTGACCGACTCATCTCTGAACCTCGACTTGTGTCGACCACCTGCACTGTGGAGAGGGGACTTTCCTCAGACTCGAAGTCTGTCAGCAGTCCTCCTGCACCCTCCGGCTCACTGTGAGAGCCGACCCTTCTTCAAACCACTCCTTGAGAAAAATCAAAGATAATCGCTCTCATCATACTCATCCTGATTCTTTTTTCCACTCACTAAGAGGTANCCAAGAGTAATTATCATCAAGATTGCGATNATAGAGAATCCAAATAGCATACTACTATCAGCACCTTCCATACCATCNATAATGAATGTNGNTTCTCCTTCACTAATTTGAATTGGTTCAGTTCTAGCAAATGTTCCATCAGGCATAGAAACTTCAACCCATGCTGCACCACTATTTTCTGGAATCCACTTTACTTGGACAATAGTACTATTATTTCCAGGAACTAAAACGTTAACAACTTCTAATAAACGCCTATTTTGACCAGATTCAACAACCTCTATTCTAACACTTGAAGAACCATCTACTTCACCAGTATTATGAATTGTCATATTGAGTAATAAAATCGAATCGACATTTGGTTGTTGATTTAACAAAACAATATCTTCTGAATTTATCACTAGATTAGGCTGCCTAGAAGCGAGTTTTANAACTCCTAACGGAGAGTTCCTGGAATTAAAGGAATCATCGATTTGTTGACCAGCTAGGTCTTCACCGGTGACCCATACCCAAAGGTCCCATTCAGTATTTCTACTAACTTCTGGGATCAAAGATTCAACATCGACTGTTGCAGTTACAGGTATTGAATTTCCAGAACCGGTTCCTGCAATCAATTCCATTGAAGAGTTACCCCCTAGTAGAGCCAATTCAGGAAGTGTACGGCCAGATGGCATTAAAATCCAGTGCATTCTAAGTGATTCTATATTGAGGCCTTGACTCTCATTTATCATAATATCAAATTGCATATCCTTCCAGTCTCTTTCTTGAATTAAATCAACTGTCGAAGGGGAAAGCATCTCAATTATACGAGGTGCATGGCTATCTACAACCATCCAAGCTACAATTGCTGTGTCATCAGTTCTGTCTATTCCTCCCAATGGTAGATTAGCGACATCAAGAGTAATCGCATAAAAACCAGTAGAGTTTGGAGATGTTATAGGTAACAAAGCGATTCCTTCACTAGCGAGTCCATATTGCTGACTACCATCGATTGAAGCAACGACATCTAATGTTAAATTGACGGGTTGACCACTTCTTGTCCAGATTACATCTGCGAACAAATTGGTTATTGTTGAAGGAGGAACAAAGGAAGAGGTATTTTCAAAAATNGCACTATCGGTNTCTATCTCAATTTCACTTGAATAACGCCAGATTGAATCTAAGGAATGGCTATGAGATTGGCCTGAATTATCACTAGCAGTAATGCTTACTGTNCGTTCAACCGAAGTATCTGGATTGAATGACCAATCTAGCGAAATATCTACTCCTAGTGTAAACATCGAGTCAAATTGTTCAGCATCACCAATAATCTCACAATTCTCGATTACAATTGTTGATGTAGAAGAAATGCAACCGTTTTGTGATGACCATGAAATTTCTAATTCTTCCTCAGAATCAGAAGACAGGTCTATTTCTATTTCTGAAATATCTCCATAACCATTGATATCACTTATTGGAATTTCTANNGAATATAATTGACCAGGATGAAGCCANGTACTTTGTGAAACCCAACCCAATCCATTTTCACTTATTTCAGGAGGACCATCATCTCCAAATCTTATCGTGAAGAGTGGCTCGAATTGAGAACCAGAATCTGCCATTATATGACCTGCTGAATCGGCTACTTCTAGCCACCCTGAAAGAAGNTCGCCCTCTACTGCAGCAGAAATATCCCATTCCAACAAATAATCACCCTGGTAATTATCCAAATCCAATGGTAATTCTAAATCAACCACTTCCTCTTCACCCCATGAAGATACTAAATGCGCTTTTGCATGACGTGGTAAAACAGGACGGTCACCTATATTGAAAATTAATTTCAAAGGTGCATCGAGTGACCTGTGGTCTAGGTATTCTACATTTGAAGANAAGAGTATAGGCCCTTTGTCATCTGCCTCAAAGGTTGCATTNTTGGGAACTANCCAATTGACATCTCCTTCAGATAATGATTGAACATCGATTTCAAGTTCTAACTGTGATGCCAGCATATTAGGAGTGAAATGTAATTGAGCGATTCCATCGATGAGAATACTTGTCTGGTCCACAAGGAAACCGTCCATGACCAAAGATACACTATATGCTCCTGAACGTGGACTATCCTCTAGATTTTCAAATGCTAATTCCACATTAACAGTACCATTGAAGTTTGGATCGAAGTATAATGCATCCCAAGTAGTTCTAACCCCTTCCATAGACGAGATATACCAATCTACAACATCGATATCTTGTTCAACGCCCATATCTAATCCCAACCCAAACAACATACTGGCAGATGAAGAAAGAACACCTGCCATATCTATTGCAGAATTGACAACTAAGGCAGGTTCATCAGGCCAAATTGATGAAATTCTCAAGCGATGATGATATTCAATCTGAGAGCCTGAAAAGGTGTATGAAAATGAATCTAAGATAATACCTTGTTCTGCAGTACAAGCTCCAGAAGGTATTGAGCAGGATACCGATTTCGACCATGCGGTTCCATCNAGACTCAATGAGACCCCCCAGTTTTCACTAAGTATGTGCTGCTGTGCATCATTAATTCCCATGGAATTTAAATCAAATACGGTAGTAAATTCATACCAATCATTACCGGCTACAAGAGTATCAGTACTATTATTCATCATTAGAGATACGGGTAATGGTGAGCCACTGGTTTGTATATCATCCAAAGAAATTACCATAGAACCTGCATTAGCCATCCTAACTGGTAAAGCTACTTTCTTGAATCCATTTACAGCCGTAATTGAACTTAATTCAGTATTTAGAGACTTGACCAAAGAATCAGAACCATCTGCTTTGATTGAAACATCAGATTGCCAAGGAATTGATAGTGAACCTAAAATCAAAGCGCCTCCAACAGTAGAAGTTACCTTGACATCTATCTTTTTGAATTCTATTTCACCGGTCGATAAATCATAATTCGAGTTGCTAATAGATTGTAAAAGACTAGACAGTTCTGTATTTGTTAGTTCAACGAATACTGGCTGATCGACAGTCCCTAGATTCTTTGAAAACTCAGTGATTCCATCAACCTCCAAATCAATACTAACACCATCGACAGAGGAGCCTTGCGAAACAAGACCCAATCTTAAGTCAATAATTCCAGACATAGGAACATAAAAACTAGAGTAATCTGAAACTGATGGTGCAAGATTAAATTGTTGTGAGGAATTACCATCCATGAAAATATTTTGTAGGCCCCAAGGGCCGATTGAAGGATTTGCAAGTGACCACTCACTTACTCCATCAAGACCAATATCTATCTTAGGTGAATGAGGAGCAGAATCTTCATGCAGTTCTGCAGAAAAAGAATCTACGTTCCAAGAACCACCGCCTGTCCATCTAACTTGGAGTGTGGTTGCGGCTCGGTCTAAAGAATGTAAACCAGACTTCGGAACTGAAACCCAATTACCACCATCAAATGATGATTCCAAATTACCNGTCCCTGTTCCATCCCAAAGGAAGTTAACTCGAGAGAATGGATGTGATGAAGTCCATAATGGCGANGTCATTATNCCTGTACCTGAGGCAGAACTACCACTTTGTGAAGAGTGGCCAGACCATCCTTTTGANGTAGGATCTACATGGAATCCTTCNACAATAGAACCNCCAAATCTAATCGAATGGATAACTGGTGTTGCCGATGTTGCTTCTATCATTATCTTCAGTTTAACTTCAGGATATACTTCTGGGTCCAATATTGAAANNTCAGCAGAATGCTCTAGACGNTCGATGAAACCGGAAATAGGNGTCATGGTAGCTGCATCCATCANTGTCCATTGCATGTGNCCTCCAGNTGGAACCTCAGCATCAATTGACATCAAACCATGAGGTACTGCAAGTTCTCCTACCGCACCAGGNCCCATGGCAGGTGATGTCCAATTTGCCGTTCCTGAGCCTGTNTTTCCACTTGGNTCAAGTAGAACATCATCGACATTCCACCCAGTANANGTTANAGAACCATCAGATGAACCAAGACCAAATCTAACTTGGAAAGAAGGGTTGCCTGTAATGTAATTAGACACATCATAGGTTTGCTGATTATAGGATGAATCGCTAGTGGTTCCATAAGGATTGGAATAGATATTTGTCCAAGCATTATTACTTCCTTTGACCTGNACATATGCGTGNTCATATGATGCTGATTCNACACCTAATAGTCGCCAAAACTTGAGATTCCAGGAACCAGAACAAGAGGTGCAGTCCACTGATGGGGATGTTGCCCAATAAGGTCCACCCATGTAATTTGGATAATTTCCATTATACGTGTAAATCGCTTTACTTCCACTATGGGCTCCATGTGCTGCATCGGTCCCATGTGCCCATCCTCCGCTTGCATCAAGGGTCCANCCATGTGATGAGGCTTCGAAATCCCATTCATGACTCATGGGTAAGATTCGTAATCCAGTTAAATTTGTATCAGCGCCATCCATCACAGCATCGGGATGATTGAAATCGGTCTTTGTTTCAAATGAGTATACCGAATCTATCGGCCAAATACTAGGCGTCATTGATAAGTCTAGAGAGCGAATAATTTCTCCATCAGGAACTTCGATCTCAAATTCTCGACTTACTCCATCAGGTCCTGAACCAATAATCACCTCAAGTGAATTACCCGTACTCACAATTGTACCACTAATCACTGGAACCATTGTCATCAAGACCATTATGGCTGACAAAAATAATGCCATTCGTGGTCGGACCATGCCTACGGCATGAAGTGCTAGGTATTCAGCAGTTACCCTTCACAATACCTATGGGCTACAGTGCATGAAGGGTGAATATGGCAGATGTCGAGGCTCTGAAAAAGGCTGCAGGAATCGCAGCTTGTGACTTTGTAAAAACAGGTATGAAGGTAGGATTGGGAACAGGTTCAACCGTTAAGCACACTGTTGTAGAATTGGGGCGCAGGATGGCTGATGAAGGCCTGGAGATAGTAGGAGTACCTACAAGTTTGGCAACTGAAAAATTGGCTATCGAAGTTGGTATACCTCTTGTCGAACTTTCAGATATCGATGGATTAGATATCGTGATCGATGGGGCTGATGAATTTGACCCGGATTTCCAATTAATCAAAGGAGGTGGTGCTGCACTTCTTCGAGAAAAAATTGTAGCACAGGAAAGCGCTGCCATGGTCGTAGTTGCAGATGATAGAAAAAGAGTAGAAATATTGGGCGCATTTCCCCTTCCTATAGAAATAACACCGTTTTCATTTGAAGCTACAGTTAGGAGTCTTTCACGGCTTCTAGATTGTCGAGTTAATATCAGAATGGCTGGTGATGGTCCCGTAATTACNGATAATGGNAATATGATTGCAGACGCTCATTGTGGACCTACAATAGACGACCCGATCAATTGTGAATCTAATGTTTTGCAAATTGCTGGAGTGGTACAAGTTGGATTATTCAATAATATGTGTGATGCAGTTGTACTAGCAGGTAAAGATGGAATCGAGAGTATAGTCAATCCTAACGGAAGACTATCGTGAACGATTAAATACAGGATTCAAAGACCCGAAGTTGGGCCTGTAGCTTAGTCAGGTAGAGCGATGGACTCTTAATCCATCGGCCGCGGGTTCGAACCCCGTCAGGCCCGCCATCAATTTGTGATTGTAGTTCCCGATTCACCACGTAATGCTTTGATGGCTTGACCTGGTGCACACAATATTGACTTTAAGCCGGGAACATGAACTGCTGCTTCTACTAATGAACCTACTTTTGGCCCCATTGAACCGGATGGGAAATGACCTTCTGCAATATATTTCATAGATTNGTCGACCGTTAAATTAGAGTGTACAATTTCATCATCTTTACCAAAATTGGTTCTTATTGCATCGACTGCTGTTGAAATAATCAATGCCTCAGCTTTCAAATTAATAGCAATCAAAGCAGAGACTCTATCTTTATCGATTACAGCAGGAACTCCNGAAAGGTGGGTCTTCTTTTGAACGACTGGAATGCCCCCCCCTCCGCCACAAATTACCACTGCATGTTTTTCAACTAATGCAGAAATAACTGCGATATCTAAAACTCTCATGGGNAAGGGGCTTGGAACAACCCTTCTAGGCCCAATTGCTGTTTCGGCAATATCCCAATCAAGACTCATTACTTGTTGCGAATTTAANACTGGTCCTACTGGCTTAGTAGGCCATTGAAAACCCGGGTCACTAGGATCAACTTCAACACGAGTCAATACCACTGCAGTTCTTTCAGGACGGCCTCTCTTTTGCAATATAGAGTCTAAATTTATTGAGAGGTCATGTCCGATCATACCTTGTGTCGCTGAAACCCAAGAATCCATTGGTTTTGAAGGATCTAATGAAAGTAAATGCCCAACTTGTGGGCCATTACCATGGGTGACTACAACTTGCTTACCGGCTTCTAGCAAATCGACGATATCGCTCATGACCTTGGCCAGTACCANTGCAGTTTCATCTCCAACTCCTTCAGTGGGTGAAGAAAGAGCATTACCNCCTAAGGCATATACGACAATACCAGCCACAAAAAGCGTACTCAAAGGGAGGGTTTGATGCTTTCTACAATAGATTACGGAAGCGAGGCATTCAAGCACCATGCCTTACACGCCCATCTATGGCGAAGGAGTTCTGGATAGGNGATGTCCAATCTGGTGACCATGATGGTGAAGAAGTTGAATTGAAGGGATGGGTCAAGAGAACAAGAGGCTCAAACAAGATTCGATTTGTTGTACTAAGAGATTCAACCGGAACAATACAATGTGTAGCTAAAAGAGATGCCATTGGCGATGATGCTTTTGAAGAACTAAAAGGTGCTTTAATTGAAGCATCTTTGATCTTAAAGGGTGTTGTAAATGTCGATGAAAGAGCGCCGGGTGGTCATGAATTAGTTGTAACATCAGCGCAATTGGTTGGTTCTGTTAGAGCCGATGCTCCATTCCCAATTACCGAGTCNGCAATGGAATCTGCTGATGGAGGGGAAACAGAATTCCTNCTTGATAACCGCCACNTATACNTGCGAACTAGTAGAATGACGACTATGCTGAAAATTAGGTCTAGCGTTTTTGGAGCAATACACTCATACTTCAGAGATAGAGATTTTGTCGAGTATCAAGCACCAAACTTTGTTGCAGGAGCGGTAGAAGGAGGTTCTACATTATTCGAAGTGCCTTACTTCGGTCGTAAAGCCTACCTTACTCAATCTTGGCAACTTTATGCTGAGGCNGCTATGCCAGCCCTAGAGAGACTATACACAATGGCTCCTTCTTTTAGAGCNGAAAAAAGTAGGACACGCCGACATCTAACTGAATTTTGGCATGCTGAGATGGAAGTCGCTTGGGCTGGAAATGATGAAATTATGAGCCATGGTGAAGGACTTGTTAGAAATATTGCTCGCACTGTTTTAGAGGAAAGAGAAGAGGAATTAAAATCTATAGACAGAGATATTGAACTAATAGCGCGATATGCTGATAACCCATACCCTCGAATTAGATATGACGAGGCTATCGAAACATTACAAGGAATGGGAGTTGAAGTTGAATGGGGCCAAGATTTGGATTATTCAAAAGAAAAAGTTCTAACTCAAGATTTTGATGTTCCTCACTTCCTTACCCATTATCCCAAAGTTGCAAANCCGTTTTACCATCGNGTTGACCCTGATGACGATAACTATGTTTTATGCCATGATTTGCTTGCTCCAGAAGGCTATGGTGAAATCATTGGTGGTGGAGAAAGGACNTGGTCNGAAGAAGAAATTCTAGCACGAATTGATGCTGAGGGNGTTCCTAGAGAACCATATCAATTCTATATCGATACTCGAACATATGGTGGAGTACCACATGGAGGGTTTGGACTGGGCGTTGACAGAGTAGTTTCTTGGCTCAGTGGAGCTGATCACATTCGTGAAGTCATCCCTTTCCCAAGAGACTCTAGAAGAGTTACTCCATGAAATGCATGATTTGTGACAATACTTTACGAAGNTCCTTTTCTTCAATTGTCATATCTGCAAATTTCTTCGGCTTATCGTCCCACGGATTGAAGCAAATTGATAATCCACTCTCTTCGAACATACTAATGTCACCAGCACTATCTCCAATCGANATAGTTCTCTCTTTGGGTATAGATAATCTTCTTTGTAAAAGTTGTACAATCGTTCCCTTGCCATTCATTTGAACTTGATAGCGGCCGAAATCACCTATTATGCCATCGCTGCTTCTCAACCAACCATTTGTAAAAACATGCATTAGAGTATCATTTTGAGATTTTTCAATACCGCCCCATCTACGAGTCCATGGCTTAGAAGATGAATATTTCTTGGCGATTTGTGTTGCAGTCTCCTGCATACCACCTGAGATTATTGCAATCTCATGTCCATTTTCAATCAACCATCCCAAGCACTCATCTATTCCTTTCATCAAAGGTGTACCTTCGCATAATGACCTAAGTTCGTCATCATCAATACCTGGTGAAGCATCTTTTATCAGTGCAATATCTAATTTTAACCAATCCCATTCTTCGAGTTTACCTTGGTTGTACAAATTGAATGCTTCGTCATTATTAATTCCTAATTTATCATACACATATTGCCATGTCGAAAGATAGTCCACAAGAACTCTATCCATATCAAAACAGATAAGATATTTCATGAAAAAAAACCTCATTGATTTGGCCAATCATCATATTGTGCTTGAATTTGTTTGACTTGTTTGCCCATGATATACAAGATCAAACCTACCATCATAGCAAATAATCCAATTATAGTTACAGAGATCACCGCTAAACCGACTCCGATTGTTGTTTGGTTCCATTCATTGAAAGTATCCAGAACATTTCCAGATAATTTGTAACCCACTATGAAAAATACGACCCCTGGTATTCCAAACAATAGCAGAGGATGCTTAGATTCGAGCATCCAAAGAAATAGTTGTGCAAAGCGGGATGCAGATGCAAGTGATTCTCTTTGTTGCACTTTCGGTGGAGGA
This sequence comes from Methanobacteriota archaeon, assembly GCA_002706615.1. Taxonomy (GTDB): domain Archaea; phylum Thermoplasmatota; class Poseidoniia; order Poseidoniales; family Poseidoniaceae; genus MGIIa-K1. The sequence continues at coordinate 19,187 of PALS01000001.1, forward strand.
GTGGAGTAAAGCACTCTGACTTTCAGATTACTTGGCAACTCGATAGGTGTAGACATGATTGAGGCAGCGGCAAGTGATTCTAGACCATCTGTAGATGCAGCCATATGAGAAACATTTCCTGAAGAATAAACTACTTCTTGTGGATTTGATCCATCTTCTTGGTCGGTTGTAAAAGACATATGAACATCCCATCTTTCTCTAGAACGATTGACTAGTAAAGGCAAATCTCTAAGNCGTAACTTGTTGGTTACATGAACTAATAAGGTATTTTCACTGTCTTCTAATTCAAGTAATTGTTTTGCTAATGAAGGAGCATCTAATGGTCCGTCATAATTTATGACTCGGCAGTCAACCTTTTTTGCCATTTCAATTGTACCATCTTCGCTTCCTAAATCAAGCAAAATAACTTCATCACAAGATTCTTTGGCACGCACTATCAAAGAAACGAGCCTCAACTCGAAATCCTTCCCCATTAGTACAATGCGCGTAGAGCCCATATCCTGCCCTAGTAGAAACACCTCCATGAAGTTCATGGCTGTAATGCCGATGGCCAGACATGTTCGGAGACTGGCACATCGGAGTGGTCGTCCCGGCAAAAAATGAAGAAAGACATATTGGGAAAGTGCTTGAATGCATGCCAGCAATTGTCGATAATGTGGTTGTGGTTGACGATGGTTCAAGTGATAATACTGCAAAGTTAGCAGCAAGTGCAGAAATTGTAACACTCGATGGACAAGGAGTGGGTGCAGCGATTGATGCNGGACATCGTAAAATGNTGGANATAATGGAAAGGCCGTTTATTTCTGTGGTAATGGCAGGNGATGGCCAAATGGACCCTAATGATATGGAAAAATTNCTACAACCGATAATTGATGGTAAGTCTCATNATGTTAAGGGTGANCGCTTTGATNGAAACAAGAANATGCCTTTTATNCGCAAAATTGGAACTATGATTCTTGGTTTTTTGACTACATTAGCATGTGGACAAAAAATTAGAGACCCACAATGTGGCTATACTGCGACAAGTTTTGAAGTTCTAGAAGAATGGAATTGGAATAANTCATGGAAGGGATATGGATATCCAAACTGGTGGCTNATGAATCTAACAATGGAAGGATATCATATCNCGGATGCGCCCGTGAAAGCGATCTATGATGGNCAAAAAAGTGGATTGAAGATTATACCTTTCTTCGCCAAGGTTTCAGTGATGTTGCTAATCGGTTTNCACTATCGNTTATTCAAATGGATTCCNGGAGTAATAATGGCTCATCCAATTCCAATTGGAATAATTATGCTGTACGCATTTGGCTGGATTGGAATCATTTACTCTATCCAATATAATCCTTTGATGTTAATCGGAGTACTGATATGTTGGTGGGCCTGTCACCGTTTAGACCGTATTTTGGTCGAGGTAATGAGGAGGCCTTTGTCATGAGAGTACCTGGACGTTATGCATGGGCTCGCCACATCCTAGTTGGTTCCAAAGCCCAAGCCCAAGCTTGCCTCGATGAAATTACTAATGCTAGAAGNCCGCTAAAGGTTTTCAAGCGTTTAGCCAGAGACTATTCAAGTTGCTCAACTGCAGAACAAAAAGGAGACCTTGGTGAGTTTCATGAAAAACAAATGGCTCCTGAATTTTCAAAACAAGTATGGAAACAAGAATTGGAAAGTTGTGATTGCTTCATAAAAAGTAGATTTGGATTCCATTTAATCTGGGTTCATCGACGTGATGATTAGGTGGAAGGTGGGCCTGTCCAGATTTGAACTGGAGTCCAAGCGTCCCAAACGCCCGAGTATAGGCCAAGCTAACCCACAGGCCCTTCCAATCCTTGCGCTGGGCTTACCCCTCTTGAATGTCACTGTAGCAAAAGATAGGTTCCATCAGACTGCCTAAGAAGTAATCCTTGCGAAACCCCTTCTTCAGCTATATCCTCACTGTCTACCATTACACCTTTACCATGTAAGATTCCTTGAAGGCGCTGTAAGGTGATTATTCCCTCTTCGGCTGCATTATTGATACACCATAGTAGAAGTGAAGGTGAGGGTTGTTCGATAATCTCTTCTTGCAAACTCATACGACTTCTCATCTCATCACGCAAATGTTCAGGCATATTTGCGATAGCAACCTCTCTTTGCAACATTGCAGCGGAATCAACGGTTGAAATGATTTTCAAATCATCCCCTGAAGTTACTCCACAATGTGGACATTTTCTACTCTTGCCTTTTATCCCCCAACAGCGCTGACAAGATGGACAGCGGACTACTGAATACATAACCTCACATCACAATGAGAAATCGGTATTGGAATCATTAGAGGCTCTGCGAGGAGCGCCTGGGCGCAATGCAGGTGCAGCTGGTGCTTTGGTGTCGACTCGACGAGAAGCGCTTGCCATTGCATCTGTTGCAGAACGGGTTAATCCTCCACGCACACGACCCACCGCTCCAGTACCGGCAAACTTGAGAGACTCTGGTAAGATAAGCGCCGACATTGCAACCCCGTAATGGTCCTGGGCAGCAGTTACTTCATCAACTGCAACATCGAAGGAAACGACTTCNAGATCACGACTTGCTAATCTGCGCTGTAAGTTACGCTTGAGTAATGCCTCGGTTTCCTCATAGTCTAATTCAGTGGTAATCTTCGCTACGATTGCACATTCTTCTCCCTCAGGAGTGGTACAAGCAGCCCATGCAACTCCTGCACATGCTGAGNCACCATTGTAAGCATAAGCAGTAGCTAAATGACATTCNACCAGGGAACCCATCGGTAATGCTTGAGGTGGAGTTGCTTCAAATCCCATAGGAAGGAAAGCNCCTTGCACTTCAATTAACCNTGAATCGCCAAGACCCAATTCAACCAATCCTTGGTCATAAGCNTCCTCAGCGTTTTCCCCCCAAGGAGCAACAGCAGTCATTAGCCATCCAGGAGAGGCTGATTTGGCACCGGGAGGGGCAGGCCCTGTTCCGTACATATTGGGCCGAGAGGGGGCTAGGTTCATCAAGGCCATGGTNCCAACCATTTGTATGGCGAGCAATTCGCGGGCGATTCTTTTGTTAGGAGCCGCTCTTGTTTTGTTGAGNACAGCATTAGCGACAACCGCTGGTGGTGGAGACTATACTTTACCGATAGCNCTAGTGCTATTCGTTGTTTTGTCTTTNCTGGTATTCTCATTGATTATGCAAAATAAAAGTCAAGAAAAGGGTTCTACTCCTATTGGAGTTTCTAGAGATAATTCCACATTAGAAATTGAGTCTGAAGTTGATGACCTTCCCAATCCGAGCGATTCTGGAATAGACATCCCTATTCTATAGTTAAGACAACCGCACAGTCTCAAGATTCTGAGGAGCGTATGTCCTTACCTTGAATTTCTCTCTTANAGTTCTNCCAAGTTCATTACATTTGAAATAGTCACCGTGATGACAAATTACATTCTTTGGACGAGGGCTCATGTGCTCAATNAATTCCAGTAATTGTCTTCGGTCTGAATGTCCACTAAAACCATCAATAGTTGCCATTTCACAGCCGATCTTGACTATCTCTGTTTTACCTTCAACGATCATTGGAACTTCGCTGAACCCTTTCTGTAATCTACGTCCAAGNGTTCCTTCTGCTTGGTAACCAACGAAGCATAGTGAGTTTCGGTTCTCATGAGCCCAATGCTGGAAATAACTGATTACTGGGCCTGCATTCATCATTCCAGAAGTTGCTAAAACAATACATGGACTGCTATCCATCAGTATTGATTCACGCATTTCNCTACCTTGTACTGGAACAAACCACTTACTTGTAAANGGNTTATTTCCATCATCCTTTAGTAGACTCTTACGNAGAGCTTGTGTCAAATAATTAGGATGTGATGAATGTATAGCTGTTGCTTCCTGAATCATACCATCAAGATANACCTTAACTGGTTTTACTGTCCCAGAGCGGAATAATTCATCTATTGCAATCATNACTTCTTGTGAACGACCTACAGCGAATACTGGGCATATCATTTTACCACCTCTCTGAATTGTTCTACTAACTATATCTTGTAATTCTTGATTGGCTTCTTCNCGGCTAGGTTGGAAATCTCCTGAAGCACCATAAGTTGATTCAATAATCAATGTCTCACATCTAGGGAAACGAGTATTAGCCGCATCAAATAACCATGATTTCTCATACTTTTGATCTCCAGAAAATACGATATTGTGTTTACCCTCTCCTACATGAAGATGTACTGCAGATGAACCAATAATATGTCCCGCATTATGGAATGTCATTTTNATGTCTGGAGCAATNTCTACCGTTTGNCCCCAATCAACATCGATTACATGTCTTTGTGCAGTACGGATATCTTCCATNTCATATGGGGCTCTCTTTCCTTCTGATCCACCAATTTTTAGATAATCAGATTGCAATAANANCATCANATCTCTGGTAGGCGGAGTACAATATACAGGACCTCTAAATCCATATTTGAATAATACAGGNAACATTCCTGCATGGTCTAGATGAGCATGAGTCAATATTACTGCATCCAACTTTTCAAGAGGAAGCGCTTCTGGTGCAGTGAAATATGGCATAGGGTCATTATCTGAAGCAATATTTACTCCAACATCAATCATGACTCTACTCTCATTTGTTGTGACTAAATGGCATGCTCGACCTACTTCTCTGTATGACCCTAGACCAGTTGTCCGGACCCAAAAGGAACTAGGCCTTTTTGGACGGTAAATATTGAGGCCAAAATCCTTCAGAAGTTTTCTTCTTTCCTTAGTATGGGCCGCTCTGTAACCACGTACGTCATGTACTGTTTTGGAATGTATNGGAGGAGTNCGTTCAAACTTAACAAGCCAACCGCATTCATCTCTTATCGCCTTAGCATTTGCACCTCTTCGACCAACTGCTTCACCAGGATTATTACAAACTACAATTACTTCGCAATAGCATGCATCAAAATAGATTATATCAACGCCTGCTTTTTCATTTAATAAATCACGAATAAAGNCCTCTGTGTCCTCTTCGGATTTCATAATCGACTCATGTGGNCGTAACACAATTCTTCGCTTNATTTTCTTTGCAATTTGACCAATTAAACCATCACCGCCACCAAATTTTTCNGGNGTAGGTGTGATTATTGCTATATCNCCTGCTTCTAAATCAACNTCATATTCAATGCCNTTAGGCACTACTGTTGCNATCGCTTCTTTCATTTCCTTGAAACTAAGTCTCATAATTTCACCTCTCGCCCACGAATGACTTAGTGAACCCCCGAAAGGGATCCACGGATCAAAATCCGCGGGAGGAGTNTTATTTTGCTTACTTCTTTAGAGCAGCATTNATTTCGCTTTGTTCGACCATGACGAATCCATCATTNGCCGAAATNACTGCTAAATCCATACCATTTCCAGAAGCCGCATCTCTTTGTGCNGATGCTGCTAGTGANCGTGCTGCCAAAGCTACTGCNTCTTTACGTGACATTCCATCAGAATATCCATCTTCAAGAACACCGTACATGTAAGGAGAACCTGAACCTGTAGCGCAATANACATCTGGTATTGAACCACCAGCTGAATCGATTGAATATACAGATGCACCATCTTGGTCGACTCCCACAATAAGAAGTTGAACCCAATGTGGACGTCCTGAAAGAATATTTGCAGTAAGAGTTGCTGCTCCTTTTACAGTCATTGACTCTCCCCTTCGCAATTCAAACAGTGATACTTCTGCAGCAAGAGTTCGAGCAAGTGATTGAGCATGACCTACTAATCCTGCAGTTGTTAATGCTAGATTATTACCTATTTTGAATAGTTTTTGAACGCTCTTGTTAGCGACAAAATGGCCCATAGTTGCTCGGTGGTCCGCACCTACTACTACACCACCGTTGAAAGTGATACCAATTGTGCTAGTTCCAGTTTTGACTGCTTGTAAACCCTCGTCACTCAAATTATTCACCTCTTCTGTAAGAGCCCCGCATTTCATCGGAATTATACCTGCGTCTCGCGGGACCCTTATCAACCAACCGTCACACCCAGCCATCATGGCAGAGGATGAAGAGAAGCAGACTTCACTCGATGCATTTTCATCANCTCCGCCAAGGACTCTTAATTTGCCATCTGCTAAAGANAGGNTTGTTGCTCCTAAATCAGAATCTACATACCATGACATGNGTAAATTGTATCCAAACGCTCCAGTACCNAAAGAACCNGGTGGCTTAGTACTACATAGAGCAGTTTTACATGACCTGACAGGGATTGAAACGCTTCTTGATTGGCTGTCTGATGGNGATGCAGTAATTGTAGAGATGGAGAAATTAATGACTCGTGAACTCGAACTCAACGCCGCTCTTGAACAATTGAATATTTTTATTGTTGGTGATTTAGGAGGTCAAATCGTACAACTAACCGACTCAAGATTGATGCTATTGCCACCCGGTTGTCGAGGTGTCAAAGGTGTGGAAACCGAAGCTTTTGCTGCTGAACCTGAGGAACTTGGCAAAGGTGGATTTCTATGAGTGAACAAGATATTGAATTACCCTGTCCAATTTGTGGTGTCGAAGGAATGCTCAAAATGAGCACTCATATCGATGAGATTCCCTATTTTGGTGAACATACACAAATTACAATTCTTTGCGATGCTTGTGGTTGGCGTCAAACCGATTTCATTCCGGCAGAAGGAAAGAAACCTTCAGGCTGGAGTTTGGTCATATCAAAACCTGAACATATCAGTGCACGTGTGATNAGGTCATCCTCATGCACAGTAAGANTTGTAGAATTAGATTTAGAAGTCAAACCAGGTACTTCTTCAACAGGTTATGTCTCAAATATTGAAGGAGTAATAGATCGATTCATGGATGTCATAATAATGGTAACAAGACAAGCATATACCGATGATGAGGATATGAAGACTATCAAGAGATTGCAAGAGATGCACACTACATTGCTTGAACTAAAAGAAGACCCTATTCCAAATGCNATCACTTTAGAATTACTCGACCCGCATGGCCATTCGCAAATACTACATTCTGATGCAGTAGGAAGAGATCTGCTACCTGAAGAATATGAAGAATTACCAGTAGGACCTGAACCAGCAGTTTTNTCTACNGATGATTTAGAATGATTATTCAAAAAACCGTTGAACTTCATGAGCGGTAGAATCTCTCTTCTCTTTCAAATCGCTCAACCATTCAGTCGCTCTTTCAATACACAATTGCTTCATTTCTCCGGCTAAGATTTTACCAGAACGATATCCTTGATTTATCTCTGCAAGATAATTATCATCTTCCTCAAAGAAATACATCATGTATTGGTAAGAAACATCGATATCTGGATTACCTCCAATCCTTCGATGTTCCTCCAAAGTAGATTGGCCTCCAGAAAACGATTTCTTAATTTTCTTCTCAACGCTTGCTAAATCATCGGATAGGAATAAAGTGGTTTTAGGTTTGGAAGATGACATTTTTTCACCTGTCATTCCAACTGCAAAACGATGATATGTGCTGCTTGGAGCAAGTAATCCCATTCCACCCATCTCACGTTCTAATCGCAACAGAGCCATATTGATTGAAAGTTTATCCCCTTTTGTAGCAGAAGGGATATTGACTGTTCCATGCTTTGGATTAGATACTATATCTGAAAATCCAAGATTAGAAATTGCATTNACGATTTTTGTGAAAACCTCTGACTGTCTCTGTTTGTNAACCCTACCATTAGAGTCAACGCCCAATGCATGTGAATTNTCATTTTGGATTGAAACACCTACTTGNAGTCCCATTTTAGCATCCTTTAGATTAAACCAATTCGTTTTTGATGCCAGTCCTCGGGTCAATCTTAGGTGAGGGTCTTGGTCGACTCCAACGGGTACTACAATTGGCCTGAGTCCACCGTAATCATCTAATTGTGGGTGTAAAATATCACCAGCTTGAACCAAAGGTGCCTGTATGTGTGCTAGATTTGTCGCACCATCGAATCCGTAAATCGCTTCTAACTCAGAAAGATTTGTCCTCTTGCCTAATTGGAATCCCATTCTCTGGACAATATTTCTCTCTGATTGAAAATAGACTGTAGTCTTGTCAGGGTCTAAGCCCAATGCGGCATAATTTGCTACATATTCCTCGGTTGCAATCTTACGGCCTTGTTCTAATGATACACCGCGTGTTGCATTTGATTCTAAATCAGCAACTGCTATAGTTACATCTCCGCCTTGTTGTTGAAACCATTTGACTTGGTCTATTACCATGGAATGGCCTAAATGCATCTGTCCAGAAGGCATCAATCCAGTTAATACACCAAAGGGATTACCTTTTTTCCTTTCTTGAAGTATATTTTCTAGGCCCCTGTGAGCGAAGATAATTCCTCTTCTATGAAGTCGACTAGGAGATGGTAAATCTAAGCCATCCATGGAATTTAGACCGAACTGTTCGATGATAGATGAATAATCTGTGGACTGGGATGAGCCCCACGGATCTATCCTAATTTTGTCATCCATCATCCTCACCGCTAGCGCTTGTAGGCATCAAGTCTTCGGCTGTTAAAGCCTGCTTAGCCTCTCTTCTCAGTACTAAGAAGATTCCCGAGATTGTAGTTATCAAGACTAACAAACCAACATAAGGCAACCATGCAGAGTCATCATCAACACTTTTTGGCGTGAGTAACCACGTGAACACTAAATTACTTCTATCATCAAATCTTTTTGACCATAGGAACAAATCAGAAGTTGAATGACCAGCTATGGTTAATGCTGCAGATTTATTATTGAAAAACTGAGTCGGCCCCATTACTTCATAATCTATTGAATCATTAAATGAAATGTTAACCATATTATCTCTTAGAGCACTGATATATAGAATCTTAGAATTATCTTTGGATTCAATTCTCCAGCCTTCCATTGTATTGCCTTCATCTGAAGAAATTTGAGGAATTGATGCAGAAACAACTTCGCTCTCATTACTTAATTCAATGGCCCAAGTTACTGGAATATTCCATGCATCAGGAGCTAGATTACTACATCGTTCAGAATTTGAATTTACAAAGAGAAGAGAGCCATTAACAAATTCATGATTCAAATCATTACAATTCTCTACCGTCCAGTAAGAATATGCTTCNCCCCATGTAGTGAACCAAACATCATCTCTCTGAGAGATCATCTCTAAGACATCACCATCATGCCTTACTGTTGCATCNTAAATTCTTCCAATCCAGTACATGTTTACCAAGCCACCTTCATCTAATTCAGAACTAAGTGCATCGATATCGGANATTTCTTTTTCAAGAGAGCCGCCTCTTCTTCCGAGATCATACCAATCAGAGTTATTGCNTGGAACATCAGAGGATGAGTGCCATGCTGAATCTGNCATTCCAGTTTCATCTCCATGGACNNNGAAACCTTGTTCTGCGATAGTTGTATGTTGTGAATAAGTTAAACCCTTAGGCGTATAGGTTGAAATTGGACTTTCATTCCATTGAGAAGCNCCTATGCGCTCTTCTATATATTCTCTACACTCTTTAGAAACAGCACCAGGGTCTGCTTTCCAATCTAGATGTGGCATTCCATAGCAACCAAATTCATCGCCGAGCGGCAATTGTTCTTGGCCCAAATTTTTCAACCAACCGTCTTCNACCCATTTGGNATCAGCNAGAACTACTGGAGCGAATGTTGCCGANACTATCATGGCAACAACNAGGATTCGCATGTTGCNACGCTCCAATAGGTGCTCTTTCAGCATTTTCTACTTACGATATGTGATAATCATCAAAGGTTAGGTCGATTCGCACTTTACTGATGGATGAGATTCGCTCCGCATGGATGGGCCTGAAAAATCATTGGTATATCCCTCCATCTGGTGAAAAGATGTCAGCGAAATTAGGCTATGATTTCTTACGCTGCACCATTGCTACAGGATTGAGAGTATTTTTGCGAATGAGGATTAAAGGCGTTGCAAATATTCCAAAAAAAGGGCCTACGATACTAGCTGCTAATCATTTGTCACATGTTGATCCAATTGCAGTAATTATCAGTAGTCGTAGAAAAAGTCATTATCTTGCAAAAGATGCACATTTCAAAAATATATTTCTTCGTACATTTATGAATGTCACTGGAATGATTGAGACCAATCGAGAAACTGGTGGAACCGAAGCATTATCGCGGGCAGTTGATGTTTTAGAAAAAAATAGAGCCTTAGGGATTTTCCCTGAGGGTACTCGTTCGAAGAAGGATGAACCTCCTTTCTTATTACCTGGTAAAACAGGTATTGCTAGACTATCAGCATCATATCCAGATGTGCCAGTTGTTCCGATTGCGATAAACGGTACTAGAGAAATGATGAAACCAAATAAACACAAATTACCTCGTATGTGGAAGAAGATTTCACTATCGTATGGAAAACCGATTACTTGGATGGAATGGTTAAGTGAAAACTACTCAGTTGAAGATTTGTTAGCACTTGCTGACAAAGACGATGAAACGATAAAAAATAAATTATCTGAAATGTTTCGAAACTTCACTGACCAGTTCATGGAGTTACTAAAATCTCAAGGCGCTCCGTGACAATCCTCAAAGGCCCCCCACTAGAGAGTATAATCGATGGAGGAGTACCTCAACCTAATGCGGCGCATCCTCGAAGAGGGTGAAAACAAAAGTGACCGCACAGGAACAGGTACACTTTCGGTATTCGGCCATCAAATGAGATTTGATTTATCCAAGGGCTTCCCNATGGTAACTACCAAAAAATTGCATTTGAAATCTATAATTCATGAATTGTTATGGTTCTTAGCAGGTGACACAAACATTTCTTATTTACAAGAAAATGGCGTAAGGATTTGGAATGAGTGGGCTGATGAAAATGGCGACTTAGGACCTGTATATGGCAAGCAATGGCGACAATGGAAGACTACAGATGGTAGAGTTATAGATCAAATTTCTGACGCAGTGGATATGATAAAAAATAATCCAGATTCTAGGAGGATTATTGTTAGTGCATGGAATGTAGGCGAGCTAGACAAAATGGCATTGATGCCTTGTCATGCTTTTTTCCAATTCCATGTTGCTAATGGTAAGTTAAATTGCCAATTGTATCAGCGAAGTGCTGATGTATTCTTAGGAGTACCATTCAATATTGCATCCTATGCATTACTGACACATATGATGGCCCAAGTATGTGATTTGAAGCCGGGAGTATTTGTTCATACAATCGGTGATGCGCATCTTTACAACAATCATTTGGAGCAAACTAAACTCCAACTATCACGTACTCCAATTGAACCTTTGCCAGTTTTGAAACTTAATCCTGATGTAAAAAGCATAGATGAGTTCACATACGAAGATTTTGAAGTGATTGGCTATGAACATCACCCTCACATCAAGGCTCCAATTGCGGTGTGATATCATGCTCGGAATGATTGTTGCTTGCGACCGTAACGGTGCTATCGGTAAAGATGGAGATTTACCATGGCGTCAATCAACAGATCTCCAGCACTTCAAGACCGTTACCATGGGCTCAAACCTAATCATGGGTCGCAAAACTTGGGATTCACTACCGGGTTTACTACCTGGAAGAACGCATTACGTTCTTTCTAGAGGTGACCTCGAAGGAGTTGATGTAATTGATTATGAACAAGCAAAAGAAATGGATGGATGGATAATAGGAGGTGGAGAAATATATCAACTATTCTTACCTCATGTTTCGCAATTACATAGAACCATAATTGATACTAGAGTTAACGATGCAGACACTCACTTCCCAGATATTACGGGAATGGGTTTTTCTCTTAGAGAACAAAGAGAGGTTAGTGCTGGTGAAAAGGACCAGCATGATATGATATTCCAGCATTGGATTAGATGAGANATTCCAGANAAAATAAAAGGTGCAAAAAATGGTCAAGAAAATATGCATCGTCACCGGAGGTAATTCGGGTATTGGTTTTGAAATGTGTAGAGGTATGGCCAAAGCAGGATTCCAAGTAATTATGGTTAGCCGTGGCCCAGAGAGAGGCGAATTGGCACTTGAAAAATTAAANGCAGAATTTGGCGATTCGGTTGAAATGATGCTTTGTGACATGAGCGACCTAGANAATATCTCGAAATTATATGATGAATATACATCCAAGTATGATAGACTGGATGTGCTTTTGAATAATGCAGGAGCACTATGGGGTAGTCGATTGAAAACTAAACAAGATAATGAAATGACATTTGGGGTAAACCATCTTGGATATTTTGTGATGACAGAGACATTTTTGCCACTATTAAAATCTACAAAAAATAGTAGAATTATTAACACATCTTCTGAAGCCCATAAGATGTCAAAATTAAATTTAGCAAACCTTAACCATGAAAATATAAAGTATAGTCAATGGAGAACTTACTGTAACTCTAAATTATGTAATATCCTTTTTACAAGAGAATTGGCAAGGCGTTTAGAAGGTACTGGAATCAAAACTCATTGCTTTCATCCAGGCGTAGTTAGAACACGTTTTGCTGAGGAGGCAAAGGGGCTTATGCGCCTGTTTTGGCCTATATTTCGCATTTTCATGATAGGTTCAAAACGCGGNGCTAAAACAGGATTACATCTTGCTTTGAGCGAAGATGCGGGAAAAACGACTGGAGAATATTGGTCGGTTTCAAAGCGAAGAAAGGGTGCGTCATTTTCTAGAAATGAAAACAATGCGAAGAAATTGTGGCAGATTAGTGAAGANATCTTGAAGAAATAATACGGTAATTCTGAGATTGTCATTTTTTAAATCTAAGAAGTACTTTTCCAATATTTTTTGCATCATGAATATACTGATGTGCATCTGCNACTTGTTCTGCATCAAATATAGAATCGATTATAGGGCTCAATTTTCCTAATTTTATTCCTTCCATTATTCGGATTAATTGTTCTGCCATGGCAGATTCATCTTCCCAAGTACCCATGTGAACTCCAAACACTCCACGATTACGCATCATCAATTTTAACGGATCGAATTTAGGTGTTTTGCGTAAAGCCATTAGTGAGCGTAACAATGTACGTTTTGACGAAGGCGCTGCTGCTGATAATCCATATGTGTAAAGGCGACCTCCTTGAGCTAAAACCGATAGACTCCTTGTTAGGTTTTCACCTCCAATTGGGTCTAGAACATGGTCGACACCTTTGCCATCTGTCGCATCTTTGATGATCTTAGTGAAATCTTCATTGTGCCTATCAATTGGAATACCACCTAATGATTTGATAATTTCAGACTTAGAACCAGAAGCGGTAGCCCACACTTTTTCGACACCTGCCCAACTACAGATTTGTAGCGCTGCTGTACCAACGCCTCCTGCACCTCCGTGAATCAATACGGTATCACTGGATTTTAGATTGCCAAGATAATGAAGCATATGGTGTGCTGTCAAGTAAGTAACAGGCATTGCAGCAGCCGATTCAAGCGACATATCATCCGGTATCGCAATCACTCTGCTAGAATTAACTACTACGTGACTGGATTGACCGCCAGTTTGCATAGCAGCTACAACCCTTTGTCCAATTTCAAAACCGCTTACTCCTTTTCCAATAGAATGTATCACTCCACTTACCTCATAACCTGGAGTGAATGGATAAGGAGGACGAGGGTTATACCACCCCAAGCGCATCAAAGTATCAGCAAAATTGATTCCTGCAAAATGAACTTCTACACCTATTTCATCTTCCTTTGGAGAAGGAATTTCTATATTTGTTATCTTCAAAACAGACGGCGAGCCTGCTTTGGTTATTGAAACACAACGAGCCAATTTATTCTCAGACATTTTTTCACCTTTTACAAAATCAATCATCTGCCTTGTATTCAGTCACTCTGATTCCAAGTCGACCTTTAATTGAAGGCCTTTGCATAATTCGTTCATACTTTTTCTCGAATGCTTCTTTCAAATCCACTTCCATTGCTAAAGAATGGCCCATCAACAAAATCATTACATCTGCCATTTCTTCAGCACATTCCTCAATCGGTTTAGCCTTCGTAATTGCAGCAGCCAGTTCTCCGAGTTCTTCAACAGTCAATGCGATTCTATACCCCATATCATGCCCGTTATTACCAGCGAAATCGTGCTTGTGATGGAAGGCTGCAACCTTACGCATCATAATCGACCATTCGTCTTGCTCATCGCTAGCCATCCATTCATCTACAGAGCGACCCATGAGTGGTGCTAACCTTGGAGAGTTTTGGTCATTGCGCGAGAGCCTTGATACATTCTAACACCGGTTGAAGTCTTTCATTAGCTTGCAGCGACACCTCTTCATGGTCCAAAGGCGCTGAGGAATCGTCAGGGTTTCTTCCTGCAGCCCAATTGCTAGCGATCAATATTGCCGAATAGGGCATTTCTATCTCTGCGGCGAGTTTGCATTCCCGAGGCATAGTCATCCCTACAACCTCTCCTCCTAATTTTTCTATAGCATCTATCTCTGCCTTAGTCTCAAATTGTGGACCTTGAGTTAACCAATATGTTCGTTCCAAAATAAGTCCTTGTTGTAATTTAGAAAGTACTTGAGAAATCTTTTGATTCATTTCTAAATCAAATGGAGATGTCATCGAAGTAAATTGTGCATCCATATCATGGAAAGTAGTAGCGACTCCAGTGAAGTCAACATACTGAGTAGCATAACCAACAGAACCTGGTGGGAAATTAGCAGGNATTGTNCCNACGCTACAAACAGCCAATATGGCATCACAACCGGCTGCTGCTAGAGCAGAAATATTGGCATGATGATTTATCATATGGGGTGGATTAGTGCCTTCTCCATGATGGCGTTGAATAAAAATCAACTCAGAACCATTTTGAAGCGATGCACAGGTCATCGGTACTGGACCAAAATTGGTTTCAGCCACTATATCATCGATACGAGAAAACACAATTCCATCAGATGCTAATGAAACTAAACCGGTTCCACCGATTAGTCCAAGGCGCATCCAATTCAACTCACTCTAGTAGACGAGCGACTATGTCGGCTTTAGTTCCGGAGACAGCAACACCCTTTTCTTTAGCCATAGCAGTTAATTCATCCTTCTTNAGTTTCATTAATTCTGCTTCAGATGGACCATCAGAACTGGNCTCTTCTGCAACAGGAGCTTCTTCTGCTTCAGGAGTCTCTTCTGNACCATCCTTTTCAGCATCGACATCTTTTGCTTCTCCTACTTTCTCAGAAATTGACTCCATCGCTTCTGCGGCTGCAAGAAGGTTGCCGCTATCAGAATCATCCATTTCCTCTGCCANAATTGCAGCCTTCTTTGCCTTCATTTCTGCTTCAGAGCGTTCCTCTTCTGCATGAATTTCATCAAGTGTTGGACCTTTTTCAGTTACAACACCAGTTTGCAATAATTGACTCTTGCGAATTACAACATTCTTACATGGATAAATCGCCTTAACAGCGTTACGTATGTCATTTTCCAAGTCGCCTCCAAGCATTGCTTCTTGGATCTTAGAATAAGTATTCTTAGCAGCAAAAGCCAAAATAATCTCGGAAGATTTNCTTCGCATTGCTTGCTTGACACTTGTTTGTACTCTACGCTCGGTAATCATTAGTGGTTTTATTCTAATCAAATAACCATCTGTGCTTACAACATCGACAACATCGTCGATTTTNCCACGNTATCTACGGATTTGNCGGCGGGTGTGGTCGGATTGATGAGCATGGCCAACGAATTCAGTCAAAGCATCTTGACCTACCACTTCACTAACACGGAATCTGAGCAAAACGTGCATTTTTGTGAAGTCGCCACTGAACTCTTGCTGCGTCATCTGGTAGATGCGACCAAGAATATGTTCGTCTGTTTCTCCGAGGGTTTCCCCGATTGGCTTGAAGTTCCATGGATGTCGTGGTGCTCTGATTGTAAACCAGCGCTTATTTTTCCACTTATCTCTCTGCTTTCTTGCTGCTACGCGTGCCTTAGCACTCAACTTCTTTGCTGCCATTCGAATCAACTCTCAGATTGCGGGGGCTACCCCACTTGCAAGCGTCGCACCAATAGGTGGTATATGAAGGAGTTAGATGATAGAAAAAACCAACCCTGCGAGGTATTTTACCATCCACGTTGGTCTAATCTGACCTCGAGAGTCTCTAATTCATCTCCTTTCATTGGAGAACCACCCATCATTGACATCGCTTCAGCAACCTTGTCAGCATCATCATAGTGCGCTGTTGCCATCACTATTGCATCAGCCATGGTTTCAGGATCATCTGACTTGAAGATTCCAGAACCAACAAAGATCCCATCTACTCCCATCTGCATCATTAGTGAAGCATCTGCTGGTGTAGCAATTCCTCCTGCACAAAATGTCACTACTGGCAATCTGCCCATGTCTTTAACCTCAACCAGAATATCTCTTAGTTGCCCATGCATTTCTTCATCGATATTTCCAAATGGGGTGACCCAGGATTCTCCCGGCATCTCACTAGAGTGTGCTAAAACACGGTATCGGTCCATGATATGTTCAGCTGCTGCATCTAAGCCTGCATCATCTAGGGATTGAACTTGGCGAATTTCTTGGTCGATAAGTCTTGCATGTTTCATTGCTGCAACTACATTGCCAGTACCCGCTTCACCTTTGGTTCGAATCATAGCAGCACCCTCATAAATTCGGCGAACTGCTTCACCAAGACCTGTTGCTCCACACACAAATGGTATGTCATGAGCATTCTTGTTTATGTGGAAGTAAGGATCTGCTGGAGTAAGCACCTCTGATTCGTCAACCATGTCTACACCTAAAGATTGTAGAACTTGAGATTCTGCTTCATGACCAATTCTAGACTTTGCCATGACAGGAATAGTGGTACAATCTATAATTCCAGTAATCATATCTGGATGTGAGGTTCTAGCAACTCCACCCATCTTACGAATGTCTGCAGGAACCCTCTCTAGAGCCATGACCGAAACTGCACCGGATGCTTCAGCGATTGCAGCTTGCGCAGGGGTGACTACATCCATGATGACACCACCTTGTTGCATGCGTGCAAAACCGCGTTTCAACAAGTCAGAACTATGCCTTAGGGAGCCTAATACCGTATTATCAACCATGCGCTCAAACCTGTCGGAGAGTCACCCCCTCATCAACATTGGTTTTTGCTCAGTCGGCAAGAACNGGNGTNTCACCTGTAGCAATTTCTGCATCAATAGATTCATCTTCATTGCGTTGAATCCATTCTTCCTCTTCATCAGGAACATCTGTATCGGCAAATATNGCNTCAACAGGGCATTCAGGAATACATGCACCACAATCNATACATTCNTCAGGATCTATNACAAGATATGTNTCNGCTTCGCGAAATGCNTCNACAGGACATACCGCTACACATTCTTGATATTTGTGATCTACACAGCC
This sequence comes from Methanobacteriota archaeon, assembly GCA_002706615.1. Taxonomy (GTDB): domain Archaea; phylum Thermoplasmatota; class Poseidoniia; order Poseidoniales; family Poseidoniaceae; genus MGIIa-K1. The sequence continues at coordinate 36,498 of PALS01000001.1, forward strand.
AGAAGTTACNACATGNGTCATACTATCTCTCCAAATTGNCCTCTATTAGTAGAGGTTATATGGNTTCCTAAATTTGTTCATCNNTTTTAGGNNACCCAAACATTNAGTACANCGNTTTTGCNGAATTCAATGTTTCTAAAGCNATNTCNCGNGGAGAGTTTCCGGGATACACTTGAAGTTTGGTAATCCCCTTTACAGATGGTCTCGAACTAGGCTCACAAACCAAAACTCTTCCAGCAAGAAGTTCGAGTAAATCTAAACGAATATGTAAGACATTTTCTTCATCTAATTTTTTATCGATACTGGAAATTAGTTGCTCAAGAGCATCATTACCAAGTCGAGATAAGGACTTTGTAGCCGGGCCCTTATTCTTTAATTCTGCAGTTACAAGGTGCATTGTTGAACCGTGAAATGAAGTTGTTTTTTCAATAGAAACTGCATCGGCGTCACCAATNAACCAAGTCAATGCATCAGCAACTAATNTTTCATCCTCTAACCCGCTCACACTAGTGAACCAAGATATGTGATGAACTCCCATATTACCACGCAGAAATAAGAAGGTGATGAGTATTTTCAATCAAGAGGNCTTTCTACTCCTTCTTCACCAAGTGTCCAACGTAAGGTTTTGATGACTCCCTCTAGAGCCTTATGGTTGCGAACCGCTTCTTTCATACCATCTCTGTCCTCATCCTTTTTGCACTGCTCAAACCATTTTTTCCACTGGTTCTTACGACTTATTGCCAACTCGAGCATNTCTTCGATTTCACTCCAAGAACGGTCGTAACTGCGTACTGCCATGTGCTCACTCGAACCTTCCAATTAGGAATTGTATAAGAATAAAACGCCGGTATGTCAAACCGGTCTTCGTTCACTTTCGAGATCTATTTCGATTTTTTGTCCATCACCAATTACGCAGTTATGAACCCGCGAATGAATTACTGAATCGCTACCAATTATTGTCCTTTCAGCAACGCCGAATACATGGGAATTACTCATAACCACGCAATCGACCACTGCCCCAGTAACACTAGAACCTTCTAGGACGACACTTCTAGAAATATGACCTGATACGCTAGCATCTTCTGCTATGAATGAACCATCGGAAAGTATCTCGCCGGGTGGCATTGGAAATGGCAGTTTCTCGCGGTTTTCAATGAGCGACATTTGTGCTTTAAGCAATTCAAACGGGTGGCCTACATCAAACCANATTCCATNTATTGTTTTTGCATACATAGGCCAACCTTTAGNCAGAACNTCTGGAAATAATTGCTTAGAGAAATCGTATTTTTCTCCTTTNGGTACCAATTCCATTACTTCGGGTTCAATTATGTATAATCCAGCATTTATTAGATTTGAAAACGCTTCGCTTGGTTCTGGTTTTTCCTTGAAACGTGAAATGAATCCCTCTGATAAGTTCGAATCTACCACTCCTCCGTTTTGCGAAGATAGTCCGACTATTCCAAATTCNGTTGGGTCTTCAACTTCCCATAGNGCCATAGTTACTTTAGCACCTTTTTCACGATGAGTTTTGATCAAATCTGCTATATCGAATGATGCAACACTGTCGCCAGANCCTACAACAAAAGTCGAAGTTAATTCGNCCGATAATAATCTGACACTACCAGCAGTTCCCATTGCAGTCTGTTCTTGATTTACTCTTGAGTTAACTTCTGAATTCCAGGATTCAACATGCGAGATTAATTGTTCACCTTGATGCCCTGTTGTNACAATTATTTCAGTAAGACCAGCTGCTACCATCGCATCCTTGACATAATCAATTACTGGGCGTGATAAAACTGGAACCAATGGTTTCGGTCGCTCAAGAGTTAGAGGTAGNANTCGGGTTCCACGGCCACCGGCCATGATTACNCCTTTCANGNTCTCACTCCCTTACTCGTGAATTAGACATATCTATTCGTCGCATTCCTGANTTTTTCTTTGAGCGACCCTTCTTTCTGTCAGGGCCCGCTCTATCACCAGACATAGTCCCACCAAATGTGAGAGTACCTTGACTGAGTAAGTGGTCAACCATCGAATCTGCAACCTTTTTATCTTCGGCTCCAGTTTTCATTTCTGAGACAACCGATGCATTATGATCTACAATCCAAGATTCNCTTTCTTCACGTGCAATCTTNAATTTATCACGCGCTTGATTGACTTCTTTCATTAATTCGGTGATTTTTGCATGCACATCATCAGCACGCTCTTTACATGCAACGAACTCATTGTGGAATCGATCTCCTTCCGCCTTGAGGAAATCTCTATGAGCGAATAATTCCTCAAGTTCAGACCATACTTTATCAGCGCGTTTTATGCATTCAACGAATTGTTTGTGCTCAGAATCTGCTTCTGTCTTTAGAGCAGTTATTGCTTCACTACGGTTAGACAAATCAACTTTGATTACAGCCATTTTTGTTACTTCAGGCTCCAACTCCCTAATTCGACGACGCATGTTCTTTATTTTCTCCATGGTTTCTTTTTCTTTTTTAGGAGACATTCCACCTTGAGTTTCAAAAATTAATTCTAGATTATCAACCTCACTTGATAATTTGTTGAATTCAAAGGTAGCTGATTTACCATCTTTTTCATCTCCTCTTTGTGACTTTGATTGACCGATTAAATCTCTAATCTGGGCCTGGATTGCATTTCTTCGCTCCTTGTGAATGTTACCTTCAGAGCGAATCGCCTTTACCTCGGCTAATGAAAGGTCTATTTTTTCACGGTGCTCTTTATACTGTGCCTGAATTGCATTCCTTTGATCTGCAAATCTCTTTGCTTGTTCGTTATGAGAATTACGACCTTCACGTAATTTCCTTACCTTTGCTTCCATCTGGTGAAGATGATCACGCAAATCTGAATCTGGAAGAGGCTCCTTGTTAGCATCCTCGGGCATGTTTGGGGCCACGACATCATACGCTTCAATGCTACGATTCAAAAAAGTAGGTCAATTTATTGCGATTAAAGCCATTGCTTGGAAAAATGTTGCTGCTATTAAACCACAGCCGCCGATGAAATAACAGGCTACTGAGCCTGTGTTACGAAGCCAGGAACGGAATTCTGACCTTACTTGTATGTTGATTTGTCTACCAACCAATAAATCTCCACTAGGTTCTTCCAACCTTATTGCGACACTAGCTTCTCCAGTCCTTACTGGAAGCAATGTTTGCCATGCAACAGTTCCATCTTGTAGTAATCCTGACATTCTACCGAGTTGGTCATCATCTCCTTTACTAGCAACTGGAATAGCGCTATCAGACCACCACATCTTTTCACCAGGAGCAAGAGAATACTTCAAAGACAAATCGTGTGGTCTAAAATCAGGAGATTGTACACGCAGTACAACCTGTCTAGGCTTATCGGTTAAATTATACAAAAAGCAAAAGAGATTTGCACTTTTCATTACAATATTTTCCAAATCTACATCGAACAATAAGTCTTCCATTTCAGGTTTTTTTCCGATTGACAAATCCTGTTCTAACCGATCTATTAATCTGTAAAATGCTCGACATGATTTTTCGGATTTATCTATTAGAGAATCCCATAAATCCTCGCTGAATACCTCGTGTTCCATTACTGAATGAACNCCTTCATCATTCAAGATTTCCAATAATTCTATTTGTGCTGTTTGCTTATCTATAGAACCTTTATTTCGGCGGTACATCGTCATCAAGAACTTTTCTCGCGCAAACTCACGGTCGACTTTCTTTCTCAAATTACTCTCGAATTCAAGTAGGAAATCATCAAATCTACTTCGCAACAATGGGTCCATATGAGTGCGTAACAAATCATTGAATACTAAGTTCAACGTTGATGGATGTAAAGGTGGTTCGTATGCCGATAGCAAACCATCCATTTCCACCATATGGAATTTTTTATTGCGGGTAGACAGATGTTGACCTACAGCCATTGCTACCAGAGATGATGCCGCTAGTAAGCCTCTTTGTCCATTTCCTGAATTGGTCTTGACAACTAAAACTCCAACCATAATTAGTAAAGCCGCAATTGACATATAAATCGCTGAATTATGAGAAGCCATCGTTCTAGAGATGAGACGGTCGATAGAAGCAAAACCGTGCATAGAAGTGACCGGCCTATGGCCTTCTGCTGCAGCTTCAACCTCCTTTTTGAAAACTTTACGAGTTAAACTTGCACGTTGCATATGAACAATCAATGAAGCGCAGAAACCGATTGTGATGGTTAGAGCGATTACCGTCAAACCGGTTGCGAAATCAGCNCCAACATTTGGTTCGATATTTTCGCCCCACCANATAGGACTGCCATCGTTGTAACCCCAGGCTCCGAAAATAAATAGAATTGCAGTAGATGGAAGTAAAAGAATCAATCTTAATCCATCGGAAATGAATTGTTTGTCGAGCGCGTATAATCGACGCTCTTTTTTCCTTAGAACTGTGATTANTTCATTATCAGTCATCAAGGCACCTCACAACGATTTGCTNGCTAAATTCTTCAGCGATTAAAATTTCTGAATCTTCGATAAATAGNGATCCGGNTTTCTTGATNATTTTAGAGCCAATAGCAATACCCATTTGTGCAATAGCAGTTCTATCACTGGCCGAAATCATAATCAGAATGATTTCAGCTTCTTCTTTGTCATTCAATTTAGCAAGAGGTTTGACCACAGATTTTCCATGCAGTTTTTCTGCAATCCGGTCACATGGTTCAGGTATTTTTTGCCCAGATGGGTCAAATTGTGGGTTACCCAAAATCTTGGTTAAGCAGATTTCTAACTCGTCATCTATTGCGTGTTCCATCATACAAGCTGTTTCATGAACATCACCTTCGAAAGGAAGTAGCGTAAGCAAGACTTCAGAAAGCCTATGTCGGCGCTTTATCATCTGACCATGTTCAATCCCAGATTCGGTTAATAATGCCCCTTTGTATGGCATATAATCAACAAAACCATTGCGAGATAAGCGTTGTATCATCTCTGTCACAGAGGCTGGCGATACATCGAGATAAGTCGATAATTCCCCATTCTTTACCCTTTTACCAGGATTCTTCTCGTGAAAATTATACAGTGTCTCCAAATATTCATCTTCAAATTCCTGAAAGTGTCCAGTAACCATATTTTCACATCGATTATTCTTTTCTTGCCTCAAAAATTGCTTCACAAGCAGGGCAGCGGGCTTTCGCTGGCCTCCGGTCATAGGGCACCTTCAAACTACGAGAACATTTTGGNCATTCAAGTATGTCTTCTCNAGAAGATGACCATAGAATTTCTGGCTCTTTATNTGATGGAGACTCCTCTTCNATCTCATCATCTATTTCTTGCTCCTCTTCTATACCTTCGACCTCAAAGCGATCTTCACATTCGGGGCAACGTACCGCNCCAGAATAGGTGGATGGGACCTTTAATCGGCGATCACAAGAAGGACAAGNGACCTCNACTTTTTCTTCTTGGGAAACTTTTTCTTGTACTGTTTTCTTTTCGCTTTTAGATTTCTTTTCCTTTGAAGGGCCATTTTTTAATCGCAATCCCATAATTAATGCGACTCCCAAAGCTATGCCTCCGAGAATCCCGCCCCAAGGAATCTTAAATTCATCATCAATGATTGTACCTATCTGTGAATCTACTTCGATAGAATCAGTGGATGAAGTACCAGCTGCATACCAAGTTGCTGTTATAGTGACAATATCGTCATCCGGCCATTTAACAATAGTATCAAATGATTTTTTATTATCAATTTTTTCAGTTTCGATGCTACTCAAAACAGTTCCATCCCTAGTGGTGAAAACTACATGACCTGCTGGAATTGAAGCATCTCCTGCATCTTCCAAAGAGTAGAACAAAGTCACATCTTCACCTTGCTCTGGAATTACTGGTTGAGTAAAGTTTTCCAATGTAATAATCGGACTAACAACATAAACTGGAATATCAATTTCCGTATCTAGGTCGGACAAGAATGCACAATTCCAATCGACCAATGTCGCAGTAAAATACACTTTATCACTAGATGATTCTCCTAAATTCAAACTGCCAGAGGTCATACCTGGTAGTAGGACTCTCTCCTCTTGAAGGGATTCAGTTCTTATTCCTGAATTCTCAGTTCCATATTCGAGTATAACTAATCTCTCCCTCCCTTCTGCCAATTCTATACTCCAATCGATTTCCAGACCTTGATCTGAATTACTCGATGAATCAATATCTAAATCAATTAATTGCGCATCTAGAACAGGAATCAAGACCTGCCCTGACAAATTCGAGTCTACGCCGCCATCAATACTTACAATACTCCAATTCACAATCTTCTCTCCAGATGTTGTAAAATTGAAAGCATGATTTACTTCACCTGCTCCATCTTTTTCTAAAGTTATATTTTGTCCCTGAGATGTCTCATCAGAAATCTCAATCTGTAAATTAGCTTGTCCAGAAGAGTCTCCCTCGTTCCTGAGCAACATAGACATGAAAATCTCATCACCAACATGCCATGGCCCTTGAAGTATGGTCGGAGTAGAATGCCCGGCTCCTATGAAAACCGCTGATGAGATTACTAAATCATCACTGACATTATTGTTTGATAATGTGCGGCTTCCGGGGTGGCATGAAAGCGTCCCAGGGCGGGCTATTGTACTTGGAACAATAGTAATCTCACTACCTTTAGCAATAGAATGGTTCTCTGAAAAGAATTGTTCACCATTAAAATTACAATAAATTTCACCGTCATAAATTGATTCTCCAGAATTATTTACAATGATGGTCCAAGAAATTTCAGTTCCAGCGATAGCTTCCTCATTTCTACTTAAGTTCCATTCTAAATCTGCCAAAGGAGGTGGTCCAATCAATAAATTAAATGACAATATATCATCTGATGAATCTAAATCGTTCGGACCGTTTAAACTGATTACTACTGGGGTTTCTCCTTCACTCAATTTTTGAGTTAGTATCGAAATTATCTGAGAGGAATCACCAGAAATATTTGCATATATTGGGGGAATCGCAATACCATCAATTGAAGCATTAACTGAACCATTCCATGGAATATCTCCATCATTTCTCAAAGCAACATCAATACGGGAATAGTCGCCATCTCTAATGGTCAAGTTTCCTGTTTCAATACCTGCTTGATCTACAGCAGTATAAATTGGATTAGACAAAGATACGTCTAAAGGACGCAATCTATGAATTACTTCTGACCATGAGATATGCTGGCTACTATTTGGAGTTCCAATGTCTCCAGATAGAGTTACAGTTAGATTGGAATAACCAAGTGGAGCATTATTTAGAGAGGTTTCAACACTGATTAAGGCCCCGTCTTCAACGATTACATTTCCGGTTTTAGAATCGATAGGTGAACCTTCAAAATCGGTTAAAGATGCTGTCCAATTTACTGAAGCGCTAACCGCACCTCCAACGCCAATAAAAGTAAGATTCACATCAACAGGACCTTCGCCTATATCTCCATCACCACTGATGACTACTGAATGTATCACGCCACCGGTAGCGTGCGAGGCAGGCAAGACGGCCAATCCTAGCAACAATACCAGAAAGATAGAGCGCCGCATTAGATAATGCTGCACGGAGGGGGTTCTTCACATTCACCCACCCTTAAGGGTGGGTCGTAGCCTTTATNCAAGATGTGCGGGTGGCCGTGATGATTCAGATGGATGCTCACGACCTGCTTGCTGTCAGTCCCAAGTTACTGGCGCAAGCAATTTTACATCGTAGGGAGCGATTATCGGAAATGATTCCTAATGATTTACAAGCGCACAAGGAAGAACAACTTGAGGCTGAACCCTTAGCAAAATCAGCGCGTGATGAACGTGACAAAATCAATGCTAAGGTCAAGGGACTAAAGCAAGAAAGAAATGCTTCACAAAAAAAGGCAAGAGCCCTTTTTGAAAAGGCTAATGATATTCGTGAAGAGTTGATAGCGACTGGAGGAATGAAAAATCCTGATCCAAAATGGGCAAAAGAAAAGCTTGCAGCCAAACTAGAAAATATCGAAAGGCAATTAGAAACTAATGCGGGAACCCATAAGACTGAAGAGAGATATATCAAGGAAATGCGCTCATTGATGAGAGAGCATCAAGAATGGGTTGATGAAAGAAGCGCTTCCCAGCCATTGGTTGATGAGATGAGAAGCGCTCAAAAAGAAGCTAAGAAGTTACTTGATTCCGCACAAAAAGCACATGATGCAATGGCAGAATTAGTTGAAGCAAATGCAGAACGCCATGAATCTTTTATTCATTGGGAAGAGGTGCGAAGACGCTCTACTTCCCGGGCTAAAAAACTGCAATCCGCACTCGATTCTAGCCAAGATGCTCTGGAATTTTGGCAATCATGTATAGAAAAAGATGATTTTAATGATTTNCTAATCGCTCAAAAAAGAGTTATTGAAGGCGGTCCTTCTTCGAAAGCGATATCGAAAACAGGTAAGAAAAAACCAACTCAAAAGCCGGAAGGTGAGGAGGAATGAGTTGGCGTTGTGAAATTACTGGTATGTCAAGAGAAGACTGCAATAATTGGCCAGATTTACACTCTAAAATAACTGGTGAATTAGTGATCAAAGAACCATCTGAAAAGANNATTCAATCCTTCGATAAACCNCTCAATAATATTGTTTTAAATAATTCNAGCAATAAGAATAATTCAAAAAGAAGAAGCGGATTATTTCGTCACCTNGAAAAAAGCATTGCNTCGAAATTNAAGGATAGCANAATGGTTCCTTTTGGCTCTTCNGAAACAGGNCTTTCTCTGAAAAAGGGNGANTTAGACCTGTGCTTAATAGTACCAAATGGTAAAGAAAAACAGATTGTAAAGCGNATCAGTGCAATGATGGAAAGGCAAGGTATGGAGAATGTTAAGGCTTTGACACGCGCAAAGGTTCCAATTGTTAAATTCAGTGACCCAAGAAGTGGAATTGATGTTGACATATCGGTGAATAATACACTTGCNTTGCATAACACAAAATTACTTTCAGCNTATTCAAAATTAGATAAGAGGGTAAAAGAGTTAGTAATATGCATCAAATATTGGGCNTTNCATCGNAATCTGAGNGATGCNCATTCGGGAACATTTTCNTCTTANACTTGGTCTATTTTAGCCATACAGCACTTACAAATTGAAGGAGTAATTCCTAACTTACAAGCTAGTGAGGAAAGAACAATAGAAACTATTGAAGGTCAAGAATATGATGTCACAATCAATGAGGAATTAACTTCTGACGATTCGAATAAATCGACTTTATCACAGTTACTATATCGGTTTTTCAAGAGATATGCTAATTGGAATTGGGATGATGATATTGTNTCTATTAGAAATGGTGCTCCTTTGACCAGAGATTCCAAGGGATGGAATAATGAAACACCTACTGCATTTGATATAATCAATAATGAAAGCAAAAAGCCACCCTATATGGGATTACATCACTTGCCTGTTGAAGATCCACTAGCGATTGAGCATGATTTATGCAGGGTTGTTAGAGCAGAAGGTGAACTAAGGATAAAAGATGAATTAATCCGTACTGTAAGGTTGTTTGGAGAAGGTTCAACTTGGAAAGAAATTTGTTCTACGATAGATGAAGGACGTCTATCAAATCTAGAACCAGATGATTTATTTCATGATCTTCGCACCTTGCCAGACCATTCGGTAAGGCAAATGCGTGAAAATCTATCAGCAGAAATTGCGGCTGTTGAAACTAGAATCAATGCATTAGATGATGAAAAGAATAATTCAATGAAAATGGCAAATGCAATGAGGGGAGTTGTCAAAGAAACTTCTGGAATCAAAAAGGAACACAAATCAATAATCACCGGATTAGGTGCACGAAGTAAAGAAATCGATTTGATTAAATCAAAGCGTGACACAATCAGTAAGAATATTATCCTACCAAAGCACATGATTGAGGAAGAACTAATCAGGGTGTATAATCGATTAACTGAAGAAGTTGATATTCATTCAGTACCGTCTTTATACAAAGAAATGAGACAATTCTCTTGGTTCCTTGAGTTACAGGCAATGCATGCTAAAGCGATTGAAGCAACACANCTGCATGAAAATTATGTGAGTTTAGTAAAAACACAAAAATCTGAAATTAAAAAATTGAAGATTTTTGCTGACAAACATGATGAAGCAACAGAAAAAATACTTTCAGAGGAACCGCTATTGAAGGATGTGAAAATATCTAGTGGNCAGGTTCTGTCATACAATCGCAGGGTCAAATCTCTGCAAAAAGCAATACGTCAAAGACAAAATGAACTNCACAAAATGCGAAGAGAAGCNGGAAGACTCGATGCTTGGCTACGCAAAAANCAAAATGGAAACTCAAACAAGCGCTANAANAATTCCAAACGTGGTAAACAAAAAGATANGAAACGGTCTGATTCAAATGCTCCACTAACTATTGGGGATATATCTCAATTACTATCAAGCAGCAATAATGTNTCCAGTGAATCTAAAAAAGTNCGAAAAACAAAATCAAAGAAGGCGGGTATGAAGAAACTTGGAAATCTTGGTGCTCAAAGAGGAAAGAGAAGTCAATTTAAGCCTAAAGACCGGCATTGAAGTGTGGAACAAATGAATCTCAAATGGGTAGTTGGAAAGTCTCCAAAACANCTTGATGAAAATTCCATCAAAGAAATCAAACAATTATTTTNCCGGGAGACTGGAGAGGAATATTTTGAAGGNTCTATCAGNGCATTACCCATACAAGAGTGGGATGGAAATTTAATTCTGATAGATTGTGAAAACCCAAGTAAAATTCATGGCCTACTATGGGCNACTAAATTTAGTGATGAAAGAGCCAGGATTGTGGCTTTTGCAATAGACAGANAATTGCAGGGTAAGGGTTTAGGCTCCATGGGATGGAACCTATTGATCGATGCTTGTTTGAAAGATGGTCATACTGAATTGCAATTAGAGGTTAGAGCTAGTAATTCGAGAGCCATTGATTTCTATAGAAAGAGNGGNTTAGAAGTAATCGGGGAATTAAAAGGATATTACAAAGAAGGATTAGGGCTAGTTATGCGAGGTAGAATTCAATCACAATAGTCATGTCCTTCCGAATAGACCACAACATGTGCGAGGACACATACTCTCGAAGCTTGCTCAAATTGAGGGCATCAATTGTACAGCATTAATCTCAGAGGATGGATTCTTAATTGAAAGAACTTCCAATGAATTTGACTTATCAAAATTGATTTCTTTATTCGATACTCGTCCAAATGACATATTGCTAACAATTGTGGGAGAAGAGGGGACCGTCATTGGAAAGAAAATGAAGAGTGGTCATATCTTAGCAGTACGCTGTAATGAGGGTTGTAATTTGGGATCTATTCGCAATGAATTAACCACAACATGCGAACTGTTAGAAGACCATGTCTGAAATCCCTTGCTACGCAAGGGAATAACAGCCTTCAAATGGAAGTTGTTAGTGGCCGATTCGTTGTGAGTACAATATTCACAGCGATAGGAAGCGATAAAATGAGTGAAATAAAACCAATGCTAGAAGAAAAGCGTAAACTCGTTGACCAAAAAGCGACTCAATATCGTACTACTCGTGACGAATGGAATACTAGAACAAAGGAACATACTGTCACTCGAAACGAACTAAATGCTGAAGTTCGTGAATTGATTCAAAACGTTAGACAGCAAAGAGAGATCCGCGAGCAAATGAATGAATTAGTTCGAGAGAAAAAATCTCTACGAGCAAATGCAAACAAACTGGTCAAAGAGGCGAAATCAACACTTAATGCCGAGCGAGGACCCAAAGAGGAAGAGCCTCGTGGACACAGAGGCAAGCGTGAAAAGAAGGAAACTGTTTTCTCATTACAAAAGACATTCCAACGCCTAGAAAGAGAAATGGAGATGGGTAAACATCTTGGTAAAAATGAGAAGAAAGTCATGAAACAATTGACTGAACTCAATAAAAAGATCAAGGAAATGAAAGCCGCAGAAAACTCAAATGATGATTTGAAAGGTGCACGTGGAGANTTACGTGAAGCACTCCAAGCNCAGGAAGAAGCGCATATAGAAGTTCAAAAAGCAGCNAANGCCGCTCAAGANGCTCATGAATTGATGTTACAGTGGAACAAGGAAGTTGACCGCCAGCGTGAACATGCTGAATCAGCTCACCGTGAATTAAGAAAGTCTAAGAAAGAGGCAGATAAAGCCCACCACTTTTACATCGTTTCACTTAGATGCCTACACTCGATTCAAGATATGCTTCGTGCAATGAGAGGTTCTGTAAGTGGAGAATCACAACGTGGAGCACGTGTTGAAGTTCAAGACCTAATGATTAAATTGATGAGCGGAGAAACCCTATCAACAGAGGAATTGATGGAACTTCAGCGTGAGTGAAGTTCAAAGACTTCATTGGTCAATTGGAAATTAGCAGGGGAAATTCAGATGATTAGCAAGGACCAAATCGCTAACATCATGGAAGACTATGATAGTCTTAAATTACGAATTGGCATGACTGCTAGTCATTCAGCATTAGACATATGCGACGGTGCAATCGAAGAAGGTTTTCCGACTGTTGCTTATTGTCAAAAAGGCAGAGAGAAGACTTATTCATCATATTTTAAAACACAGAGAACAATGTCTGGAAGAGTTCGTAGAGGCATGGTAGACAAAGCGATTGTGATGGATTCATTTAATGATGTGATGAAGCCAGAGATGCAGGCGGAAATGCGTAAGCGAAATGTGATTTATATTCCTAATCGTTCATTTACTTCATATTCATCTATCGATGATGTTGAGAATAATTTCAAGGTACCTATGCTTGGTTCAAGAAGTATGCTTCGTATGGAGGAAAGGACCGAAGACCAAGATTATTATTGGATTTTAGATAAAGCNGGTCTACCTTATCCTGAAGCAATTGCAGANCCGCAAGANATTGACTGTTTNGTAATTGTAAAACTCCATCATGCTCAAAAGAAATTGGAGAGAGGATTCTTTACTTGTTCTTCCTATGAAGAATATGTNGAAAAATCTCAAACCCTACTAAAAGAGGGNGTCATAAACCAAGAAAGTCTTGATGGCGCTCGAATTGAAAGATATGTAATTGGACCTGTATTCAATTTGAATTTCTTTTATTCTCCTTTGGAAGAAGAAATGCCTAAATTAGAACTTCTTGGTGTTGATTGGCGATTTGAATCCTCGCTTGATGGCCATGTAAGGCTACCTGCACCGCAACAAATGACCATGCCAGCCCATCAGCAAATACCAGAAATGACTGTTGTTGGCCACAATACAGCAACTATTCGTGAATCGCTTCTTGAGAAAGCATTCGAATTAGGTGAGAAGTTTATCACTGCTAGTAAGGAACATTACGACCCAGGAATAATTGGTCCGTTTTGTCTTCAAACCTGTATTGATAAAGATATGAATTACTACATTTATGATGTTGCACCTCGTTTAGGTGGCGGAACTAATGTCCATGTTTCAGTGGGGCACCCATATGGAAATGCGACTTGGAGAAAACCGGTTTCTAGCGGCAGAAGAATTGCTATGGAATTACGTAGAGCTGCGGAGCAAGATCGTCTTTTGGAAGTATTGACTTAAGGTGATTTAGATTTCTGAGAAATTTTGGATAGTAATCTCATTTCTCGCCTTTATGCTTCTTTTTGCCGGAGTTGGTTTAGCATCTATCCGTGTAAAGAAGGATACTACTGATGATTATCTAGTTGCAGGACGCGGNATGCATCCTGCTCTTGCTGCACTTTCTGCAGTTAGTACTTGGAATTCAGGTTACATGTTCATCGGTGCAATCGGATTTACTTACATAATGGGTTACAACATAATTTGGATGGCCATTGCTTCCACTCTTGGCCAATTAGTTGCATGGATGTGGCTATACAAATTCATTCAAGAAGAGGGACATGCAAGAAATGTTAGATCTCTTTCATCGCTTGTTGCAGAAAAGGCAGGAGCACCTGAGGCTAAACTAGCTGCAGTACTTTCAGTGCTTTTCCTAAGCATCTATGCAGCAGCGCAACTCACCTCAGGCGGTAAGGCATTACTGGTAATGATGGGATGGCCTGAACTGGTTGGAATATTGATTGGATTTGTACTAGTGGTTGCTTACTGTTATGCTGGAGGAATCCGCGCTTCAATATGGACAGATGCGATTCAATCATGTGTCATGATTGTTGGTTCTCTGATTCTTTGTTGGATTGCATTAGGCGAAGTTGGCGGATTTAGTGGAATGAATTCAGGGCTTGAATCCCAAGACCCTGCACTGACAAATATTATGCCACCTGACCTAATGTTTGGAGTTTCAATGTGGGCATTTGCCTTTTTCCTTGGTGGATTAGCAGTTGCCGGTCAGCCACAAGTAGTTTCTCGAGTTATGACTCTCGGTTCTGACAAAGACAGAAAGCAGGCAATGATTTGGTTCTTCGTTTGGCAAACACCATTCATAATTCTAATGACCTTTGTCGGATTATCTAGTCGTGTAGTATTCCCAGAATCTAGTAATTTTGACCCAGAACTAGGTCTTCCGATGTTGGCGATGGATACTATGCCAGCAATAGGAGTTGGTATGATTCTAGCATCCATTTTTGCTGCGACAATGTCAACTGCAGACAGTCAAGTACTCGCATGTACCGCTGCAATTACAGATGATATCAAACCAGATTGGCGAGAAGATCACAAGACTACAAAGAAGGTCACTTTAGTTGTAGCCGCATTCGCAACAGCAATTTCAGTTGGNGGACTTTACATTCCTGGCGGAGATTCTGTATTCAAATTGGTTGTATTAGCAGTTTATGGCCTTGGTAGTATATTTGTTCCTTTGTTGATAATTCGTTGGATGGGTTACAAACCCGACACCACACATTCTATTGTCATGATGACTTCTGCCTTTACCACAGTTATACTTTGGTCTATGCTTCCTACTATTATGGGTTGGAAATCCGTTGCCGGTGCAGACGGAATATTCCCCTCTGTACCGGGCATGGGAGCTGCATTTATCGCTCACTTTATTATGAACTGGAAGAGAACTCCTCATGTTTCATCTCTGGGAAGATTCANTTGGCCAGATACNAAAAAGATNGGTACTTTCGCCGCGGTAATTATCATTCCACTTGCAGGACTTGAAGCAACCTATCTAGCAANTGCTCCAAATTCGTCCTCATNAACAAATCTAGGAGGTATCGGAGATTACTCAGTAACTGGAACCTACGCTTATCATGAAATTGGAGATGGTTCACAATATGTGAATGATGGAGANACAGTAAATGTCATGGNGAATTCAGATGCTGCTGGAGATGAAATCGATGGTAAGAATATCGTTGGNGTAAGGGCNACTCTNACCTTNACCGATGATGAAACTCAACANGGAANTCCANTNNGNTGTGGNNTTGCACAACCTGAACAGGATGATGATGTATCAGGNAAAATGATGCATNNTGGNTTAGAAGAAACCTCNCCAACATTATCTGGTGAATCNGTTACATTGGAATGGCATAATTCCAGCATTATTGGCACAACTGTTAGCAATATGAGCGAATCAGANATNATGATGATGTTAGATGGAATGGGAATNGGCTTNGGTGAACATTCTTTGGATATTTCTGTAATGGTCAATACTGGTGGAGGTGCTNTTTGCACAACTACTGATGAAGGTGAAGAAGTTGCTTATACAATAGAACTCATTTCTCTCGAGTATTCAATCGAAATGGTTGAAGTATAATCAGAGTAAGAATTTCATTCCTTCTTTACCAACTTTCCAACCTAATTTAGTCACTAGAGTATCATCTTTACAGAGTGGATTAGTATGGTTAAGATGAATAAATACAACTTCTCCATCACCCTCTCTTCTCTCACCTAACATCTCAAGAGTTTGTTCAACAGGGGGATGAGGAACCTCTGATTGTCTACGATGACCTAATTCATCAGCAGAATAAAATGTCCCATCGATAAGTGCAATATCTACCTCTAAATGATTCAGCCATGCGCGTAGGTCATGCTCTTGAAGAGTCTCTTGCCAGGTATCGTGGTCTGGTAAAAACAGGAGTGTCTTTTCTGCCTTGATCAAAAATGCATGCATATCTGAATGCTCAGAACGATGTGGTACNTTCAATGGTTCAACNGTAACTCCTGGCAATTGAATTATCTNATTATCAAATACTTCAGGAATAAAGACTCCATCTGAAATTAATGTTGACCAAGTAGGGGTTGAATGAATCAAATCTAGCATTATTTTTGATACGTGAAGTGGTANGTCACGGCAATTCATAGTTTCCTTGCCGAATAAACCGAGGCCATCAACATGGCCGAAGTGAGCGTGGGTAAGAAAAACGGAATCGATTGATGAAACATTCCATAATCGCATTTGNTCTCCTAAATATCGACTCGCTTCAAACAAGTGGTGATTGCCCTGTGAATCTGTGAGNCCCANAGAAACNGGATAACGTCTCTCAACATCTTGACAACAAGCAAGGNTACAACCTACTTGTGGAACACCACCATCTTGAGCGGTACCAAGTAGGATTACTTCTACCAATTAGAACCCTCAAATTTTTCGAATCCACTGACGAGTATTTGCATCACGTGCATACCAAGCACCTGATGCTTCAGGNTATTCTAACCATTCATTACCATCTGAACGCATTGTTCCTACATCGTTTACTGTCGGTGCAGGTGGTGAAACTGTCAAAGGCTGCTGAACAACATCTCTGCCGGGTAGTGCGGTCAAATCAGGCATTGCCGCTGGTATAGTCGGCTGCTGGTATACTGGCTGAACCGGAGCAACTGGCTGTGCGACTGGTTCGGTATATGCTGGTTGAACTGGTGCTGCAGGTTGTGCAACCGGTGCTGAATAAGCTGGTTGTTCAACAACCGGTTGAGTATAAGCAGTCTGTGCATAGAGCGATTGNCCATAATTTGCTTGTGGAGNNGTCGCACTCATATCNGGCATTGCTGGTTGAGCATACATCTGCTGAGTCACTTGAGCTGTCATATCCGGCATTACAGGTGCTTCTGACCAATTCTCTTCTTCTTCATTACCTCGCATCTTCCAAATTACAAGTCCNGCAACNAAGGCTAAGACTAGNACTCCGCCTCCAATTCCACCTACTAAGACAACATTTGATGATTCTTCAACGATGACTTTTTCACAGCCATTTTCTGAATCTACGCCAGGAACTGTAGGACACTCATCACGATTATCTCCCACCATATCTCCGTCAGTATCCATGTGTTCAAACGCATCTTGAGGGAAAGCATCGATTAAGTCTGCCCATCCATCAAAGTCAGAATCTATACATCCAGTTAGGTTTCCTAATTCAGATAGGCCATTTTCATCAGGACAATCATCAAAATTATCTGCGATAAAGTCTCCATCACTATCGGCCCATCTTTCGGGGTCTAGTGGCCACATATCAGCTCCATCAACGGGCATGTAGTTTGGCATCTCAGGGTCCGACCATCCATCGCCATCAGAGTCCTTGCAACCATTACGGTCTTCACTCGAACTTCCATTTTCCTCAGGACAGTCATCTTTGCCATCAGCAAAACCATCTCCGTCACTATCGAGATATTCATCAGGGTCTCCAGGGAATGCATCCATGAAATTAGCCCAACCGTCTCCATCTGAATCAGGACAGCCCAATATGTCATCTTGCCAAGAAGTTCCTTCTAAGGTAGGACAGGAATCTTGGTCTCTAGCAAATGCGAAATATTCACCAGGCCAATTTGACTGACTGGATAATTCCTCTCGAAGAGTACTCCAAGATTCATTACCCCAGTTATCACCAAATCCATCAAGGTCCCAATCTGACCACTGTGTTTCATCGGTTGGGAATGCGTCAGCCCCATCTTCAACAGTCCAATCTGAATCTGGACTAGAGTAACCGTCATCATCCGAATCAGGACAGCCAAAGCGATCTAGAAGTGAGTCTCCAGGTACTAAGATACATGCATCAGGAGTAGTGCCATCTGGATTATCACCAAAGCCATCGCCGTCAGTATCATGCCATTGCGTTGGATTTTCTGGCATTGCATCATCTGCATCTTGCCATCCGTCACCATCGCTATCCAAGCATCCAACCGCTCCACCTAATGTAGAGTTACCAAACTGGTTTGGACAATCATCTTCAATGTCTGCCAAACCATCACCATCTGAATCAACACAACCTATGTAATCGCCTATTGAGGATGAACCGTAGACATTGCTACAGTCGTCGTATACATCATCAATACCATCTCCGTCATCATCGCTGTCTTCATCAGAATCGCGGCATCCATCTTGGTCTATATCATTCTGTGAATTGGAAATCCACCAATCACGAGGTGGATTATACGAACTATTATCACAATCATCATCAACATCAGCTATACCATCATTATCATCGTCGCTATCTTCAGAATCATCCTTACAACCATCATTATCAAAGTCAGTAGTTGAATCACTAGTCCAATTCCAAGCGCCACCACGTGGACAGTCATCACCAGAATTATCGGTTATGCCATCGTTATCATCATCATAATCGCATTCGTCACCATCACCATCAAGGTCACTATCATATTGTAGAGGATTATTGGTATTAGGACAATTGTCTACTAGGTCATTAACTCCGTCATTATCCTTGTCCGCATTTTGTGCTGGGTCGATTGTCCAAACATACAAATCCCATCCTGCGGTAGAAGTAATTGATTTGCTTCCTTTAGTAATCGTATCTTGGAAAGAACCTGTTGCTGAGTAATTACCATCCATATTTGTTGTTACGTCGCCAAAAATATCATCATAAGCTCCACCAATATTTTCTGCCCAGTCCCAAGAACCCATGTCATCAATTTGAGCAACAAAGCCATCTCGACCACCATTTGAAGAAATCGATTGAGTTCCAAAGGTTACAGTTCCGCTAAAGAAACCTCCAATTGCAAATTCTCCACTTGGACTTTCGCTAACTGAGGTTGCCCAGTCAAATCCACTGGTAGAACCTAGAGAAGTAATCCATGAAGTGGCTCCATTAGAACCAACCTTTACTACGAAACCATCGGCATTATTGGTTCCCGATGCAGTTACTGTTTTCTGATTACCAGCATCCAAAGTACCAATAAATACCCCAGTGATGAATATATCACCAGATGAACTTACAATTAAATCATCAGCGATATTAATTTCACCAGCCCCGCTAGCTAAACCTTTCACAGATGAAACTTGAGCAACACCACTAGATACTGTCCATTTTACAAGGACTGAATCTTGTTGACTGATTATTTGGTGAGAATTACCGTTGGCTGAAAATGTGCCAGAAGTCACTCCTACTTGCCATATGTTTCCATTACCATCTACTCCGACATCATAACCGATGTCAGTTCCAATACCACCTGCAGAACTAACCCAATTAAAATCACCAAGGAATGAATCTAAATTTACAAGTAAGTATTCCGTATCTGTATTATTTAGCACAGTACTACCAAATGTAGTCTCTCCTGATTGAGAACCACTAGCAATTACATCACCTGTCAGCGGATCTATTGCTAGCCCGTTGATGCGGCTGCTACCATTACTCTCTGGTATAGTATTGAACATCTGAGCCCAAACCCAATTACCTTGAGGGTCTAATTTAGCTACAAATCCATCACCAGCACTATTTGGAGTAGTGACCATATTAGTGCCAAAGTTTACTTGACCCCAAACCAGTCCTCCGATGTAGATATTGCCAACTGGGTCTGTTGTCATAGCTTGTAGGAAAACCAAACCAGCAGAAGCATCAGGCATTACCGCCCATTGCCAATTACCATTATGATCTACTTTGGCAACATATGCATCTGCATCATTACCACCATTTTGAGCGGATGTTGCTGCAAGATTGATTGAACCAAATTGCATATTGTTCCTAGTATCACCACTTATCACCCAACCGTCAAATGCTGGCTCGATAAATGAGGAATTTACATGACCGGTTGAAGAACCTGCTAAAGCCAACATTGCTGGCTCAGAATCGGCAAATGAGATCTCTTTTGACTCATCTAATACTTGATGATTAGAAAACGGAATTAAGCTTCCTAGAAGCATAATGGTCATGGTAATGGCCAATGCTGTACGATAGCGCATGGTCTGTGGTCATGACGGAAGATGATGAAACCTTTGTTTACAGGTTTCTATGAAGTTTGCTAGAAACACCGTCCAATATCCATGATTTTTCATTGACTTCTAGGCCTTTGTGAGCAGGTACTAACACATCATATGTGTCGACTACAGCGCTATCATTATCAAATCTCCACCAATGTAGTAAATCACCTAGCCCCTCTGAATGAATCCTGCGCTCTGAAAGTAAAATACTGAAATCGGGTTCACTTTCAATTTCTAAATCGAATCGATTTAACATCGGTGTTCTAGGAAGTAATTGCAAATTAGAAATAATATGCAAACCTCCACAATTTAGCACGATTCTCTCAATTTTTATTTCCTCAGGACCTTTTAGCATCCCGGTTACACGATGGACTTTAGCAGGCAAAAGTACAGGCTTAGCTAATGCAACATTTAATCCGGCTTCTTCTAAAGCAGAAAAATCATTTATTGGTTTTAGTACTTTTATTCCTGGCTTTTCTAAAATAAATTCATCAGATTCGACATCGTTAATCGATTCTGTTACATCGCTTTCAAGCAATTCTATTGTACCATCTAAAATGGATAGTCCTACAAAAGTTGCAATCTCGTTTCGTGTCCAAATGACTAATTCTCGACCTTCTCTTTTCGGTGCGTTTATTTTATCAAAATTTATTTTCCTTTCAGCCAGTAGTAGGTGTGATCCTCTTGGGGCATCAAATAACCATGACTCAACCGATGGTAAATCGATGGGAGCAAAACCTTGTCCAGAAGTCCATACCTCCATACCTTCTGCTAATCCATTTTTCATTTGCTCTGGATTTACCTCGCTAATACGGCCCAACCACTGTATTACGCCGGGCATCACAACTGGCTTTGATGAATACTCAAAAACAACGCCTAACTTTTCCAGCAAACTGGTCAAATCCGGCCCCATAACTGAGGCTACAGTTCGATGTCCTTGAGTTTTCACTCGAGATTCGCTTGTAAAGTCAACAATTCTGACTCACCAGCATCTATCACTGTGATTGCAGCAACACTGAATGGTTTACCTGATGCAACACCAAGTTCGCGATTTACCATTCCTGTACGATGCATAGTAACTTCAGGGTGCTTTGCAGCAAGGTTNTCAACGTAATCCTGAGGGCAATTTGCAGCTAAAATTATGCATTTTGCTTCTCCTTTAGCGCAAGCGTTCAATGCTTGACGCTGGCCGAATAACAGGCTTCCAGTCGTATGTGCTAGCTTCAATTGTCTACTAATATCCATTTTTTCATTCCTCCACTTCTAACGCTTCTCAATGTNTGATAATTATTCTTCAGGTATGTAGTAAAGTTCAACAGAACCTGTACCTAGACTGATCGGCTGACCGACAATAATGTTTTCAGCAACACCAGTCAACTTATCGGTTTCTCCGATAATTCCTGCCTTTAACAAGTGGTTAACTGTAACTTCGAACGCTGCACGTGCAAGAATTGAGTGCTTAGTACCACTTACACCGTGGCGACCAATAGCCCTAACTTCACCTTCGCTTGTCATTACATCTGAAACCATTAGTAGATGTCTTACATCTACTTCTAGACGNGCTCCATCTAATGTTGCTTGTAATTCATTNATAATCGCTTGTCGTGCCGCCTCTATACCTAGATATTCATAAATTTCAATGATATTGTTGGTATATGTTCTAGAACGGTCGATTCCATCCATGTCAGAAATNCTAGAAAGGTTCGAACCAATTGTTGAAAGGTAGTACTCACCNGTAGAGTCATCCANTTGCACGTTTGCTCTTTGGATATTTGGTACACCTTTTAGACGCAAATCTCTAATCTTATCTTCNAGTTGCAATAACTCAGTATAAGATGGAGGGTTTTCGGCCAGTGTCTTCATATCATCTTCGGTTTGAATACCTGGAATCAATGTTAATGTTGAAGGATTCTTCTCTTTATCTGCTTCCACGTATAGTCGCAATGCACGTTCTAGTTTATCCTTAACTTCAGCACCAGTCATTGCTTTTTGCTTCAAGTTACCCTTGCGAAGTTTTAGAACTAAACGACGCTGNGCAACATCGGTTTCNATATCTGCAATGTTTACCGTTGTAGTAATTTCAATCGATGCAGCAAGTTTTCTTGCAGCATCTGCGGATTCAGCATTCTTACCCTCAAGACGAATTGTCATTGTAGGTGTGTCTGGTACNTTTCTAGCATCNACGATTTCAATAATTCTAGGAAGACCCTGTGTCACGTTAACAGTAGCAACACCCGCATAGTGGAATGTACGCATAGTCATCTGTGTTCCAGGTTCACCGATTGATTGTGCNGTGATGATNCCTGCNGCCTCATATGGATCTATCTTTGCAATCTCTTGCGCACTAGATGCCTCACTGACCAGAGAATCTGCTTGCTTCTTAGTTAACTTGGCAATATCTCTCTTATGGACTGCATCAGTCAAATCATGAATTGTTTGTTGGCTAAAGGATTGACCTGCTCTTTCAGAAGCCGCTTCAATAGCTTGGAATACTGCATCATCAGCAAATTCGTCGCGGTATGAAACNATCTTACGCTCTTGATCATANTCCTGNAATTCTTGTACTGTTTTAGCAGTACGNCGGCGACGTGTTCCTCGGCGCAANCGTACAGAAGTGGTAGCTGAATTNACATCTCCACTGTCTCTTGATGATGCAGATGCTCCAGTAATAATTCCATGGATTCTATCCGCTGCTGCAGAATCTGTTTCACAGATTTGAGCAATCTCTTGAGCTGTTAGTATTTTTACATCGTCCCATTTCTTATCATCCGCCAATTTGTGAGCGAATTCNTCAGGGACTAGCATGTCCATTAACTTCTTCTTAGTTGCACTCTTNACTACCATCAGAGNTCACCTCCAGCTGCTGCTTCAGAATCACCTTCATCGTATCCAAGGTCGAATACCTTATCNCCNCTATCGATGTAANTTTCTTCATCTACTTTCTTTGGACCATCAGTACCTAATGCTGCATCTACTATNACATCAATATTGAATGGCTTNCCATGCACTCCACGGCTTGGATCAATTCCATCTTCACCATAAGAGAACTGAATNATTCTGTTCGCAGTATTTCGNACCGAAAGATTNCCATCGTCATATACCTTCAANTCNTCCATTGCATTAATCAATCTACGTTGCATATAACCTGACTTAGANGTCCTAACCGCTGTATCAACAAGTGATTCACGACCAGAAACTGAAAGCATAAAGAATTCAGTTGGTTCGAGTCCACGTTTGAAAGATGAAGAAATGAATCCTCTTTCAGGAGCACCAAGTCCTCCACGCTTGAAGTGAGGTAAAACACGTTGATGATATCCTCTTTCAAGGCGTGCACCACGAACCTTAGCCTGTCCAATAGAACCTGCCATCATTGTTAGGTTATCCATTGAACCACGTGCACCAGAAATCGCCATACTTACTGCAGCATTGGTCGAACCTGATTGGTTNAGATAATCTTTAGCGACATCACCAGCAGCCTGCTTACCAAGATCAAGTATTACCATGATATTCTCTTCAAGCGTCTCGTGAGGGGTACGTCCNGGACGCACCTCGTAACCTCGACCATCCTTNCCAAACTTNNCCAGTTCAGCCTGTACTTCTTCACGTGCATCAGAATTGTGCTTTTCAATAGATTGTAAAGCCTCAGAAGATAAATCTTCATCATCAATTCCAGTTGTAAAACCTAGAGAAGTACATGCACCGATTGATAATCTTGTAAATTCATCAAGGAATCTTGCTCCTTCTGTAGAACCATTTGTTTGAACGATTGCATCCAGAAGTCGACCATCTTCAGCACCTATTGCGCGCTTATCTAAAGTTCCAGTAACATGNCCATTCTTTACGACAACATCATCGTTTGAACGACTTCTAAAGCGAAGGTGAATATTTTCAGGAATAATTACACTCACTAAATCTTCTCCATTGAACCAATCCTTTCCATCTTCNTTGAAAGTCTTAGGTAGTTTNCCGGTATATCCGATNTTACCTANCATTTCNAGTCCGTGNCTCTTGGAAATCTTTGTACCAGGACGNGATAGCAAATATGCACCAGATATGTGGTCNTGTATTCCNCCAATCACAGCACCTCCATACCTTGGAGTNAGGATATGNTCCTGTACACGCATCAAAATCTTAGCCTCTGCTCTTGCCTCTTCACCNTGTATTACGTGAAGGTTCATTTCGTCACCATCAAAATCAGCGTTGTAAGGAGTACATACCGCTAGATTAAATCTGAAAGTATGACCTTCCATNACACGTACTTCGTGAACCATCATCGACATTCTATGNAGAGATGGTTGTCGATTGAAAATTGCTACATCACCATCNATNAAGTGACGTTCTACAAGCATTCCAGGACGTGGATTACCATGAATATCTACAGTAGAAAGACGATCTTCAACTCGAGTTCTTTCTCCCCATTCATTGTCAGGACTACCACAGTGTGGGCATATTACTTGCAACTCTTCTGGATATTCTGTGTCTGGGTTTGCNAATTCATATTTCCATCGGCGATGAAGTATTGCNCGAGGATCATCATCTGCAAGTGGATTACCATCTACGTCTTCACCACGTAGGTTAGCAAGAGTTGCTGNTTCATCTAAAGCATAAGTNACCATTTCTTCGCCACCTGCAGTAGCTTCATCACGNGTNACGAATTTCTTCACAACAAGTCCNGGCATGAAATTAGGNGCAGGCAGTACTTGATGTAAGTCAAAGCGTTGCGTGGTTTCTTCCATACATTCAGGATTCATGCATCTAAATCCAGCATTGATTAATCTACTTNNTTGATTGATACGTACTCTNCGTCCNTCACTTCTAATNACATAATTCACACCAGGGTGAACATCAGGACCACGAAGAATCATCTGACGCATCTGTTCTCTATTTCGAGTAGTTACTCTAATTGGAACGGTCAACTCCTTAGCAATCTTTGTTGGAACTCCAACTTCATTAATTCCTAAGTATGGGTCTGGAGAAATTACTGAACGTGCACAGAAATTTACACGCTTTCCAGANAGATTAGAACGGAAACGACCTTCTTTACCTTTCAAACGCTGTGTCAATGTTTTCAATGTTCGACCTGAGCGATGACGTGCTGGAGGAATACCGCTTGTTTGATTGTCGAAATAAGTAGTGATGTGGTATTGCAATAATTCCCACAAATCTTCAACGATCAATTGGGGTGCACCAGCGTCACGGTTTTCTCTCAATCTCTGGTTAATACGTAATACATCCACCAATTTGTGAGTAAGGTCATCTTCTGAACGATCNCCNCTATCCAGTGTAATAGATGGTCTAACTGTAATTGGAGGAACTGGCAAAACTTTGAGNATAATCCACTCAGGNCGATTTGCNTTATTCATTCCTAAGAANATTAGATGCTCATCAGGGATACCTGAGAGCCATTCTCTGATATCTCTTGCATTTAATTTACGCTCAGTAGGCTTACCGCCACCCTGCGCAGCAACATTCTCTTTGAATGTAGTAGGTTTATCCAGCACAATCTTACCCTGCTGAGCTTTACAGTGCATACAAATTGTTCTCTTAGTACCAGAAGTAATCTTCTCGATTTCCTTGATAATCTTAGAAAATTCGGTAGAACCTACTCCGTGCTTAGTGATTAAATCCCTAACTCTAGCACGATAGTAATCCTGCTCAGATAATTCTGGGTTAGAAGGATGTGTACCTGCAGCATCATGCAGTAGTATCTTGCTGCAAGAGTTGCAAGTTGCTTTCAATGCAGTCTTAATCAAGTTAACAAACCCGATATGTACAACTGGTAATTCTAATTGAATGTGTCCAAAGTGACCTGGACTTTCATCGTACTTGCAATTGTCAGTTGGACAGAGTAAACCAGGTTCAATAACTCCCATATGAGGGTCCATCAAACCTTGGCGGAATGCGTGTCCGTCATCTTTGTAAGTATCTGCTGTCTTAACTTCAACAGATGACATTTGACGGATTTCGGTTGGATCCATTAGGCTAAAGCGTATGCTTGCGATTCTCTTAGGAATCATAGTTGTGCTATTTCGACTCATCTTCGGTCCTCCAGTTCAAGGCGCATGGCCACTCCGAGACTCTTCATCTCATCCAGAAGTAGCTTGAATGCATATGAGGTTTGTACCTTGTAAACCTCAGCTCCATCACCATGTATTGGTGACACATAAGTACGGCGTTTCGGATCAAACCAAGCGACGTGACCGGATTGAGCACAAACGAATAGGTCGATACCATCAGATTCGTCTAACAAACGGTCCTTGATGACCATTGAAGCACCATGTGCAATCAAACAATCACGCTCCATTTCTCCAAATCTTAAACCACCTTGACGAGCACGACCCTCAGTAGGCTGTCTAGTCAAAATCTGTACACGACCACGACTACGTGCGTGAATCTTTCCAGAAACCATGTGATGCAGTTTCTGATAGTAAATACATCCAACGAAAATATCAACCGGATAAGTTTCACCGGTTTCTCCATTCATCATTACTTCTCTACCGGTGTGGTCGTACCCATTGCGGACTAATCCATCACGCAGGCTTCCTTCCTTTTCTCCACGGAATGCGGTTCCATCGATTCTTCTACCATCNAGTGAACCAACTTTACCACCAATCATTTCTAGAACGTGTGCTACTGTCATTCTTGATGGAATTGCGTGTGGGTTAATGATCAGGTCAGGAACTATTCCATCACGAGTAAATGGCATATCTTCGTCATTTACTAAACGACCTATAACACCNTTTTGTCCGTGCCTGGAAGCAAATTTGTCACCTACTTCTGGGACCTTATGTGAACGAACCATTGTACGTACTAATCTACCAGAATCTAGAGATTCTGTGACATATACATTGTCAACATATCCTTTTTCACCATGCCTGATTAGCATTGAAGATTCTCTACGTTCTTGAGCTTGTAAGAAAGCACCAGCACCGGTTTCTTCTAGGAAACGCGGAGGGCTTGTTTTACCAACTAGAACATCTCCACCTTCAAGATAAATTTCTGGNCGAGGTAAACCATCTCCTTCTAGGTAGTCGTATGATCCAACTGGCTTGAGACCTTTTACTTCTTCAAGTCCTGTACCTGGAATCTCGATTTCCTCTACTTGTCCACCTGGGAACCTTCTTCGCTCTGCGTTATATGTNCGATTAAATGTAGATCGGCCTAAACCACGTTCTACACTTGCACGGTTCATGATAACAGCGTCTTGCATATTGTATCCATGCAGGGACATAACAGCAACAATGAAGTTTTGACCTCCAGGACGGCTATCGAAATTGGTAGTATCCATTGCCATTGTNTGAGTTATAGAACGCTGAGGGTAATGCAAAATGTGCAATCTTGTATCTGGTCTAAGACGGTAATTCGCACTTGGCAATCCCAATGATTGCTTGACCATTGCTGTTCCACCTGTAACACGAGGTGTAGAATTGTGTTCAGGGTAAGGAATCAATGATGCACATACTCCAAGAACCAATTGTGGATCNATTTCACAGTGTGTGTGTTCAGATGTGTACAATAGTTCTGTNTCGAATACTGCAACTGACCTTTCACCATTTGGCAGACGGATTTCAGCTTGCAATTTAGCGACTTCAGCACCAGGTTCTCCAAGATTCAACCAAGTAACTCCGCTATGGCTGATGGGTCTTCCCTCGTGCTCATTGCCAGCAGGGACTGACTCTGGTAGAACGAATGGCCTTGGAGCGATGAAGAGATCTTCTTCTTCTTCAGCATCTACCCATTCTATTACTCCCGAATTTACGAGATCTTTGAAAGTCATTTCACCCGATGAAATCATCGATAGATGTTCTTGAGTAAGTCTAGGTGCCCCGTCATATAGAATTAGCAAAGGCCTTAGAATTCTTCCTTTATCGGTGTTGATAAATATATCACGGTTTGAATTATCGAAACGGATAGAAACTTCAGGACGTATTGAACCTCTACGACGAGCATTCTTGAATTGCCTTAGTAGATTTGAACCTCTCTTATGAACTCCATAAATATCTCCATTTACGTGTATTCGGTCACCATCGGTCCAATCGTCAGGCTGGAAAACATCCATTTCATCAAGACGTGCCCGAATTTCGGTTTCAGGTATTGCTTCAGAAATATCAATCATTTGTGCAGCATTCTTAACCAGACCACAATTTTGCCCCTCAGGAGTCTCGTTTGGACACAAACGTCCCCATTGAGTTGGGTGTAAATCTCGTGCCTCGAAATGCGGTTGACTACGAACTAGTGGGCTAGTGACACGGCGCATGTGAGATAATGCAGAAAGATATGTAGTACGGTCAAGTAACTGGCTAACACCAGATCTTCCACCGACCCAATTACCAGTTGCTAATGCATGCATAATCTTTGAAGTCAATACATCAGGTCGTAGACAAGAAGTGATTTTCAGTTCTCGCTTGCGGTTGTGATGTCTTTCCAATTGGTACTTCAAATCTCTAGCCAATTGNCCCATAGAAACACGGAATAAATCTTCAATTAAATCTCCAGCAAGTCTTACTCTCTTGTTAGCATAGTGATCTTTATCATTTGGCTTGCGGTTTGTTATTGCCATTTCTAGAACTTGCCTCACGATTCGACCAAGGAAAATTGCCTTCTTCTTTCGGTCATCGACTTCATCATCGTGTCTGTCACCAAGGTGGGGCAACAATTCACGGTCAAGTAATTGAGTAACACGCGCTTCACGGTATTCCTTTTGTTGACCTGCAGCGAATTTCTTTTCCAACCACTGGTGAGCTTCAGCCATTGAATCAACATTATATTCCTCGTTGTCTTTTACTTCATTGATATTAGCCACGATATACTTGAAAGTATCAGTAGGACCTGCAATCGCTTGGAACAATTCTTGGTCATTTTCGATACCTAATGCTCGCATCAATAGAACTACAGGAATAGCAGTAGTACCCGCAGTACTAATTTTCACCATCAGCATTCCATCTCTTCTCTTCTCGACGGTTAGAGGCTTTCTCATTCCATCTTTTTGAGAGAAAATCTTAGCAACTTCGGTCTTCTTTGCATATCGCTTATTGATTTCTACAGTTACACGGTTTGGTGCTAAATCTTCCATAGAAATTAGAACTCTTTCAGTTCCGTTGATAATGAAATAGCCACCAGGGTCTAATGGGTCCTCGCCTTTGGTGCGAAGACCTTCTTCCCACAATTTGCGGTCTTCTTCAGAAGTGTTTGGATGGAGAACTCTATCTCCTGCAATATGGTTTTGATGCAAATTACAACGGCGTGAGCGAATCATAATCGGCATATTTCCAACTTGCACACCTTTCTCAGGTTGAGAAGGGACACCATTTCTGTAAATAGTAAAATCCATGGTTACTGGTGACATGTAAGTTAGTTTTCTTAGACGGCACTCCATTGGCAGAGATTGATGGTCAGAACCATCTGCCTCACGAATATTTGGCTCGCCTAGTTGTATATTCTTTACACGAATGACAATATCTTGATCGATTACATCCAGTTTGATTAAACCGCCGTTTTCATCAACTACCTCTTCGTCTGTACCAACACGGATTGAACGAACAATCTTCTCCATACGGGACAAAGAGTTGTCTCCGCTAGGAATACAATCATCATAAGATGCTAATTGATGGTTCACTAGGCTTCTTTCTCTAAAAAATGATTCAATAATTTCTTTCATAATAACACCTCAGCTCAGCTGCCCTCCACTATCAGTCGATAAGCAATCGAAACGCCAGCAGATGGTGACTTACGTGTCACTTTCAATACTCGGTCTGCTAGCCAGCCTGCAGGAAGTGGAGTGTGTTCTTCATCTTCCTCAGTCTGTGCATTTGCTTCTTTCTCAACCGTTTCTTTGATAACCTGAATTACAGGATCTGTAATGAGGATTTTCGGTAATAGTTCCTTTGCGAGTCTTGGTTCTCCGGTTTCCTCATCAATTCCTAATAGACCCCATGGTTCTAGTTCAGATTCTTCATCTTCNACAGGAACCANTTCCTGGTGGGGAACAAATATGTGATTCAAAACATTAAATTTAGTTCCAGAAAAGTCCATGTCATCGTCATAAAGCGCCTTTGCTGAAATCGTGATTTTTCTAGTCTTACGCTTTTGACGGCGAGTNCCTAGTTCTGCTAGGGCATTCATTGCTCCAGTAAAGACTTCATCATCTTTTGAAACACCTAATACTGATGCAATTTCATCAGCGGTTAAAGATTTGATATCATTCATGTTTCGATCGGTAGCGAGTTTGTGAGCGTATTCCTCGCTAATCCCCATCTCCATTAGACGCTTTTTTGTTGCCGACTTTACTACCAAAACACACACCCCGTGCCCTAAATAACATCGGGCCCGTACTTGTCAGGCGGGTCTGACGGGGTTCGAACCCGCGGCCGTCCGGTTAAAAGCCGGACGCTCTACCTGACTAAGCTACAGACCCAAATGCAACTGTTGGGCTTGATGGCCGACCTACAGTCCATTCATAAAGGCTTCGCCTGCTAAAATGGCATGCTAAACGCCGGTTTCGGGGGAACTCTAGCAGAGTGTGCTCCAACAGGTTCTAGAAGCCAAGAGGCATAAAGGCTTCGGGACAAACGGAGGGCTGGGTCGCATGTCAGACAAAGAGATGTACACTGCTGAAGACACTCAAAGGGAAATTGAGTTGCTAAATAGCCCCTCGAAACAGGTCACTTGGAGTCCATTTCCAAGGGTCAAAATAGAGTTGGTTATACCCCCTACCGTATACCCGCCGAGGCATGATTCGGACCTGCTCGCACAGCGAATTAGTAAGTTTGGACCTGGCAGAAATAAAAAGTTGCTAGAAATAGGTTGTGGGTCTGGCGCAATTTCAATTTTCGCTGCATCTTTAGGATGGGATGTTAGTGCATGTGATATCAATCCATTTTCAGTGATTGCAACCAAAGGCAATATGGAAAAATCGGGATATGGAGCTGAAATTGTTGAAGGAGGAGTAGGGCCTGATAAAATCCCTTTCGATAGTAAGTTTGACCTTATTGTTTGGAACCTTCCATACCTCTCAGTTGAAGAAATCTATTTTGACAGATTAGGACCGATGGAAGATGCAGCAATGGTTGATACTGATGAAATCGGCTTAGCAAATAGACTAATTCACCAAATCGATAAACAAAATCTTCTCGCAGATAATGGTAAAATATTGATTCTTGGAAAGAATGATTTGAAATTAAATACCTCGAAATTTGCACATAGAATTTTTGATCGAGTTGAATTAGATGATGGCGATATTTTGGAATTGATATGTCTTTGGAATCCTTGGTATGACAAACATTCATACTATGTGGAACAATTAGGTTCAACCAATTCTGAGATAATGAATTATGTAGGAATTGGTACAAATTTGAGGGCTGGAAAACAAGTGGCTGGGAGAGGTAGAAGAGAGAGAATTTGGACCTCTATAGAAGGCTCTTATGCGGCTTCATGGATAGTTTCTGAAGGAGGCGAAATAAGCCCTGGGAATCTACAACTAGCAGGNGGGCTAGCGGTCCTCAATAGTTTGCAAAATGAACAACTCAATTTGAAATGGCCAAATGATATTTTCATCAAGGGGCGTAAAGTGGGGGGAATACTTGCAGAAAGCCGTTCCAATTCTGAAGGTTTTAAAGCGATATTAGGGATTGGAATTAACATGGTATCAACCAATGAAAAAATGGATTTTCCATTCGCATCATTAGATGAAATTACTTCGATTCCGATAGAACGGTTTCATTTGCGATTACATGCTGAATTATCATCATTAATTGAGGAAAGNGAGGACATACCACCGGTTAATCACTCACTGCTAAGAGAAAAGGTATTGTTCCATNTCAAAAAATTTGGAAAACCAAAATTGGATGGAACAGTTTTTGATGATTTTAAATTAAACCAGGATGGAGAATTAGTTCTATCAAATGGCCATATTGTCAAAGATGGAGAAGACATTTCTTGGCACTAATCTTCCAACAATGCTTCTATGGCTTCNTCTTTTGAATCATCAAGATCATTTTGATTACTTTCATCATCAGATGGATAGTATTTCTTAGCCATTCCAAATCCTAGTACGATAATTCCAATAGGATACATTATCCAGTCTAAAACTAGACCTCTGCTAATNGAAGTAGTAAATTCAGAACTATATTTAGAGGGGTCTTCCCCCAANACANTGGATTCTTGAGGAACGTCATCNAAAACGTCTGAAATNTTGAAAAAGTATTCTCCACTTTCATCAGCAGTAAAATCCCATTTGTCAGAATTGGAANNTTCTTCCACCATATAGTCCCCATCATTTCCAAATTTCATCTCGATCATTACCGAACCAGAGANTACTTCAATTTCAAAAACATCGCCAGCACTCATATCATGAGAGACTACATAGTAGTCAAATTTTACCTCACCATCATTATTCTCAGTAGAATGCAATTTTGTGGGAGTGACCCAAGCATGCAAAATTAGTGTTACAAGCAAAATCGAAGCACCTATGAGGATTATTACATCTTCACCCTTAACCGGTGGTGCCTCACCTCCGCCTCCCATNATGATGTGCAATCATCACAAGCACTTCAACGCTTTCTAGGCTTCCTTTCAATCTCAAGGCGTTGTCTAACCAATCTAATTTTACCACTTGAAGAGATACTAATGACCCTTCCATCTTGCAATGCTTCTCGAACAGCTTG
Source organism: Methanobacteriota archaeon (assembly GCA_002706615.1). GTDB lineage: Archaea > Thermoplasmatota > Poseidoniia > Poseidoniales > Poseidoniaceae > MGIIa-K1. The sequence goes on from PALS01000001.1 coordinate 69,205, forward strand.
ATAGTCTTCAAGTCTAACACTTAAGATACATTTACCATCTGAAAAATCATATAATTTCACCGGAAGTTCTTGTAAAAAGTCTTCCAATTGAGAACGGCTGGAAAAGCCCTTGACCAAACAGCCAATCCAACGTCTCTTGCCACGTAATGCCTTTGTTAATTTACGTGCCATATCAACTCCGAAGAGCGCTTGTCTTAACAGGGTACTGCTGCTGGGGCTATCATGGGAGAAGAGATCGATGAGGTTGTTGAGTCGATTGGAATGTTCGAATTAGTACGCAGAATGCTATCTCCCAAAACATTACCACACATAATTTTGGTAGCAATAGTATCTGCCATATTGATGTCGATAACAAAAAGTAACCAAGGTCTTGCAGCAATTATGTTTTTGTCCTTCTCAATTTCATATGGAATTATTGCACTAATGGCAAAAAACTCTACAATTCAGAAGTTAACCAAATTATCTGGAAAAAATACTGATGAAAATACTTTACTAAGAATTGCAAAAAGTTTCCGGATTTGCGTAGTTCCCGTGCTTATCGCTGGAGTTTTGACTGGGATATTATGGTCTCTGTTCAATGAAAATAATCAATGGATTGTTATTCTTTTAGCTTCTCTATTCATAATATGGTCAATCGCACAGGCACGTTCATTCAGAACAGGAATGGTCGAATGGTTATCAAACGGGCTTGGAGATGCACAACTCCACACTTATAGAGAAAAACTTTCCACTGCATCTTTGATTATTATTGTGCAACTTTTTGCATTTATTATTATCTGGGTCGGACAGATGGTCACATCGGCAGAAAGTATGACTNNANNAGATGCGATTTTAGGAGGAATTGGATTCCTTGTAATNTCAGTNCTAATNCAATTATTTTCGCTTTGGCTAACTAGAGAAGAAAGGGAGAGAGCNGGGAATGAAAAAGGNCTTTCAGGATTCTCTTTCAAATGGATGNTTATTTCGCAATTATTCATTACTTGGCATTGTTTTTCTTTGTACCGAAGGAAGTTTTTAGACCCAAGTATGGTTTCTACTATAATTGAAGAATCGATACTAATGGCCTTCACGGTATTGTTTGCAGTTTGGGCTCTTACCAATCAAACTGTCAAAGATAAGAAACGCCTGATAGATGAAAATTCTGCGCTACCACTCGGTATTTCATTTGGTTTCGCCTATGCTGGCTCTGTAGCAATGCTAACTGGCACTTTCGAACACGTGAACAATGTTCTCGCAAGTGGACACCTAATTGCAGTTATTACCACATTATTCATCGTGAAAAGTACATTAGTCTCTAAAAGGAAGTCTTCTGATACAATGAAGATTGCAAAAAGTATAGACATCTCATCTAAAGATGATGATGTCGAGGAAGAAGTTGATGAAGAGGAAAACGGAGATTCTGATGATGAAAAATCAGAAGATGATGATGTCGACTGGGATAATCCAGAGAGTATTGGCGATGAAGCTGAGTGGGAAGAAGAAAAAGAGGACGATTCAAAAGAGTGAAGAATTTGTAGTCTCAGATAATCCAGAAACTACTGCTACTACTCTGATACTACCTTGAAGATCATCACTAACTCTTGCACCAAGAATCACTTGAGCATCTTGATCCATATGGGCTGTGAAGGCATCTGCAATTTTTCCAACCTGCCCAACAGTCATCCCAGGTCCACCTTCTATTTGCAATAAACATGCCTTAGCACCATCCATCGATAAATCAGCTAGCGGGGCGTTCATTGCATTATTTAGTAGTCCGACTGCATCATCAGGCGATCCTTGGCCAACAAGTAATGTAGAACCTCCAGGATGTCCAACTATAGTTTTCAAATCCATCATATCTAGATTAATTAATCCAAGCCGCATTAGCGTCCTAACTAAACCATCAACAAATTCCTCTATCCATAAAGCTCCAAGTCTCCAATCAGTTCCTCTTTCCCTTGCCTGCCAAGCTAGGCGATCAAGTTCTAGTCTTACGCATACATCACTATTCGCTTCCAATCTTGTAAGACCCTCTTTACTTACTTTACTGCGAGTCTCTTGCGCACCAAAAGGCATAGCCGCAATTGATATTACAATCGCTCCAGATAACCTTGCTTGACGAGCAAATTCAGGTCCTGCACCAGTACCTGTCCCACCTCCTAATCCAGTCAACAAAATTACCAATTCGACATCTTCCAATAATTGTCGATTAACATTTGATGCTTGACGCATTCTTTGCTCTCCAAGAGGGGGTAATGCAGCACAACCAGCTGAATCTAGATCTCTACCAAGACGGATGACATGTGCTCCTTCATAATCGAAAGATGTTTCATCTGAATCAACCAATACCAAATCAATGCCCTGTCCTGCCCGTAAATGTGCTCTCTGAGCCCAAGCACAACCGACACCGCCGATGCCTGCGATCAGTATTTGGGCACCTTCCATGGCATGCCTTGGTCTCGGAGGTTATTCAATCTCTGCCCACATATCGCAAATAGCGGCGACGAGCATCGCGAGCCCATGCATTATCTGGTTCTAATGCTAATACTCGTTCATACAATTCTACCGCTTTCTCAAAATCCGAAAAATGACGACCATAAAGATGCGCTAAATTATTCAAAACCGGAATACAGTGCTCGTCTTCCTCGAGCATCTTGAGAAGTAAATCTTCAGCCTTACCTAATTCGTGACGAAGCATCGAATCTTCAGCTTGTTCAAGCGTCAATAATTGTTCATTTGACAAATCATAAGTGTTCTCGAAAGGGTGGTCTGTCATAGTGTTGCGTCCGATGGTGAGATGATAGCAGTTGTTACTTATTGATTAGAAAATATATGAATCTGAAAAAATGATTCTAAAACCCCTATCTACGATAGGGGCACGAACGATTATATGTCCCGAATAGGTGGCGGAAAACGGAGGGGTGTTCTATTCGTACTGCTCAGATTTCCCTTCGTAGTTCATTGCTCTTTATGTTGCTCGCAGTCATGCTTTTACCGGGACAAGGTGGAGCATACCCTTGGGGAATAGGCGGTTCGCATCAAAATGGAAGCAATACAATAGATGATGTGGCGAAAGAAGGGTGCCTTTGTCACCAAGCTTTGCCTGATAACTCAGTTATGATTTTGCTAGAAAATGTATCTCATTCATGGGTCACAGGTACGAGTTATGAAATGATTCTTCATCTCTCAGGAGGACCATCTGTAGCATCTAGTGGCAATACTGGTGGTTTTTCGATGCGTGTAAGCGCTGGAACTCTGCTAGAGACAAATCTCGCAATAAATGTCGATGAAGATTTACAAACATTGACACAGAACGATGCAGGNGCTACTACAAAGTCTCGAAGTTGGATAATCACTTGGGTTGCACCTGAAGCGGATATTGGAACAGTGGAGTTCTGGATTAGCGGAAATAGTGTGAACGGCGCAGATGGTAACCAAGGAGATTATTGGAATCAGCTGGCATTCAACCTGCCTGAAGCCGAAGTTGACGACGGTAAGGGAAAACACACCTTAATTGCTGGAAGCGGCGAGCCCGAAGCACCTGAGTCAAATGTTGGTGAGATTGATATCAGTAGTCTTGGTGCCCCGTTCAGAGCACACATACTTGGTTTGCTTGGGTTTGGAGCGGTTATTGCAGTGATTTTGTTTTGTGGAGTGTTCCTAAGATATGGTTTCTCAACCGCTTACAAGGGTCGAAGCAATGTTATGAGACTACGTTACAAGATTAATAGAAGAGGTGATCAATGATGGCTAAAGATACTATCACAATTCTTCTTGAAAAAGTTGCTAGTGGCAAAGTTAGCATCAAAGATGCAAGAACAGCATTGGAAGATGCAAGTTTGACAGAAGAGCAAATGGACAAGGCGATAAATCACGGAGTATTCAATCCAGCCGAACCTGGAACTATCATTTCTGCCGCAATGGCGCCTACAGGTGCAACATTCCTTACAGGATTCTTCTTTGTATGGGGTATGTTCTGGGTAACCTACTGGCTTGGAACAATGCTATATGGATTACTAAATGGNATCACATGGGACCAACAGCAACTTGCATATCATCTTGCNATCACCCTTTCAATACTGATATTGATGGGTATAGTTTACTTGAAATGGGTATTACCTGACAAAATAATTGTCAAGTATCGAAGAAACAAATACATCCCTGAAAAGTCAAAACAGGATTGGAGAGAATATAACTGGTGATTGATATGGATGAAATGAAATTACGCCCAGCACCAGATCCTAGCGGAGTGATGTCCGATTTGGTTGAAAATACTACAATCAATCGAAGACAATTTATGCGCCTTGGTTTCAATACCGCAGGAGGAGTACTTGCAGCAAGTTTAGGAGCTCTTGGTTTCGCAGCGATTTTACTACCTCCTTCGGGAGCAGGCGGCGGAGATGCTGCTGTAAAATTCTGGGCGAAAGGTCGCGAAGATGAAGCATGGTATGGTGCAATGCACTTGCAAGCGATGTCAAAATCTGTTTTCGAGAAAGAGGCTGCTAAATCCAACGTGGGAATGTCAGGCGCTCAAGGCGTATGGAATGGCTTACCAGTTGTTGTGATATACGTCCCACATGCTGAAAATAAAGACAAGGGGGCTACTGACGATGTTCCTAGATTCCAATTTATGGCTGGTTATGATGTAACGAAAAAATATGTAGGCCATGCAACAGAAATGCTTCTTGCACAGCCTGAATTATTTGAACCAGATAATAATCTTGTAATGATATTCTCTCGTTGTACACATCTATGTTGTATACCGGGTTGGCAGTTGATAGATGACCCTACTACCAAAGACACTTGGACACCAGGTGGTGGTGATGACGGAGGTAGCAAATTATTCTGTATTTGTCACTCCAGTAGATTCGACCCTACGGCAATCGAAGTCAATACAAACGTCAATCGATCAAATGGTCAGATGTTTGATTACTTGGGAATTCGAAGAGCAGGTGGTCCTGCACCTGTCGGATTACCTATTATTCCAATAATTATGAATGGTGATACAATAGAGGCATCTACAGAATACGAGGGATGGTTAACTTACTGCGACTGAGGTGAAATTATGAGTACGATTTTCTGGGTTCTTTGGTTCTTCATCACATTCGTGATTGTGCTAATAGCATTTACATTGCGTAAGGAAAACGAAGATGTACCAAGACGTGAAATTTTGCGTGCTGTTGAAACCAGCGGAAAGATGGGCTTTGCAGAACGTACATTCCTTTGGGTATTCTCGTTCTTAGATACGCGTTTTAGAATACAAGATTATTGGAATATGTCCAAAGGAGCATATTACAATATGCACAGGCAGATGCCACTAACTCACGCTGAGAAGTATAAATTGAGAATTATTTGGTATTGGTATCCACTATACTGCTTAGGTGGAATCTCATTCCTTTCATTTATCATTCTCGTTCTAACCGGTACTGTACTAGGAATCTATTATGTCCCAGGTGGAGAAGGTGACCCATCTCCTGCNTATGCTAGTATGCAATANATCATGACTCAGTTACCATTTGGATATATCATCCGTGCGGTTCATCACTGGGCAACTCACTTCATGGTAGCATCTGTATTCCTTCACATGTGTAGAGTCTACTTTACCGGAGCATACCGCAATCCTCGTGAATTAAATTGGCTAATCGGTGTTGCATTGATGGCGCTAACAATTGTATTCGGTTACTCAGGATATTTGTTACCGTGGGACAGTTTGGCATTTGGTGCTGCAACTATTGGAATCAATATGGCAAACTCAACGCCATTGATTGGAAAGTATGTATCCACATTGCTATTCTCAGGTAGTACATTGACACATAGAGCGGTTACTAGAATGTACTTTATTCACGTATTCATATTACCGGTTATAGTTACACTTCTGATAATAATTCATTTGTTTATTGTATGGGTACAAGGTATTGCGGAGCCACATTGATCGAGGAGGGAAATTGAAATGGGATTAATGGAAAATTTTGGTAGAGTGGCATCGACCTATATGGACGAGAAAGAGAAACTACAGACCACTGACGAAAAGAGAGTTCGTACAATGGCTGGACATGGTTTCTGGCCACATGAGGCATTAAGAGATACAATCATCTTCGCCTTCATGGGAGCTGTACTACTATTCTATGCATGGATTATACCACCGCCACTTCACAGTGCAGCAGATCCATTTGCACAAGCAGGTTTCGTATTCCCTGATTGGTATGTACTATTTTCTTATGGATATCTCAGATGGGGAGAATATCTTCCTCAATTCAATGTACCATTAGGACCTGTTGGAGACTTCTTTGGTCAGCCTTCTTTCCCATGGAACGCAGCATGGTGGGGAGCATTCCTAACAGGAATCCCAATCGGATTACTCGCTCTACCTCCATTCCTAGGCGGGAGAGAGAAAAGACCTGTTGAAGACCCATGGTTTGCGAGTGCTGGAGTTATTTATCTNGCACATATATGGTTCATCTCAGTATTCTCNATCAATATTTTCTTACGGCTATATGGTAAAAATCGGTCAGATTTCTGTCAGTTAGATAGCCATGGAGATTTGATTTGTGGTACTAGGGACCCTTGGATTGCCGATATATTCAATGCTAGTCCGTGGATTTTGACAGGGATTCTGTTATGGATTGTGATATACTTCATAGCCAGATGGCTGTTTGTAAATGCATGGGGTTCACACTTCAATCCAGCACATGGAAAGAAGTTAATCGTTGGAGCGTTCATCGTAGCTACTGCTGCTAGCGTAGTTACATATCCAGTATATGATAATGGATTTTGGGATTCTAAAGGTTTGATGACAATAGCTGATTATGGCGAATTAGAAGATATGCGTTCACAACCTGACGATGTATATGTCCAGGATATTACTGAGCATATGGCTGACCAAGGGTTCGAAGGAGATTTAGTACCTGCTAGCGCTTGGATGGATTGGAATATATATCAGCCNGCGCGTTATCATTTGATAGATTTCTCAGATTCTAATGGTCATCAGGATTTACCAAATGGTAAAAATGGTGCATCNGATATGAATAATTATTCAGGAACTGNTGGNGTAAATATTGCTCAAATACCATTCACTGTTACCAATGATTATTGGCCTGAAGATTCAGAATTCACTACAGTTCCGGTAGATATTTCGTGTACACATCGTGCTTCTGAAGTTATTTTAGAAGGCCAAGGTACCAGTTCAATGATCGCTTCAACTATGACTGTAACCAAGATTTCATCTGGAAATGAAGTTGCATCTTTCGAAAATTGTGAAGGTGCAAGTGCGGTTGAACTCGAAGCTGGAGATTATTCTATTGCATTCGTTGTAAATTCCAATGGCCCATTAGCAGCAAATGATAGTGTAATGGTAGAAACAACCTACACAGTTCGTGCTTTNCAACCTCTTCTATTGTATGGTGAAGATGCAGGAAATGGATTAGCGGGTACTGCTGTGAAACTNAATAATACTTTGAATCTTGANTTGGAAGGATATGGAAGTGTTATTGAAAACCCAACTTACCATGTTAATCCAAATAGTTTGGATGCAAAATTAATCTATGCTATGTTTATTCCTTGTGTAACACTAGGTGCAATCACNTTTATTCTACTACGTAATATGGCTCGTGGGTATGAATTTGAGATGAACAAGTGCTACGGTTGCGACCTTTGTGATGATGCTTGTCCAGTACGATTATTCAATGCGGGAGATAAACTCAATATCATCTATAACTCATGGAATAATGAAGATGACGGAGTACCGATGTATTCTTGTTTGACATGTACTGCTTGTACCAATGCTTGTCCGCAATTAGTTGATTATGATTCATATGTAGATATTCGTAGATCATTAATCGTAGGNGGAGGGGCTGCTGAAATACCGCACACTGTTCTCCAAGCAGTACTAGCGGCAGAAGCCGAAGAGGATGCTGACGCTGATTTCATTCCTGTTGAAGAATATCCAATCGACTCCAATATCGGATATTACCCTGGTTGTGTCGACTACCTAGACCAAGAGATGGTCTTTTCNCATCTTAATGAAGGTAGTATGGACCTTGGAGATTCGACTACTGCAGCATTTACATTGTTTGAAGAGATGGATGCNGATGTTTCATATCTTGGAAGAGACTTCCTNAAGTGCTGTGGACACGACCAGAAATGGCAAGGTTTGGATGAGGTTTTCCAGAAATTGAAAGCGTACAATCAAAAGAAGATCGAAGCATCAGGAATCGANACTCTAGTGTCTTCTTGTGCAGAATGTTTCCGAACATTTGCACGTGACTATGAACTNGAAGGCGTCAAAGTAATGCATACAACTGAATTTTTGATAGAGAATGGATTCGATATGGAAATGAAGGCTGAAGAAGATGTTACTGTAACCTATCACGACCCATGCCGTCTTGGACGTCAAATGGGAATTTATGAAGAGCCACGTGAATTGGTTACAAGCGTTGAAGGTGTTGAATTAGTAGAGATGGAACATCATGGCGAGGATGCTATGTGTTGTGGAGTTTCAAGTATGATGTCCTGTAACGAGAATGCTAGAGCACTGAGAGTTTCAAGATTTGAAGAGATCAGAGCAACCGGTGCAGATATGATGATTACAGCATGTCCAAAATGNGTATCTCACTTCGAGTGTTTGAAATTCGAAGGAGATGAGCGTCATGATGTAGAAATCCTTGACGTGGTAAGTTTCCTTGCTCGTCAAGTAAATGCTAAGAAATCTCAGGAAGAGGCTTTAGCTCCAACAAANGANTTCGCTGAAGCTTGATTATTGTTTATCATCGGAGGATTCATCCATACCCTTGATTTCATAGTTTGAGGGAAATAGTGCAACTATTACTCCTGCTACTAAGAATGCTAAGCCGAGGCCNAAACGCTTCTCTACGAATAAGAATTCTAAAGATAATACAACCAATAGTAGACCNCCTATATTGGAGATCCAAACTAATGTCTTGAATGTAGAAAGTGTAACACCGGTTGTATTTGGGCCACGNCCTGGNCCGAANTCCCCNCCAAATCTTTGAGCACCATCATGTTCTTTTTTTGACAAAGCCATCACCTATCTATCATATCTATTGCATCGGTTGGACATGCTAGAACACATAATCGGCAACCTGTACATGCATCACGAATTATTCTTGCTTTACGATTTGAAGGGACTTGTAGTAATGGAGAAGCCATGTCCTTATGATACAACTCAATAGCATCATCATCACAAACAATGGTACAATGGTCACATCCAATACACAATTTTTCAGTAACCCAAGCCACTGTCCCCTCTCCACCTTTGAGGTTTTTTCGCCTTTCNCCTTTCTGNCTGGCTAAGGAAATCGCGATTCTTTCAGCCTCCGCTTTCCGACGTTTAGCCAGGTCACTTGCGGANGTCATTCANCCCCCTCCACTAGACGCTTGTTTTCAAACCTCGCNACTGATAGATTCACTAGAAGGTCNCCAAGNCAGTAAAATGCTCCAACCAATAGAGGTGGATTCCAAGCGGTCAAGCCAGTCCAAGGAACCTNATTATCCCAAGTCCAATTTTGCAAATANGTACCCCATAATTCCATCAGTAATGCTAACCAAGCCATAGTAGCATACAAACTGGGTTGTGGGCCCCATCTAGTAAAGGCTAGAACCAATAACAAGAGTATAATTCCTGATGTATCGCCACCAGTATAAAGTCCATACAACACTAATGGAATGAAAGGAANCAATGAATACATAGCAGCCTTTACTGGTAAATATCGGCTTAATCTCCTACCTGAATCGAATAAAAACCAATGTCCAACCGGTACAAATAATGGCATCAAATCTCTTTGATANTCATAAATTAGCCAAACTTCACTGAAAAATAATTCCATTGGCGTAGCAAATGCAAGTACTGTTAGCATCTCAACTCTTTCNCGCCTAGGAGCCTTGTAAAATAGCCATGAAAATAAGCCAATACACCAAATATTCACCGGCCATTCAGCATAATTGGCGCTCAAATATAGCCCAACTGCGATAGTTATTGCATAAACCGCAACCCTTCGCATGTTACCGGCGGTGTGCCATTACTCCTTCAATCCAATGGCCCAGAAATACTGACTCCCTCTGAACGCATAANATCGATTATCAAATCAATTATTTCATCTGGTAAATCNTCNGGCGCATAGACTCCTGGNGAGAATANTTCAGGACGNTCCAACCATGCNATCGCTGAATAGGCNGTAACTAAGCCAGTTGTCCTCGCCATCGATGAATCACCATCTTTGCCATTATCTTCAANCACCCAGCGCTCTTTGANACCATCCAATGTCNGGATTTCTACTTCCATCCAGGTGAATTCAGCTCTATTACAATCAAATTTCCAGTCCTCTAACAAATTTTCATGAACTAATGTATCTAATTCTGATTGATACTTCTGGATATGTCCCGGCCAGCGAACTGTATACTCACCCATCTGTTCTGCATTGATTCCATGTAAAACTGAGCGAAGGCCATCGGTTAGAAATGCCTCCATTACTCTGCCACTGGCATCGATTGAATGCAAATCTGTCATGGCTGGTACAGTTTTTACAAGGCCATCTTTTACAATTCTAGCAGGTCTAGTATATTCTGCGATTACATCTTTTGGAGAAAAAGGCGCCATGTAACTCCAACCTTCATCACTCTCACTAGGATTGCCTCCGACCTTTATGGTCGCTGATTTTAGTTTACCATACTTGCGTACTGCCCTTGAAAGAAGCATATTTGACAATCCAGGAGCAATTCCTACATCCCACAGAATTGATGATTCGGTCTGACCTAAAGTATCTGGAGTTGTAGCACTAAATGACAGATCTACGATTTTTTGACCACTATTGGCNAGTGATGAAGTNGCTTTATGCCCAATATCACCAGGTAACATATTGATCACCATACTAGCAGCAGAATGATCTGCTGCAAGAGCATCNCCTACATGCATAGTAACTCCTTCAATCTCAATATTGGCAATATCAAAAAGATGTACATCATATCCTGCTGATATTAATTTGCGGACTACGAAAGACCCAACNAGACCTCCACCTAAACAATGAATTATCATTCNGNATCCNCCTGCTTNAAAGATTCTAATCCCATTGCTAACATTGACAATTCTGCAACTAAAGCGTGCCAACTATGAGCNTGTTCTCCAAAAATCTCTCCAACNTCACTGTAGGGATGNAATTGTGCAGAAGGTGTGTTAAGATTNCCAATATCAGTCTTTTTANNATTCATTCTATAGAACCAAGAGGCCGCTTCNCCATCAACAAGATACACAACCGGTTCGACTGGTTCACCATTTTCTCCACGCAAAAAGGTTGGAACTCCTTCCTGAATNATAAAATTCTCAACATCACTTCCACCTTTAGNNTACATCAGTTTNTTCATCTTACGATTNGACAATTCNAATAACTCATCTCCTGATGTTACCGAGAGTATGCCAAGACCATAGGTACCTCTATCATTTTTGATGAATGCAACCGGTTGCCTATCTACTCCTAAATCATCATACCTTGCTTGTATTCTCGCTAAGAACTCATCNACTTCAGCTGCCAAGATTTTACGACATGTTTCCTTTTCCAAACANTTGTCTTCACTAACAAACCAATCTGTTATCAANTGCCAAGGATCNATTTCCAATATACTTGCTATTTCTTCGACATAAGTTTGTAGACATTGGTAGTGTTCTGATTTTCTTCTGCGTTGCCAACCCATATGCAATGGTGGACTTACAGAATCGGCGTTTAGACCGACAATCATACCCTCTGTGAGGTCATTATTCAACAATGTCAAGCATGGCTCTTCCCCTTCAACCAATATTTTTTNGTCAACCAACTCCACCTTGTTTAACCGTAATGGACCTTTAATTCCATCAAGTGTTCCAAAATCAGCAAGTTGTGGAGAACCGATTGTACAACGGAATCCCGCAGAAATAATCAATCGCTTAATCGTAGATAGATTCTCTACATATCCGGGATTACGGGTATGNCTTTCTGGAAATAAGTGAACCCAAGTACAACCGGGATGTTTTCNATTGATATGATTGCCNAATAATGCTGCAAGATGAGGTTCATCCTCNTGTGANACATTATTGAATCCNGCAGGNAAATGATTTGCATCTACCACTGTGATTTTCCATCCAGCATCTCTGATATCGACACTACCATAGATTGGAATCGGAACTTCTTCCCNNTTTTTCTGCATCCATCGAGNAATCTCTTCTCGTTTCTCTTCTAATTTGTCGCTCAAATTATGAAGGTCGGTCATGCAATCACCTCATCTAACAGGGATGTNACATCGCCGTTTCTCTNGAACCTNCCTTCNTCNAAAAGNTGCATNGCTTCAAATAANCCTANACCAATCGCAATTTCAGGTTGTTTCTTCAATGCTTTTTCATAATCAGCATATTTTGTAGCCAATTCCAANGCACGCGGTTGTAATTCCTTCATNAGTTCATCAATCATTGCTGGCGAAGTTGCCCTTCCTGCAGGTAATTTAGGACGNCTGACTATCTCTTTTGGAAGAGACGTCAAATCNGCTGCTTTTCGCAATGCTAACTTTTCTTCAAGTGTTTTNGGNAATCTCCAATCNAAGGGTAANTTGTTAGAATGTTCACGNTGCTTGGAACCTAAAAAGGGTACTCTAACCTCAAAGCCATGCGTCATAGAATGTCTATCAACAAGTCTTAACTGGAAGTTTGATAATTGACCATGATCTAATTCAAATTGTAAAAANTGGGTCAATGACTTACAGTGATGTTCTGGTTGATGATTTGAAGACCACCATCTTTCACCCTCGAGGGATGAAAGGTCACATTTTAGATCTGTCAANCTCGACTGGATTTGATTTGCATGAGATAAAAGATCACGATATCTCGGATAACCTGCGTGAAGTTCATCCGCACCTTGACCACATAATCCAACTGTTACTGATTTTGACATTTCTGCAAATAGTGGCTGGAAGAAGAGTACTGTGACATCTAAATCCTCTCCATGCCAAGCCAAGTCGGGTAATCTTGAATGAAATGATTCGGGCTCTAACACATGCTGGTGATGTTTTAAATCAAGTGATGAAGCAACCAATTCAGCCGCTTTCCAATCAGGATTTTCTTCATTTTCTGCAACTGTCCAACACGCAGGTACCGGTTTACCCGCCGCCTCTGCTGCTTCATGTGCTACCGCTGCTACCATTGACGAGTCTAAACCACCTGAAAGAACGATGCCGACTGGGACATCAGCCATCAAGCGGTCTTGTACGCTAGAAACAAATGTCTGTAGTAATCCTTCAGGGTCATTCCAATTCTTTGCAGGTTCTACATTTTGAGATTCATATCGGCAAATGCTGGTTAACTTGGGAATACCTTCAACTAATTGCCAGACCTCAACCGAACCAGGTCTTACTTGGCTAACACCATCAAGAAGAGTTGTTGAATCCAAAGGATATTCCCAGGCAATGCGTGCCCGCATAGCTAAATCATCTATTTTTGGAATATGTGATTCGTGTGCTCTTAATGCTTTGACCTCAGAAGAAAATAGTAATGTGTTATCTGCAAAAGTTCTGACCANTGGCTTGATNCCCATAGGNTCTCTAGATAGTATCAACTGTTGATTCTTAGAATCCCAAATNGCAAAAGCAAACATTCCATCTAATTTTGAAATCCACTTAGCATGNCTAAAGGCATCCCCTCCAGCATACAAATTATGTAAAGCAAGTATACNTTCACTATCACCACTTGTATTGTAATNATAATCAGTTCTCTTCAATGANGAATGATTGTATATTTCACCATTCACAATCGCTACNGAGCTTGGNCCATACAAAGGTTGAGGAGACCCAANAATATCNACAATNGCTAATCTTGTATGNGCAAGACCACAATTTTCATCAGAAAATTTGCCATTACCATCAGGNCCACGATGTTGTAAAAGTGAAATCATTCTATTCAAAACAGCGTCATCGGTTTGACCTAACATGCCGCCGATTCCGCACATGTTCTAAACGAAAGCGGTTTTACTCAAGTATGTTCTTGAGTTTACCAAAGAGGAGAGGCAAACATAGTAACNATTAATGCTAAAAATGCTATCAAGAAAGCGACGAGATAAACTCCTTGTGGAGGGTCGTTTGACTCGGGTATATCACTCATCAATTTTCACCTGTGNGTTTAGGGAGTTGAATGCATCATTTCAATATATTGTTCAAACCCANGGGGCTACAACCATGATTGCGGCTAATGGAATCAGTAACATGGTTGCATTATCATCTATCCACCTTAGCCTAGGCCATTCAGAAGCAACACATATTGGACCCATCAATGGGGCTAACCATAGCGGAGTATCGAGCAGATTCCATGATAGTATCCANATTAANGCTATGAANATTGAACCATAAATGAAAACTGGTTTGGATTCGAGATTCTTGCGCCTCAACTCTCCAAGAAAAGGATCTCCTAAAGAAAGAGANACTACTAGAGGATAGCCAAATTCGGGATTATTTGGAAANCAAAGAAATGTCATCCCNACTGCAAAGCAACCCCATGCAATTGCACTTACTTGCTTGGATTCATAATCGCGCTGCCCGAATACTGTGAATCCAAGTTTTAGCCGAGTTCCCTCTCCAATAATCATTACTAAGATTACACCGGATACAAATTGAGTTGGTGAAATTTTGAAAAAGTCTGAAATTGGGCCCCCATATTCATAGAATAACAATGGGAGAGCTACCATAGAAATATGGAATGCTCTTCGGAAAATATGTCCGCTAATGCCTCCAACCGAGTGACTAACTGGGTCTGTCATCTCAACTTGTTCACTAATTGCAACTCCTCCAAGGCTTCCTCGACACCCAAGCCTTCTTGAGCCATGCGGTCAATTACTGACTCAAAGTCGGGGTTTGCTGTAATTTGAGATTCATGCGACATAAGTAATCTCTGTCGCATTCTTGCTCGAATAGAACCAACACGTTGTGGCATTGAAGCCAATTTGTTTGACAGATCTTCTATTCCGTCTCCTAAAAGAGAACTAACTTTCATTATTGGAGGTGGATTATCTCCTATACTCAACGAGATTTTCAAGTGATTTACGACCTTATCAGCGCCTTCTAAATCCGATTTATTTACCACGATTAAATCTGCTAATTCCAATAATCCTGCTTTCTCGGCTTGTATGCCATCTCCTCTACCTGGCCCTTCTACCAATATTATGCGATCTGCGATTGCAGCACAACGAACTTCGGATTGGCCAGCCCCTACTGTTTCAACTAAGACCATATCAAAATCTCTTGCTAAGAGATGGGTTGAAAGATCTCTTACTAT
This sequence comes from Methanobacteriota archaeon, assembly GCA_002706615.1. Lineage (GTDB taxonomy): Archaea > Thermoplasmatota > Poseidoniia > Poseidoniales > Poseidoniaceae > MGIIa-K1. The sequence goes on from PALS01000001.1 coordinate 84,479, forward strand.
AGATGGAATCGAACCGCTTGAGGACCGTGTAGCAATACTTCTGAGATAGATGGAATCTGCTTTCTCATTATCATCTAAAACAGACATTCGAACTCTGTCTCCCAACAAAGCCCCACCGCTCAGTGGAGAAGTAGGGTCGACTGCCAAAATAGCAACCTTGTTTTTTGGCGTCAAGTGATGCAGTAATGCATCAATCATACATGATTTTCCAACTCCTGGTGAGCCGGTGATTGCAAAAATCAAACCTTGGCCTGATTCTGCTTTTAATTCACCATTTTCTATAGCTGACAATTCTTTTGCCAGTTCAAGACGATTCAATATATCAGCCCCAATGCCATTCTTCAGAAGAACCTACGCCACAATTTCTTTGTGAGGCTTGCTCGATGAAATCTAGGATTTCTGAAGAAGTAGTTCCAGGGCCAAAAATCGCCCTAACTCCGCATTGAAAAAGACCATCCCTATCATCGACAGGAATTATCCCTCCGCCAAAGACTATGACATCATTCATCCCTGCTTCTCGAAGTAAGGAACAAACCTTAGGAAATAGATGACCATGCGCACCTGAAAGAGAAGATAGCCCGATAATACTAGCATCTTCATCCATTGCAGTACGGACTATTTGTTCAGGAGTTCTCCTCAACCCAGTATAGATTACTTCATGGCCACCATCACGTAAAGCACGTGCAACAACCTTTGCTCCACGGTCGTGACCATCGAGCCCGGGCTTAGCAATTACGATTCTTTGTCGCTCCGCCATGTTGGCCGGTATGAAAGGGCCTATGAAGCGGTTGCGGTGTTAAAATGCTCACACAATCAATAAGGAGGGGTTTGTACTGTCTCGGGATGGCGAATGTTCTAATGACCGGTGAAGAGCGACTCAACGACCTGCGTGTGCGTAAGTCACGCGGAGAAGCAGGTGGAGGACAGGCGCGTGTTGAAGCGCAGCATAATAGAGGCAAAATGACTGCACGTGAACGTATTGATATGTTGCTTGATGAAGGTTCATTTCAAGAAATTGATGCTTTGGTTGAACATCGATGCAAAGATTTCGACATGGATAAAAATGTGATACCCGGTGATGGAGTAGTCACTGGGCATGGAACAGTTAATGGAAGAGAAATTTTTGCTTTCGCTCAAGATTTTACCGTATACGGTGGAAGCCTAGGTGAAATGCATGGTCTGAAAATTTGCAAAGTCTTAGACATGGCACTGAAGACCGGTAGGCCAGTAATTGGCCTAAATGATTCAGGCGGTGCTCGTATACAGGAGGGAGTTGCATCTCTGGGTTCTTATGCTGAAATTTTCTTTAGGAATGTTCGCGCTAGTGGNGTGGTTCCTCAAATCAGCGTAATNATGGGACCTTGCGCTGGAGGTGCTGTTTATTCACCTGCAATNACAGATTTTGTAATTATGGTCGATAAGACCGCTCATATGTTTATCACCGGACCCGAAGTAATCAAAACCGTAACCAATGAAGAGGTATCTTTTGAAGACCTAGGAGGTGCTTCAACTCATGGAAGTAAATCAGGAGTCTCGCACTTTACTGCTGAAGATGATGAAGAGGCGATTAATCTAGCAAGGGAACTTGTAGCAATGTTACCATCCAATAATATGGAAAAGCCTCCAGCAAAACGCAGTAGTGATCCAAAAAGTAGGTCATGCGATATATTGGANAGTATAGTTCCTGATGACCCTACTAAACCGTATGATGTCAAAGATGTAATTACTGAAATTCTTGATGATGGTGGTTTTCTAGAAGTTCAGGAAACATGGGCCGGCAACATTGTAATTGGATTTGGCCATCTTGGAGGGAATACTGTTGGTATCGTGGCTAATCAACCGAAAATGTTAGCCGGATGTTTGGACATTGATGCGAGTGATAAGGCTGCTCGATTCGTCAGATTTTGTGATGCTTTCAATATCCCTCTCATAACTCTAGAAGATGTACCTGGGTTCTTGCCCGGCACTAGCCAGGAATGGGGTGGTATAATTCGCCATGGAGCAAAACTTCTCTATGCATATGCTGAGGCAACAGTTCCAAAACTCACTGTAATATTGCGCAAAGCGTATGGCGGAGCGTATGATGTAATGTCTTCTAAGCACATTCGCGGCGACTATAACGTTGCATGGCCGAGTGCAGAATTAGCTGTGATGGGTGCAGAAGGAGCCGTACAAATNATTCATCGACGAAGACTGAAAGATGCTCGTGACCCTGAAGGTGAGAGAAAAAGATTGATTGAAGATTTTGAAGAGACTTTTGCTAATCCTTACAAAGCAGCAGCTCTCGGATATTTGGATGATGTGATTGAGCCTAATCAAACTAGAGACCGCCTATGCAGGGCTCTTGATATGCTAATTGATAAAGAAGAATTACGACCTGCTAGAAAGCACGGAAATATTCCATTATGAGGGGTTAGATGACAAGAACAAAAATCCTCAAGATTGCTGCTATGGCAGCAGTTATTTCTGCGACTCAAAGTGGAGAAGATTCTTCGCAGATTGGCAGGAAAAAGGGAGATGCTTGGTCTCAAGATCATCGTAGAATGAACATGGGTCTATCGTCTCTGATGTATAGAAGAGGCTCTCGTTCTCCATGGAGGTGAAAAGATGGGTGAAATAAGGAAAGTCATAATCAATGGAGAAGAGTTTGAGGTAGAACTTGAACAAAATGGAGATTCATGGACCGCTACTGTTGAGGGTGAGACTTTTGAAATTGTAGTCCCAGACTCCGCTCCTGCCAAGAAAGCAAAAAGAGCATCAGGCGGAAAGTCCAAGAAAACAGGAATTGTTTCTGCCAATATTCCCGGCAAGGTTGTAACAGTTGAAGTGAATGTTGGGGATGATGTGGCTGAAGGTCAAGTTATTCTTATTCTTGAAGCAATGAAAATGCAAAACGAGATACAGGCTGCAGTCGCTGGTAAAGTAACTGAAATACATTGTGAAGAAGGACAATCTATCGAAGCAAATGTCCCATTGGTAATTATCAAACCTGATGAAGAAAATGAAGAGTAGTTTTAGTCAAGGTTAAAGAAAGACGGGCGTGCAGGTGAAAATATGGGTCAAGATGCGGTTTGTGATTATCCCGGCTGTGGAGCAGTTGGAGAAATCGTTTCTCGCCTATCGCCAGAAGGTTATCTAGTCGCTACTGGAAAGAAAGCATATTCTTTCCGAGAAGCATATCGAAGATTCTACTATTGTGCTAATTGTCATGATAAACTGATGGGTGGAGTCTGGTCTAGAGTCAGGAAACCCGATGACAAGAAAGATGGTCATGTCGCTCCAACTGCGATTTAGTCAATAATAACCAGGATTATTGTAGGCTTCCATGCTTCGGTATTCTCTCTCTTCTTGATAAGCGGATGCAAGGATGTCTTCTTCCATAAATGAGATTGGTTCTCGTTCGGATTTCTTTACCAATTGTTTTATTTTCTTCTTTTCTTTTGTTTTCCTTTGATCTAGTTTTTGAATCAACAATGAATTAAGGAATAATGCTAGAACGATTGCATTTAGAGGATAAACAGATAATTCCATTTCCGAAGGTGGAGTTCCTACAAGCAATAAATATCCAACGATTCCAAGTAGAGAACCTATCGCTGCTGAACCGACTAAATACAGGTTTTTTCTCAATAAGCGATTCAATAAAATCGCGATTATTGTTACAATTCCTCCTTCCAATTCACCTCCAACATCATACCCACTACCTTCAAGAAATTCGACCAAAGTTACCATGATGTACAATGAAATGGCTGCAGTGATAAATATCGATGCTAAATTTACTACCGTGAATAGTAAGCCTGCACAAAATATCGTTACCAATGTTTGAAAATCTTCTTGTGAAATTTCATACTGAGAGTTGATTAAGAATCCAAAATGTTCGTAGGCTAAACCGCTGACATAATAGCCAATACCTGCTCCAGCAATTATTGTAATCATCTTAATTCTTCGATGGCCTTGTAGCATCAAAATTAATGATAAGCCTAAAAGAACGATTCCAGAAGGTGCGCCGATATAACCATCGAGCATTCCAAATATCTTCGATGCCAAGTTACTCCCTCATTCTTTTCAAAAAATGAAGAGGTATAGGCATTACTAACCAAAAAAATACTAATCATACTTATTGCCAAGGAACTCTTAGCAGAATTATGCAGCCGGGTATAGACCCTAACCAACCCCAAACGCAATACATCAATGTTCAACAAGTGCAACCGCAACAAGAGGTGCAATATGTACAACAAGTGGCATATGCTCAACCAGTTATGCCAGCGGAACAACAAGTGGTTTACATCAATTTAAAATTCAAACCAAAATTAAATTGGCGCCATTGGTCATACCTAGCATTAACATTTGGAATTGTCATCATGATTGCTAGTGTCATTACTGGAAATGATAGTTCAATTATACTTGGTAACTCGATGTGCTGTATGTCAATAGCTGTAGCATGCTTCTTGGACGGGGCATATTACAAAACTAAATCCGACTGGGAATTATCTACAGGTCAAGGAAATGGAGGTTCTATGACCGGAATGATCCTAGACATAATATTTGGAATAATTTGCCTTGGTTTTGCGTTCATAATGATAGTAGGATATGGAGATCCATTCTATTGGTGATCAAATTACGCCTTGAGCCATCATTGCTTCAGCAACCTTGAGGAAACCTGCAACGTTTGCTCCAAAGACATAGTCACCATCACGGCCATACTCCTTTGCGGTTGAGTATGCTTGCTCGTGGATTGAAACCATGATGTCGTCAAGTCTCTTGTCAACTTCTTCACGTGTCCAAGACAAGCGTAGTGAGTTCTGGCTCATCTCAAGTCCAGAGGTTGCTACACCACCTGCATTGCTAGCNTTTCCTGGAGCGAATAGAACTCCGCCCTCTTGGAAGACTGCGACTGCTTCAGGGGTACAAGGCATGTTAGCACCTTCAGCTACNGCAATTACTTTGTTAGCGACCAACAGCTTTGCTTCTTCACCGTTCAACTCATTCTGTGTAGCACATGGTAGAGCAACATCGACGTTTACTCCCCATAGACCATTTAGAGAAGGTTCAGGTTCAGATTTGGTGAAAGTTACACCATCGAAATGAGAAGCATATTCGCTGATTCTTCCACGACGATTGTTTTTGAGATCCATAACCCAAGCTAGTTTCTCTCTGTCAATTCCTGCTGGGTCGTGAATCCATCCTGATGAATCTGACATTGTTACTGGCTTACCACCAAGGTCGAGTACCTTTTCACATGCAAATTGTGCAACGTTTCCGCTACCACTGATTGAAACTGTTGCTCCTTCAAACGATTTACCTTGAGCTGCTAACATTTCACGTGCAAAGTAAACAAGTCCGTATCCAGTTGCTTCAGGTCTGATTAGAGAACCACCGTACGAGCGACCCTTACCGGTAAGTACACCAGCCTGGAAATCATTCTGTAATTTCTTAAACATTCCAAACATGTAGCCAATTTCTCTACCGCCAACACCGATATCTCCTGCAGGAACGTCACAATTGTGTCCAATGTGTCTCCACAATTCCATCATGAAAGATTGGCAAAAGCGCATTACTTCAGCATCTGACTTACCCTTGGGGTTGAAATCCGATCCACCCTTTCCTCCACCCATTGGCAGAGTAGTCAGACTGTTCTTGAATACCTGCTCAAATGCAAGGAATTTCAAAATTGATGCGTTTACAGATGGGTGGAATCTCAATCCACCTTTGTATGGACCAATAGCACTGTTGAATTGAATTCTAAAACCACGGTTTGTGTGAGTCACACCATTGTCATCGACCCATGGAACACGGAAATGGATGAGGCGTTCTGGTTCTACTATTCTCTCTACGATTCCAGCTTCAACAAACTCAGGGTGCTTATCCAGAACTGGTTCCAATGATTCAAGAACTTCCCATACTGCTTGATGGAATTCTGGTTGGTCAGGGTCTCTTTGTTTTACTGCTTCGAATATATCATTGAGATTACTCATGTTTGCACCTTCAAAAAACACCATTGGTGTTGTCCGGCCCACCTTAAGGCACTTTACAAGTATTCCCTACCTTTGAGACCCTTAGGAGTACGGGCATACGGTGTTGAAGCGAGCCAAGCGCTCTAAACGCCTATCGCCATTATCATCTTCTTCAGACATCGAACGAATCGCCTCTTCAATCAAAGCATGCTGATCAGGTTGAATCCCTAATAGACTTCTTAGTGAATTTAGCATATTCCATTCCTCCTCTGAGATTACTTCATCATCCAAGGCAGCTACAAGTGCTGATTGATAGGTAGTAGCATCTCCCATATGATGCTCGGTATATTGCGATGTATCATCAAATGGAGAAGCCTCAATATTTCTTGCAATCTCCATTGCAGAACCGGTTTCACCAGGAGATACGCCCAAAGCCGTTGATAGAACCTTGAGAATACTTGCCTCATCATCAGTGATAATTTCATCATCCAGTGCTGCTTTCAAAACCTCGACATAGAGATACAATCCTCGACTAGCGGTTATTGCCATGTTTACGGGCAGAGGTTTTTGGGTTTGAGGCTTGCCATGATTAATTCATGAAATGGATGCGNAAATATCGATAACATTAACACTGAGCCACATTATCCATTGTAATTGCATGTAAGACNATTTGTCATTATATGTATTACATTTAAGTACTGTCTATACTACCGCTAGGGTACGGAGGAGAGACGATGAACGCACAAAGTAGTCCGGTCACACTGAGAATTACAGATGAAGAACTNGCTCTAATCGATTCNAGAGTCGGATTAGATGGCGCAAGAAACAGAAGCGATGTAATTCGTATCGCTATTCGCGAATTCCTAACAGGTCAGCCTCTACTTCCCGAAATGGATTCCATCAAAATTGCAGTAGGCCGCTCTACAAAGAACAAACTTGGACAATTATACGAATTACATGGAATTAGTCCTGAACAAGCAGCTCAACAAGGACTACAAGACTATGTCCGAAACAAGATTACTGAGGAAGAAAAACTCAACCAAATACTCGAGACGAGCGTCGAAGATGCTCGTGAAAAGACTGTAAGACGCAAGGAGTTCCACCAGTGAACTAACAGGGTGAGAGCCACATAACAAGGAGGGGATGGGAAAATGCGCTGGGATGACGAAATTGGAAACAATCGCCATTCCACCTTCCGATCTGACAATACACTACCAGGTAATGTCGGATTCGCTGCACTGCGTCTACGTGCCAAAATGGCCGAAACTGGTAAACAAAGAAATTTCCCCTCGGAGGATGAAGATCCCCGGGGGGACTCCGATTCCACTCCTGTTTCATGACAGGGGTAGTTCCACACGCATCCGGGCCCCTCACTCCCGGGTGCAATTATTCACAAAGGTGCAACCGCGCAAATGCTCAACCTTAAGGCCCTTCGACGAGGCCTTGTCGGCATGGGTGAGGCGCATAAGTTCAGTTGGCTTGCTCATCCCACTCCTAGAGATGGACAAGTGGACATGATTCAATCATGCCTGGACACTCTACAAAAAGGNGGAGCACATCTTGCAAGTGCACCAACTGGAGTAGGAAAAACTGCTGCCGCTCTTGCAGCAGCACTAGAATTTGTAGAAAAATCAAAGCAATCAAAAACCGTTTTATTCCTTACTCCAAAACAAAGTCAACACGAGATTGTAGTGGATACTGTTCGCAAAATTAATGAGCAACTCAAACCGAGTTTGAAGAAAGTAAAGTTGGTTGATCTAATCGGTAGAGAATCTATGTGTGAACATGTAGACAAACTAACTGGAAGATGTACTTGTGAAAAAAATATAAACGAAAGTTCAAACTTAAATCGTAAAGAGGATGTAAGAAGATATATTCTTGGTCAACCAAGACATGTTGGCGAAATAATCAGTATGTCCAAAACGTGGGGCGTATGTGCCTGGGCAGCTTGTAGATCTGCTGTAAAAGAATGTGATATATTGGTCTGTGACTACAATCATTTGTTCATAGATGAAGTAAGAAATGCTTCATTGAAAGCAATGGATTTACAATTATCTGACCTAGTAATAATTGTAGATGAAGCACATAATCTAGCAGACCGTGTAAGAATGGGTATGAAACGTACACTTACGCCAAGCATGGTTAGAAATGCTGCTACTGAAGTGGAAGAACATCTAGGTAATCTCGAAAATATGTCACTTATTGGTGTCGCTTCTGAAGAATCAGTCCAACGTAAAAAATGGTGCTTGGATGTTTGTAAAGAGTTTAGATTGATTTTGAATAGAGAATTCAAATCATTGATCAAAAANATGGGTAATAATTCAGAAATAAGAACCGATGCAAAGTNTGTCAAATCGATGTTTGTTAGGGCTTTTGATGCAGTTGCTGCAATTGCATCGCAATCGACATTAGACAACAAAAAGAAAACTTTTGCTGTGCCTGACAAAAATACTAGGTTTCCAATGTTGAAATCATTACTTGCNACCAATGAAGTGGAAGTTGATGAGAATGGAGATAATGAACCATCTGCTCANCTCCTAGCACATCTTGTTGATNTGTTACTGCGTTTTGGTGAAAGTACAGCCCTTTGTTTAGTGTTTGACGGGGAAGGAAAAGATGGAAGAATAATTGCAAATTTATTGGATGCTGGCCTAGTTGCTGGGCCAATATTCGAAAACTGCTCAGGGTCAATACTGATGTCAGGAACTCTAAATCCACCTTCGATGTTTGCAGATTTACTAGGAATATCAAATGAAAAACGTAGTGAGTCAATACATGAATCTCCATTTGCCAAAGAACGACGTCCTGTTGTAGTTGCCAATGATGTTACTACACTGTATAGAGAAAGAAGCCCAGAAAATACTCAAAGNATACGTGACCATATACGCCAAATAGTTGCCAATACACCTGGCAATGTTGCTGTTTTCGTCCCATCTTATGCATTTCTTAGTTCACTGTTTGATAGTTTTCATATCCCTGGAATAAAGACTATGCNAGAAAGTGACATAAAAGGGAAAAAGGACATTACAGACTTGCTGATAAGGTTACAAGATCAACGTAAATTTGGTAATAGAATACTAATGGTGGGCGTATTTAATGGAAAGTTATCTGAGGGAGTTGACTACCATGGTGGTTTACTGGATAGCGTAGTATGTGTTGGAATCCCAAATGCCCCTCCTTCGGTATTCCAAAAATCACTTGGGGAATATATCAAAGAAAAGTTTGGCAGAGATAAATTCTGGCGATATGCAAATAGCCAACCAGCAATTAATTCCATTCTACAAGCTATGGGAAGACCCATTCGAGCAATGGGGGATAGGGCATTGATACTTTTGCTTGATAATCGGAACCTTACGAGGACATATTCTATTTGTTATCCCAAAGATATCCAAATGAACCAAGCACCTAATTCTGAAGCCTCAGGTAGGTTTGCAAAACGATTTTTTACCAAAGTTCCATGGATTGAAGGTGTCTGAAAGGTTCAATATACTCCACTATGCAGGTGATAATATGGAAGAGTGGCAAGATGTACCAATCGAGGTCGAAAATGCTAGTGAAGGTCTGGATGCTAGCCCTTCGGAAATCCATGCTTCATTTGAAATCTCAAGTGACCACCTAGGTGAAGTCAGAGATAGGCACAAAATGATGCTAGTAACCGCTGGAGAATTGCCTGAATCACAAATTGCAGAAATCGCACCCGAAAGAAGGCTTGATTGGATTGTTCGCGAACTGAATGGTAGGACTCACAAAGATGGCTTTACAATCCCATTGCACGGCGCTGAAGCATCGCTTGTTGATCTTTCGAAAGGCGAGATGGATGGCCACAGTATTCTACGGTTGAAAGTAGGAACTGAATTCATCCGAAATATTCCTTTGCCTAATGGAATAGAGCAAATAGAAGCACGCCTTAATGGCGGAGTTCTAGACTTACGCTGGTAATATTCAACGATTTGGAATTTCCATTCCAGATTCTATTTCCCCAACCACTCTGCTTAGTCCTTCTTGAGCACTACGCTTGTGTTGCTCTCCCATTTCATGACGGCTATAACGAGCTTCCTCAAAGATTGAATCTAGACCTACTAGTGCTTCCTCAGAAATACCGGGTAATGCCTTGCGTATTGCCATTTCGAATTCTCTTACAGTCTCGAAATCACGACGTAAGAATCCTCTTCCTAGAAGTACGTGGATTAAACTCTCGTAACATTGGAAAATCGCTTCTCGCATTGAATCTCCAGCAGCCAAAAGTTCCGCTGTATAGGAGAATATTTCTGAAATCTCCTTAGCAGCTTCCGCAGCACGCTTGCGACGAAGCATCACAGCACCAACACCAGCAGCAACAATCAGAGCAACAAGGACATAAGTCCACCAAGGTGCCTCAGTCTTTTCTTCAGCATATGTATAGCTTGGAGCGATACCTGTGCTCTGCAGAGAATCATATTCTAATAACGAGGTATCAGATATAACTCCAAATGGATCTGCTAATGAAATCTTCATCACAAGTTCTCCATATTCAGAAACATTCCCATATGGAGGGTCTGCATTAAATTCGAATCTAGCATTTCCATCATCATCTGTAGAACGTGTCAAGGATGCATTTTCAATACGTATTCCATCTGCGCTTTCCAGATAGATAGTTACCGGTATTCCAGATACACCATTTCCTGTATCTTTTGCAGTGATATCAATTTCTACTATCAATACCTCTTGTTCTCCAATGATTATTTCCTCGATTTCATATTCCAAATCGATGTCTAATGCCAATCTAAAGGAATTCGTCCAAACATTGGATGACCGCAAGAATAGAGATGAATTCTCATAAGTTTCGACATTCAACTGAATAAGACCAGGTTCTAGCCAAGATGGAGCGACTGCAGTCATTGTGAATACACCATTATTCCAGATGACGCTACTAATTGAGATACATCTAATCTCAATCTCAGTATCAAATCCATCACATTCAGGACCATTAGCAAGTTTCAATTCAGCACCATCGATCATAACTCCCTGACCACCNATCTCAGTGACTCTACCAGTGATAACAATCGGATATTCGNTTTCATCGCTTCGAACTGTGTATTGTGAAATTGAATCGATCTGGATTATTGTATCTGCCCAAACGACTACTGTCAAATTAGTCGATGCCGGCAGGTGACCTTCGCTACCTGCGAATGATATGTTGACATCATGACTGCCTCTGCTCAAACTCTCGGAAGCAATTATTGAAACCGACCATTCGCCGTTAACCCCAGTGACTGTTGTAGTTACAGAAACCCCATCAAGTAATATTTCGATGGTCTCACCTGGTAAACCGTCATTTCCAACCGTATCAACATCATACAAGAGACCTGATAGTTCCCAATAATCAAGTCTTGTAGCATCATCATCTGCGACACTTGCGCTGATTTCAGAGCGGTGTGCCAAGAAGAAAGTCGTGTTCCCTTCTCCTGACAGATACCAACCTTTTTCTGGCACATTGGCCGTCAAAACATTTTCTCCATCACTAAAGATATCAGGTATCAACCAATCGAATGTGAAGTTACCAGCAATATCGGTTGTTACATTACCAATGGTAATNCCTTCTACNGANAGGTATACATTCATTTCAGGTATTGCTGTTAGTTGATTGTCTCCTACAAATCCATCAATTGTAGTGCTCTGTCCTACTGAAAGAGGAGAATCAATGTTGACTATAACAAATATCTGAGAATAGATATTCCAAATGCCGCTAGCAGAACTTGGTAGATATAGAGGAGTTCCATTGAATCTTGCCTCCACAGTAACCGGTCCTAATGTCGCATCGGAAGGAACTGGATAAACTGCTGTAAATTGACCTAGTCCATCAGTGGTNACATTTGTTAAGAATTCTCCATCTAGCCAAATCTCAATGGTCATAGCATCTAATGGATTATCAACAATNTCTAGTAGAGTTCCTTGTACAGTTAGTGTACCTTCTCTTTCAACATCTCCACCTTGAGTAAGTAGAAGAATTTGAGTTGGCACACTTACAGAGAAATTGGCTGTATCTGTACTACCATAATAGAAATCAGGATTTGCGTTATCTCCTACTCCGATTGGATCAACCCAATCTCTGCCACCAGTAAATTCAACCTCAATCAAATGAAGTCCTGCTGTGATATCTGTAGGGGTTGACCAAGNGATACTAAATTCTCCAGTNGAACTATCTGAAAGNACACTTACTACTGAATCACCATCAACAATAAGGTGTACTACTCCTTGAGAATTACTTCCTTCTTCCTGTAGAACATTACCTAAATCATCCAGTAAAGTTCCGTTAACATACAGAATATCACCTACAGTCAACAAAGTNGTACTTTCTGTAATACTAAGAACAGTTTCAGCGAGAACTGCAAACTTAACACTAGCATTATCTCCAAGTAAACCGGTTGTTCCTGCAATTCCTAAGAACTCTGCATTCAAATTATGGAAACCTGGTTCAGCATCTATTGGGATGGATAAATTGGTCTCTGCAATACCCTGAGCATCGGTAATAGCAGAACTACTTACCAAAGTGCCATTCAAAGTGATTGTAACTGTAGAACCGACTACAGGTGCTCCAGAATTATCGATTAACTGAACTCTGGCTGTAACATTGTCTCCACGATCGGTTCGATCATTCAGTGAAGGTTGGCTAGCCCCATCTAAAGTCGGTGCTAAGAAGGATAATATTGTGAATCCTCGNCTATCAAATGATTCGTTAGCTCTNGAACTTGTGTAATAATTTACAGAAGGTATGTATTGAGCTTCTGCAACATGTGTTCCCGCCTCAAACGAAGAATCTAGTGAGATAACTGCGCGCCATGTACCATCTGATTGCACCGTTCCATTAGATAATTGGAAACCACTGGTTTCGTCATTTATCAAGAACAGAATGTTCGCTGAAAGTGGGGTTCCATCTCTAACCTGTAATCCACTACCATTATCACTCTCTATGGTACCAGTAATATTGAAAGATTCACCTGCCACTGGATTTGCTGTTATAGCATCAACAACTAGTAAGGTAGTCGAACGAATAGTTACTGTTGAAAGGTTTCTCTGATGTGGAAGTAAGTCCGAAGAACCATTGAAGTGCATTACCATAGTAATCAATCCAAGTGGTTGGTCGAAAGGAACTGTATAACTGAAAGTGGTTTGTCCACTAACACTAGTAACGTTAGGTGCAAGCCAGGTGTCATCGAATAGTAAAGCGATATCATATCCTTCCAGTGGCTGGAACATATCTGATGACTCAACCATTTGGAGAGAAATGTTAACCACATTACCTCGATTAACTACAATCGGATTTAGAGGCTGTAGATTTTCAAATACGGTAACTCCCATCACTTGTATGGAATGATTACTAGTATCTGTAAGATAGAAAGGATTTGAATCTTCAACAACTGAAATTACAAAGTTACGAAGACCTCTCTTTGTTCCATTACTCAATACATCAGTCGGTACCGAGAAATTGAAACTACCATTAGTTGATGTGTAAACTCCATTGATCAATTTCTCATTTGGATTATCAAACCAGAACATTTCTATTGCTACAGCGCTAGTTAATGGTCTGCTACTATTATCTCCATCCTCAATCTGTCCTACAACTTGGAAATTAACACCTGCTGTAATATTGGTTGGAATGCTATCTATACGAATATTTGATTCCACTTGGATTGTAATATTGATTTCTGTTGAATTACCGATATGTCGAGTTGCTCCTACTCCTTTAGGATCTGTTACATCATCTTGAACTTGCATCCTCAAGATGTAATTTCCTGGAGATACTCCTGAAACTAACCAAGACAATGTTGCATTACCTTCTGAATCAGAAATAGCGGTGCCGATTGAAGTATTGGAGCCTCCATAATCAACAATATATTCTACCTGAGAGCCTGTTACATTGGAATTATCAGCAATATCCCCTACCCATACTGGTAAATCGATTGTTGTATTAATCTCAGCTATGACGTCTTCTAGCCCTCCGGGATTACTCGGACCTCCAGTAAGATATACCTCCGATTCGATTCCCCATGTTGTAGAAGGAGGATTTGGTGGAGCTGGAGGGACTGATGAATCGATCCATTGATAGAAAGGACCACCAACCGATGGAGAATCAAAGTCTAACATTAGAGTGATATCATAAACTCCTGAAGGAAGTACGGTAGGAGCTGTAATTGTAAAGTTGTAAGTTCCAGTAGAGTTGTTCAGCATACCATTGGCAAGATCGAAAGGACCATTTTCAGTCATTAACTGTGCAGTAATAATGCTGTCATTTCCAAGAACAGACGTACCTAGTGTAGAATCTGTAATGCTTCCAGTCAACCATGTTTGATTTCCAAGGTGTGTCCAATCGTCTACTACAGATACAGTTACGTCAACTTCTGCCATTATACGAAGATATGACAAATTGCTAGATGATTGGAAATAATCATTACCATTAAATTTCATATCAAATGGATAATCGTTAGCAACTAGATTAGCATTAGTAGAGAATGTTGGCGATAAGGTCGATGACGCAGGATCTGTAGTTGTATTAACTGTGGAACCATCAAAGTCGAATTCAAAATCACCGCTCAGATTCAGGTCGAGATTATTTCCTAAATGGTCTGTTACTTCTACAACAATACCCACGGTTTGTCCACGCAGTTGTGAGCCTGCACTTAATTCAAAGAACAAGAGTCCTTCTAGCCACCATTGAGTACCAGAGGTGTTCAATGAATCTGTAGTGTTTAGATCATCTGGATAAAATGTCAATGATAATTCCAAGATACCTGCGCTAACTGGAGTACCATTTACTGCAAGGAGATGTGTTAGAGAGAATGACCCATTAACCGAGGAATTGAACAGTTCGACAAATGCTCCGCCTCCACCGGCGTCTCTAATTCCAAACGAAAGATTACCTGGTAAAGGAGTAGGTGATGCACCAAAGCTCTGTGCAGTACCATTAATGTAAACCGAATCTCCAAGCAGGAATCTCGAATTATTAGTTCCCGGTCCTTCAATAGTCGCACTCAAATCTGGTGCATCACGGATATCCATTATTATTGAATGAGTCGAAGGTCGCAAATGGAACTGAGGACCTCCTACTGCTTGAGAAGTATCTTGCCATCCACTAAATCCTAATGTTGCAGATAGATTAGATTTAGTTTCTAATTCACTAAGTGTGACATTGATTTCCCATACTCCACTTGGACCGACTACTGCAGAAAGATTCGTCAACCCATCTTCTGAAGAGGTAAATTCTAACCATACCTCGAGATCTCCCAATTGTTCTGCGCCAGAAGTCAAATTATTTTCAAAGTTCAATTGTCCAGTTAGTACAGTGGTAGCACCAGCTCCCAAAACGGGATTGTCTGCTGGNAATGGAGTATCATGAGTAATGTTAGAATCATCTGTCATATTGATGAATACTCCTAGGTCAATTCCATCGTGAGATACATATCCCATCTGCATATGCTCAATAACGATACTNGCATAACCAGGTAATGCAGGATTCTCTAATGTTCCATTCATAGAGAAATTACCGTNAGCATCNGTAGTGATAGTTGCGAATTGGTTTCCAATTACTGCTGCTTCTCCTGGAACATTACCGGATTNAGCAACAGGTACAACGTATCCACGCATAGTTATGTTTGGAATCGCTGTTGTATTTTCCAAATACTGTAAAGTTCCTGTTACCGTAATCTCTGATGAACCGTCTCTATCATATGTTGCTGGAGACCANGTCATGTTAACGATTTGAAGTTCCTCAGGAGCAGGACATGTATNGAATGGAATCCACCCTAAATCATCTCCACCACTTCCTGGATTCATTTCCAAGCGTACCTCTCCCCATTGAGTTAGNTCAGANCCGAGTACAGTGTATCCATTACCATTCCAAGAACCACCAGAGTAGCCTGTTACATACCGNGCGGGTAATCCTGCNGTACGCGCCATTGTTACAAACAAAGTCGTAAATTCAGAGCAGGTNCCTTCCTTAGCACGATTTAGCATCTCGAAGGAAATATCAACTTCNGAAGCNGAACCACTACCGTTGTANTTTCTCTTGAAATCNAAGGNAGNANTTCCATTTATCANGAAATCACTAATCGCTGCTGCCTTAGAATAAGCATCGGTAGCACCTGCATTACTNATTACNTCATTNGTAANATTCAAAACGAGTGATTCNGGTAAACTNAGATTAGAAAATTGTGGAGGAAGTNTCNTNTCATANGNTGAATTAGTTCCNGCAANGGTATTTGGAGCAATTGTTGCCCAGTCAAACCAGTATTCATGTTCTTGTATCCANAACTCTTCAAGTAATCCGGCNGTAACCGTGTATGTATGAGTATCATTNGTTCTAGAAGCNGTTAGAGATGAATCTGACCAGAATGTNATGTTATGCTGATATGCAGGAACAGGGAATGCTCCCGACATTACCGGGTTGTTGAAGTCAATAGTCCAAGATACCGTGCTATTGGAATAGGTTGATGGTGCAAGATTNGTATCGTTTGCATAAGGAACGGTTATTGCTTGTGCTGGATGTGAATCCGTCTGCAAACCGTATGCGACTCCTGTATAATGGTCAAAGGTATACAATCTCCATTGATGTACTCGGTCATTATCTACAANACCACTGGTATTGTTAGCCCAAAATATGACATCATTCTGAATGACGTCATCGCTTGGGTCCCATGGGTCAAATGGCCCACCTACACAACCAGTGAACCAAAATTGCTGTGTACATTCAACACCATCAACGACCCCTCCCCCATCGGTGTCAGGGTTTCTCCAATCAGTACCTGTAAAGTTCTCTACTGCATCAGGAATTCCATCACCATCAAAATCATCAGGCTGTATATCGTCAGAAGGGTCATTTACAGGATTTGTTGAATCGAAATATTCTTGCTTATCGTTAACACCACCCGCATCGGTATCAAATTCGTCTTCATCAGTAGACCAGATGTCAGAAGAACCATTGGAAATTCCAATCCAAGAATTAGCACATCCTGTTGAGGTTTCAAAATAATTATTCAAACCGTCGCCGTCTGTGTCTAGATTATTATTACAAGGCTCTTGAGGATCTGTTCCTCCAGTCACCTCATCATAATCATTGACACCATCTCCATCAGAATCTGCAAGAGTTGGGTTGGAACCCCATCCATATACGGCAAGCGTTTCTTCCCAATTAGCAAGACCATCTCCGTCCAAATCAGTATAATCATCATCACAATATGTTGGGTAACTCGCTTGAGAATCATGACAGAAAGAACCGTTACGATTTACTGCATCAGTGGCAGTACCTGGATTGACTGAAACGCCTTGTAAAACGTCGTTGATCACTGTTGCGTAACTAAATTGCGTCAAAGTACCCGAACTATTGTAGAATCCAATACCACCCCCTGGATTGAATCCTGTTCCATCNGTGACAGTCAGTTGATTAGTTCCTCCATTGTATGAAAGAATCGTGGTTGAATAATCAATTAGTGAATCGCAAGGGTCTGTTCCATGACTTGCATTAGATTCATCACCATCATTGACTCCACCAAAATCAGTATCTGCAATNTTCCAAGAAGTACAAGANAGGTTCTCTTCCCAATTCTCTAANCCATCATTATCAAAATCACCTGAATCCTCTCTCCGAGTAGGATCNGTTTCATTTCCATCTACAACNCCATTNCCATTTGTATCTTCATCACCATCATCAAATGCATCATCATCAGTATTGTTGTCAAGNGGATTGCTCGCTTGTGCAGGATTTCCATAAGCACCGTTTACTTCGGTTCCNTCATCTATTCCATCATCATCAGTATCTGAATCAGTAGGGTCTGTCAAAAGNGTTAGAGCTTCATANGAATCGTTTAGACCATCATTATCNGTATCCGGGTCATTGGGNTCGGTATCGGTAATCAAATCTGTTTCTGCTGTTAGAGTTAAACATCCACCTGCGCCTACGCCAGTTACTGGATTACAAGGTGATTCTGTTTCTGTGAAACCTGGGTCAGGCCCCGGTTTGAAACAAGGGACTCCGCCACAAGTAGTCTTCCAACTAGGATTNACATACTCGTAAATATTGATCAGTCCATCGCCATCTGGATCACCATTTGCTCCATCTGCATTTGATGCTGAAGTAGCGTCTAGATTGTTACTTGCTTCCCATCCATCAGGCATTCCATCGCCATCGGTATCCCAACCATTNGGATCTTCATCNTAAAGNCCNTCNCCATCATCATCGTTGGTTGCACAATCTGCATCTCCATCGAAATCNTTGTCGTTGGAATCAACCATTCCATCTTTATCATTGTCAAAGCCATCTGTACAAATGTTTCCAACCGGGTCCTCATCNCAAAGAATTACATTGCCTGTACCGTCACTACCCGAATCTCCACAAGCAGGTTGATTGTATTGCATTGCATTTTCCTCATCCCAATTATTTACGGGGACTGTACCGTTCCACCAGACACCTTTGTCCAGTTCTGTTGGTGTAGAAGAAGAATCCCANTTGCTAGGTTGAAGATAATTATATTCTTGAAGATTGGAAAAACCATCTCCATCAGGATCACCTACCGCNCCATCATCATTTGTAGAAGATAATGGNTCTAGACCATATTTCCATTCCCAACCATCGGGCAATTGGTCATTATCAGAATCCCAATCATTTGGCTGCGTATTAATCAAATATTCCAAACCGTAAGTAAGACCGTCTCCATCTTGGTCTGTTGANGCTAGTGCGGCAAATGAAACAAATTCAAGAGAAGCTAGTGTCGAGAATAGCAAAATGGCTACCAGTCCAAGGGATTTAACCTTCTGACCATTCATTTCTCTAGATAAAACTGGGCGCGTCGCTGATAGGATAGGAGACATAGACAATGCTGACACCATGTAGACGCCCTATTCGCAGGCACTTAAGGGAAATGGAACATTGTTCATACACAATTTAAGCAAAAAGTCTCCCCGTAGGGGAGAAGATTAGATATTTCAAANATCATCTAATTCTTCTAACTCTTCNAATAATTCCAAATCATCATCNAAATCTTCATCAGAAATTGTTTCAGGTATTTCTTCAAANTCTTCCCACATCTTNTCTTCTGCGGCCTCTTCTTCAAGTATTGCAATTCCTTGCATAGCAACCGATTGNCCACGGCGATAAACAGCGAGNCCAAGTACTAGAATTATTCCAACATAAAGAGCGATGGTCTGTGGACTTTCAAAATTGGTAGCTGCACTGACTATACAGGAAAANCCTGTACAATCTGTTGTGAATTTGAAATTAGCTTTTTGAGTGTAAGANCATTGCTCAGTTGTACCACCNGAATCTAANCAATCTTGGTCTGTATTGTAAGGNATTTCNCCATCGGGATCTCTTAGAGAGACCTCGAAAACAACTGTCTCTTCTTGACCTGCGACGATGTCATCTGGCGACTTTAGAATCAATATGAATTCATTTGAACCAAATGCCTCAATTTCTAATTGTACGTATTTACCAGAATTTGAAGTACCNCTGACCGAATACTGAGCCTCCCAACCTTCNGGTAGNGAATCGGANAGNATATTGATNTCTAAAGGTACNTTGTTATCATTNGAAACCCTATATTCAATTTCATGNTCATCNTTAGGNAGGAATGGAGTTTGNCCTGTTATCTGTTCAATGAATATACGACCNGGTCTTACATCTTCTTCAACACGAATAATTAGTGGCAAATCGAAATATCTCGGGTCTTCTTCAGATGTTTCTTCGGTTATTCNCAGNTAGATGGTGTGATTACCTGCTGNGACTTGATCTCGCATCTCGATTTCAAGTTCAATATCTTTTGAATCGCCAGAACTNAGTCTNATNGCTACTACATCAGTNCCATTATCATCTTGTATNTTGTANCCCCAAGTGCCGTATGATGGGTCGACATCAGTATTTTTATCGAGACTCTTTGGAGATATTACTCTCCAAGTATTTTGACCNCTTTCAGATGTACTATCTGTCACTCTAATNTCAAATTCAACTGTGGAACCTGGAGCNACNGGGCCAACACTGCCNATNGTGTTTGAATCACTTGGACCGGTAGAATCGCCNTCTGAATCGCCGATTACTTGAGCGAGAATTCCAAAGGTACGGTGTACAGTGAATGAGACCATAGAACTGTTATCACTAATGCCGGTGCTAGAACATAGAATACTAACCAATCCAATATCTGTATCATCACGTGATGTAGGAGGATATATTTTCATCANTAGTGGTAGAATCTCATGAGAGCTGATATCCGGGGTGATAGCATGTATTCCTTCGGTAGTAAGTTCATTGCCAGTGTCGTTATCATAAAACACATACTGCCANCCATCCGGTATATCTTCGACCTTCAATCTGAAACTATCAGTNTCGAATCCAGCATTGTATATATCGATGAAAAATTCACCTTCAGATTCAGAATCAATATAATGAGAAAGCGTGGAGTCAAATGCATCTGGCCTAGTTGAGTCGGCAATCTGTTTTTGATGATCCACATCCTCGTAAACATCGATTCTCGGGTCAGCAAAAACTCCAACCTTTTCGACTTCAAGTACAATCTTCTCNATNGCAACCTCTTCTGTAACGCCATCTTCATTTTCTGCATATGAACGTGCCCACACCTCAAAGGTGTCTAATTCATCTGACAAATCATCTTCAGGTGCTTCAACGGTCAATATTGGACGAGCAAAACTACCGCCTCCATTGAGAGAATATCCTGCAGGTTGATCCCACACAGGGTCAGACCAAGTGGCGGGGAGAGTTGTGAATAATTCGAATACCACATTCATGTCAACATTAGCTCCGCCAGTATGTTCTACCATGAATTCNACACTGCTAACTTGGCCTGGAGCAATCAGTACAGTATCGGGCTGATTTGAAGGTAAAGAAAGGAATATGTCATGTTCAATCAGATCGATTCCTTGGTGATTATAAACAACTGTATGGCCTTGAACATCCGTTATCTCAAGTTGTAAAGGATAATGACCAGAAGCAAGCCCGGGGTCATAAGTCCATGTGTAATTTCCGACTAAACCATTATTGTCCAATCTAAGGTCATCATCATCGAATGATTTATCGAACATGGTATTTGTCTCTGAAGGTGTTGACAAAATCAGTTTGACAGAGTGAATGTCATCTCTTCCAAAAGCATCTCTTACATCTACAGAAAACTGAATNGTCCTATATTCAGGACGATGGTTTGGAGCCCATTCNAGTTGCTCTTGGTCAATCCAAGAACCACCGCTAGCGTGTACCCTTACACTAGAATCTGATAATGCATTGGCTTTAAGTTCCAAACGTGAGAAACCATCTGATTGTTCTACATCCCCAAATGCAACAAGAACATCACATTCTCCGCCCTGTCCGATTCCACTTCCTCCTTGGCCTTCACATGATGCACTTCCGTCGATTTGTAAGCGTAATTGTGCTCCTTTTTCAATCGTGAAACCATCTTCAGGTACGTCAAAGAATACTTCATTTACCGTCCAAGAGCAATCCGAATTGAAAACTCCTGAGTTACAAGGGTCATTGAGTTCTTTTGTCTCGGTGAAAGTTTGCCCTCCTACCGCATTTAGGGTAAAGGTCAAATCGGCGGTTGAACCTTCTTGGCCTTTGAATTGTAGGTAGATGGATAGTCGCACAAGGTCGTTACTGCCTTCGCCATAAATATCCAAATCACTGATTAAATCCATGGAACGAAATTCAACGCCGGATAGAACACTTGCTTCTTCATGGGCGCCATCTGGTTCCATTGTTGAAATCGAACCTTCTCCACCAGAATCTCCAGCTTCAGCCAAATAGAGGTCGTAGCCTTCTAAATTAGCAGGGACATAATCGTTTTTTTGCTCTTCTTCAAGGGTAGAATTATCCATAAAAGGAATGCTAGAAGATAGCAAAAGCATCAGAACTAGGACCGGAACCAGACGAGTTCGCAACATACGCACCGTAAGTCCGCTCTCCTCCGAGGGTTAAACGGTTTTGCACGCTATGCATACTCAAAACCCCACCCGTAGGGTGGATTATTGTTTGCGAAGAGTATTTCCCGCACCCAAACAAAGTAGCAAAATTAGTAATATCATTGGGTCGAATTGCCAATTTTCAGATTGTTCGATAATAGATTGACTTCCAGCGCCACATCCTTCAGGCGGTGGCCCGATACCTGGACCCCAAATTTCGCCATACCCAGCACATGGATCACCTCCACCGTTACCATTTCCTCCATCACTGGACATGTCGGCTTCTCCATGATAACAAATCAAGAAGTAAGGGAACCCCATTTCCCCATCTCCATTTTGCATTGTAGTGTGATAATGATAGATTCCTTGAGGAAAATCAGGAGTCGGTCCAAAGTGACCATTACAGACATCAAGATGCCCTAGACCCTCGATGTACCGATAGTCATCAATACCATTGTAACCTGTTTCTCCGTCTTTTAATTCATATGAACTTTTCATTTCTACGATATCCATGTTGTCATCATATCCCCAGAAACCATAGATTGGATATCCATCATATGCGACACCGATTACTTTCGAATGATTGCCATCATAGGTGTTCTGAGCAACTGCTTGAATCGATGATTCATCGTAGTCATTCTCNATCGATTCTCCTTCCTCGGGGTGCCAATGCATACAATTTCCATCNGCATGATAATGATAAGTTCCNCCTTGTGCAGCATGACCATGACAAATTCCTAATTCTATTGGCTGCCTATCTTCATTGTAAGCTCCATGTTCAGCAGCCACTGCATCCCCTCCTGGTCCGTCTTCCGGACCATAGATTGGAACGCCATTGATTGCAACTGCAACCGCTCCTCGATCGGGAGCACATGCATAAGCACCATTGGCTTCTGGACAATTAGTACTATCATGGCCACCTGTAGTATCATTTGTAGGGTTGCGCGGTATTGACCAAACATAGTTTTTTTCCGAGGTACAATCTCCACCTCCAGTACAAGCCAATGTTGATTCAAAGTCATGATTGGGAATTCCATTTGTAGTAATTATTGCATGTGTTTCATTCAGAGTAATTGAAACCTCACACTGGAAATTGTCATCACCATTAGTATCTAAATCATCAACCATGGGCCTATCTTCGCTGGTTTGGCACTGGAAAAAGTCAAGCCAAAATTGTGCGAGGTCGCTAGCATCATATCCCGATTCAATCACACTAATTTTAACACTGGCTGTTGCAGAACCAACAGAATTATTGGCATAAACTATGAATGTAGTTTCAGGTATTGTTTGTGATGGTGTACCACTAATCATTCCATTATATGAATCAAAATTTAATCCATTTGGCAATGTTGGTGAAATTTCCCAAGTCTCAATATGTCCTCCCGAATTAGTAAATGTAACCTCGCTCATAGCAGTACCTTTGGTCAAACTCTGTTCTACAGTATAAGGCATAATTGATGGAGCTGAATGAATTGCAACCAGTTGAATTGTATTTTTACACCATTCGACACCATCATCGACATAGAATTCTAAAGTATAATTGCCAACAACATCAGGAGTTATTTCAGCAACCAAATTATACGGATTATTTACTACTGCATTTGAATCCTCAGGTGCGTAAATTATACTCCAAGCGGGNTTAGTTAAATTATCACCATCAGGGTCTGATGAACTACTTGCATCCAGATATNCCGATTCATGAATTTCTGAAGTTAAATCAGNACCCAAAACACATGTAGGCGGACTATTGACTCCAGTTTCATTACCCGAATCTCCAGTACTATTATCAGAAACAGTACTATTTTCATCATTACCACCTGAATCATCGCCAGTATTATTTTCTAAATCATCAGATTCATCATCTATTTCTGAATAATTATCTTCAGCTTTTTCGATTATTATTGTCAAATTATCAGACCAAGTATCTTCTGGAAGGTTATGAGCAAGGAAAGTAATTGTAATATTTTCACTTCTATCTTCGACATCGATGTCGTAAGTCCATGAACCATCCATTTCAGTAGCGATTAAATCCTCCTCAATTCCTTCAGCGGATTCAACAGTTACCTCAACACGTACTTCCATTGGATGGTCATGAATCACATTCCCTGTGACGAATTGCTGCCCTTCAAAATCAACCAAAATCGCTTCTAACTGCGGCGCTGGATGATCGTGCTTGCTATGATCGATTTCCTCTTCAGCAACAATATCCACTTCGTCTTTGATTTCATCAGAATCAGTTCCGCTATCCCATGTATATGCGACATAACTCATCGGCGTAAGCACCAGAATTGCCGCTAAAATAGCAGTTGTTACTTTATCCATAATAAGTTTAAGTTACGGAGACATATAATTGAATCCCAAATTTGCTCCGACTCATTCATTAGTTCCCAGCAACGCCGACTGTTCGCGCAGGGGTTGCCGAGTTGGTCAAAGGCGCCGGGCTTAAGATCCGGTCTCGATGGGTTCGTGAGTTCGAATCTCACCCCCTGCACCATTACAAGAAGATTATATGGCGTAACCGATAAGCACCGAGTAGTGATAGTTCCGTGTCGTTTACCGCATTACTAGTTTGGCTGTTTTTTTTGAGCGTAATTTTCTATGCTCTAATGAGGCTTAAAAATAGTGAATTAGCACTGACTGCTAAGAAGGATAGACCATCNATTACCACCTATCTCAAAGACAAGGAATCCCCTGGTTTCTTAGTCGTTTTGTTATCTGTGGCCATAGTAATTAGTTTACCAATGCTTTGTGTAACAATGCTCGTAGAGTATGATTCTCAGCACAGTAATCTATGCGATGAACTCGAGAGTTATTATGGCTATCAAGAAGTCAGTCCTGCAACAATTGAATCTTATCAAGATGATTGCAAAGGATACGGATGGTTNGATACTTCGCCAACTGAAGAGTTCGGCATAGACCCACAAATCAATNCTGGATTTGCGACTGAAAGTAATTTTGGCCCAGATGGCGCATTTTATTGGATTGGATATTCATTATTGAGTTTGTTTTTACTTTGCGGGCTTGGATCATATGTTAGTAGAGACTTCAGACAAAGAAAGGCACTCGCTAAAGCAGAAAGAAAGCAACTTTCAATCGTCCGCAAACTCGCATTAGACCCGGATGGTGTCATAGAAGGACGCATAGTTTTACCTGAACCGGTTCCTGAATCTGTACCTAAGAAATATGAAATTAGAGTTGTAAAATTAATTATTACAATGATGGTAGGAATGATTTTGTTTTCAATTGTCGGTTTTGCTAGTGAAGTATTTGCTGACCGTGGCTTTGGTGTGAAAAGAGAAGCAGAGGAATTAGCACTAATGATATTTGGAGCATACATCGCTGGAACATTCGCTGTCGCTACTACATGTTTTATCATCGGACATCTAACTTTGATGACAATACCTGGTGAAGAAGAAAGTTTGATTCCTAAATCTATGATAAAAGAGAGCCCAGTTGAACAAAAGGAAGAAAATATACTTCCATATGAAGCAAAGAAATTGGAGCAAGAAAAACAAGAAAAGGATACTCAAGCACAAAAAGTCGAATCAAAGAGCCAAATTAATGATTGGGAAGTCGAAGANGATGGATGGGATATCGATCCGACTATTCTGAATACACTCATTTCNTGCTTCCTAATTATNGGTCCNATGTTTGTCATTATCGTTACTGGTGGCGACGAAATAAGATTGGTAATTGGCGGATATGTTGTCAAAGGAATTGCACTTATGCTTTCCATGATACTTGGTGGACTATCGATGTGGGTATTCATATTGACCACTTTAGTAACGAGGTGGTGTAACAATAACGAAATATATCNTAAAATTATTGGTGGTACTGATAATTGGGATAATAATGTCAAATTGTTCTTAGGAGCTCTTGCCATAATTAATACTGCAATATTNTTTACTCTTCCAGTAGGATTAATTTTGCTTGGTTTCGAAGTATTTTTCTTATTAGAATTAAGAAAGAGGTACTGGAAGTCTCAACTAGTCACAGAAAATCAAGATGGAACGTGGAGNAAAAAGAAAGAGAAAAAGGCGGCAAGAAAGCGCGAAGGCCCCGTTACTATGAATGAAATAGTGTCAGTAATGGAAGCCAAACTGGCTGAGGCTGTTGCTGAGGCAGAGAGTTTGAAAGTGGACTTGGTTCATACCCAAGAGAAGGTTGTAACACTTGAAAGAGAAGTTGTAAGCAAAGACTTCGATATAATCGAACTTGAGGAAGTGAAGGAACAAATCGAGNTTGAACTCAAAGAAAAGATGGAAAAGATGGAAAAGGTTCGGGAAAAAGAAACTGAAGATTCTAGTGATGGAGAGGTNAGAAAAGANTTNTCTCTACAGGATTCTGTAATGGTTGGAGACGCATTATTTGGTTCAACTAAAATCGACAAGCAAATTGTAAACGATCCAGAGGCGATTGCTCGTGCAGCAATAGCTGCGTACCGTCAAGGNAAGGAAGAAAGCGGGCACAAGAGGCCAGANATATTGTTGTGAAATTAGCGCTTTTCCAAATCTAGTGCTGATTGCATGAAAAATACAATTACTGTTCCAATCGCTAATATTCCAATNCCCATCTCTAAATTATCCGAGGCAAGAGAAATATAAAATCCTGCTAGAATNGGAATTAATCCGATTACTGATGCCCATGAGACACTTACGTATTTACCGCAGTGTTGACACGCAACTCTCCTTGCAGGTCCAAGCCATAATCTCTTACTTACCGACATTGCATCCTTTTTGCAGTGTGGGCACTTGAGGCTCATGGAGACCTATTTGTGCGACCAGCATATCAAATGTATGCATGAAAATACAAATTATAAGATATTTTAACAGATTACGTTAGNGACCATCCACCGTCAACAGGTAGAATAAATCCAGTGATATAATCTGATTCAATCAAGAAATGNACTGCCTTTGCTATATCTTGTGGTGTACCTGCCCGGCCCAATGGTATTCTTTGAACNATTTTGTCAAAACGTTCCTTTTCCCAATCGGCAGCTAAAATCGCTCCTGGGGCAATACCGTTGACNCTAATTTCNGGTGCTAACTCTCCTGCCAAATTGACGAGTAATTGTCGTAANGCACCCTTTGTTGCCGTATAATGAGAAAGTTCCTCCCACGCGTGATTCCAAGAAGTNTCAACCATGCCAATTATGTTACCATTTTTTGCCTTCAGAAGAGGAGATAANCCTTGTGAAAGAAAGAATGGAGCATCTAGGTGAAGAGCGGTTAATTTTTGCAAATCTGAACGCTCAACAGACTCGAAGTCTTTCTGACTATAGATTGAAGCATTATGAATTAATAGATCTAATCCACCTGCTTTTTCTACCATCTTATGTTGATTTACTTCACTAATTAATCTTTCAACATCTTCACCTAAAGTGAGGTCTGCTTGTAGAACATCGCCACTACCATTTGCGAGTAAATTTTCAGCTTCTTCGAGGGACCCTCTACAGTGTATCAGCACATACCATCCATCCGCCATCAGAGAACGACAAATTTCAGCTCCAATTCTCTTAGCGCCACCCGTAACCAAAGCGACTCGCATGTTTGGGCCACGCTGATTTGCTGCTTGAATGCTATGATAGCAATTACCGTACCTTTTTGGATTCCACCCCTTCGGGGTGGTTAAGGAGGAGTGGATAATGGTCAATCGGAAACTTAAGATGGCTACAAAGCGAGAACGACTTCCTCCTTGGTTTCGAACTACACTTCCGTCGGGAGAATTGCAAAAACGTTTCAATGAAACAAAGGAAACTGTCAAGGAAAATACCTTGCATACAGTTTGCCAAGAAGCGCGCTGTCCAAACATCCACGAATGCTGGGCTGCAAAGGATGCAACGTTCATGGTTGCTGGAAAAGAATGTACTAGAGGGTGTAGATTTTGTGCAGTAGGGACTATCAAAACTCCACCTCCTTTAGATGAAGATGAACCTGCAAATTTAGCTGATGCAATCTCTACTATGGGATTACACCATGCAGTGATTACTGTGGTTAATCGCGATGACCTCGAAGACAGTGGTGCTGACCATTACAAGAAATGCCTAATCGCTGTTAGAGAGAAATGTCCTGATGTAACTTTAGAACTACTCAGTAGTGACTTGGCAGGTGATTTCGATGACTTGGAACACTTGTTAAGCGATCTCGGACTCGAAGTATTTGCTCATAATGTTGAGTGCGTCCCCCGTCTTGACAAAACTGTAAGAGACCATAGAGCAAGTTTTTCTCAATCGATTTCTATTCTAGAAGAAGCAAAGAGACTTCGTCCAGATATTCTAACCAAATCGTCGATTATGGTTGGTTTAGGAGAAACCGATGATGAAGTTGATGAGGCTTTGTTGATGCTTCGCCAAGCAGGTGTCGATTTGGTTACAATCGGCCAATATCTCGCTCCAAGTAGTCGTCATCTTCCAGTCGATAGATTCCCTGAGCCAAGTCAATACGACAAATGGAGTGAAACATGCGATGAATTAGGATTCTTAGGTAATGCTTGCGGGCCTTTAGTAAGGTCATCATATAGAGCCGGAGAGTTATTGGCTAAGGCATCGGCAAGCATTAGAACGGATAAGGAGTGAGAGTAACATGTCGGAGAAGGCTAGTACTACTGGAGAACCGTACACGGTACCTTCTGCGCCTTTTAGACCGGGCGATGAGGCTGATTTCGGCGGCTCTTGGAAAGAGCAACCTAGTGACCTAAACCGTCCAGACCCAATCAACTGTGAAGCGAGTGAAACATACGACCATGCACATGGACTGATTCGAGTATTGGGTGATGACAATATTGCAGCTGGTGAATGGAATCCAGAATTAAATGCTAAAGAATTGATTAAAGGTCTTGAAATGATGATGCGTCTAAGGATTTTTGATGANAGAATGATAAAGATGCANCGTACTGGAAAATTATCATTCTATATGCGCTCATTTGGNGAAGAAGCGGTTGCAATTGCTCAAACTATGGCATTGGATGATACNGATTGGATTTTCCCATCTTACCGCCAACCNGGNGCACAATTTGTGCGAGGNAGGGANATGGTTTCGATGATTTGTCATTGTATNGGAAATACTGAAGATAACGTTCGCGGTAGACAGATGCCAGTTCACTATACNTGGAAAGAGGGATATTTCATCTCGATTTCNTCACCTGTTGGAACACAATTTTCNCAAGCTGTTGGAGTCGCTATGGCTTCAGCGTACAAAGGNGATGANCAGGCTACAATAACTTGGCTAGGCGATGGTACTAGCGCCCAAGGTGATTATCACTATGGNTTGAATTTTGCATCTGTATTCAAACCCCCTGTTATTTTGAATGTAGTGAACAATCAATGGGCTATTTCAACTCACAAGAATCTCGCAACCGGTGGCAGTAATTTCGCTGCACGCGGTCTTGCATACGATATTCCATCTCTACGCGTTGATGGTAATGATTTCTTAGCACTTTATTCTGTTACAAAGTGGGCAAGAGAGCGCGCTAGAGCTGGAAAAGGCGCTACACATATCGAAGTTTATACTTACAGAGCGGGAGCACATTCATCCTCTGATGACCCATCCCGATATCGCCCTAGTGATGAATTTGAGTGCTGGCCGGGTGGAGATCCGGTAAAGAGATTGAAAGATCATCTAATAGCAATCGGAGCTTGGTCTGAAGAAAAGAATCAGAATTTGGCAGATATGATCGATAACGAAGTTATGGCTGCTTACAAAGAGGCTTGTACATTTGGCGACCTAGCGTCTGGACCATATCCTCCAGCATCCACTATTTTTACAGAGGTTTACGAAACGGTACCTTGGCATGTTCAAGAACAGCGTGAGGAATTAGGTAAGTGAGGTGATTATTATGACAGAGATGAACATGATTCAAGCACTTAACAGCGCAATNGACAANATGTTAGANACNCATGATAANNTNGTNGTNTTTGGTGAAGANGTAGGATACTTNGGNGGAGTATTCCGAGTAACCGATGGCTTACAAGANAANCATGGTGCNCANCGNGTATTNGATTCACCACTTGCAGAAGGTGGTATTGCTGCTATTGCAATGGGTATGGGANTTAATGGATTAAGNCCNGTTGCNGAAATTCAATTCGCAGATTACATATTCCCTGCTTACGACCAAATAGTAAACGAAATCGCAAAACTAAGACACCGTAGTGGAGGAGAGTTCTCNACNCCAGTGACATTTAGAACACCAGCAGGTGGAGGNATNAAGGGTGGNCATCANCATTCACAAAGTCCTGAAGCTCAATTTACTCACACTCCAGGATTGAAGGTAGTTTACTGTTCCAATCCAAATAATGCCAAGGGATTGCTAACTAGCGCAATAGAATGCAATGACCCGGTGATATTCTTTGAACCAAAAAGATGCTATCGAGGTCCATTCTATGGAGACCCACACAATGTNCCGACTTGGAAAGGTCATGAATATGCAGATGTTCCTGAAGGCCACTATGCAATACCATTGGAGCANGCNAATATTGTTCGTGAAGGTAGTGCTTGTACCGTNATTGCATGGGGTGCAATGGTACATGTTTCCCAGAAAGCGATTGAAGATAGTGGAATCGATTGTGAATTGATCGACCTACAAACTCTAAGCCCTTGGGACAGAGACACTGTTGTAAANTCTGTAAAGAAAACAGGTCATTGTGTAATTGTTCATGAAGCACCAAAGACAAGTGGATTTGGAGCNGAGATGAGCGCTTCGGTTCAAGAGAGATGCTTCTGGCATCTTGAATCACCAATTTTGCGAGTTACNGGATGGGATACGCCATTCCCNCATACTACAGAATGGGATTATCTTCCAAGCCCNGAAAGAATTTCTGCGGCAATAAAGAAAACACAGGAGGCATGAATATGGGATTATTTGCATTTAAGTTACCAGATATAGGAGAAGGAGTAGTCGAAGGAGAAGTTGTTGAATGGATGGTATCNGTNGGNGATTCTGTAAAAGAAGATGACCCGATTCTATCTGTCATGACCGATAAAGCAACNGTNGAGATTCCATCTCCNGTTGATGGAGTNGTCAAATCTTTGGTTGGAGAGCCNGGTACAATATTGGCTGTTGGCCAAGTATGTATCGAGTTTACAACAGAAGGGGACGGAAATACTCAAGCCGATGAANCTGCGGAAGAAAAGGAAGAAGAAGTTGCAGAGCCGGTTCCTGAGCCTGTAAAAGAAAAGACTCCAGANCCAGNNCCTGCTCCAGTAGTAGCACCACCAGTTGCNAAAACTACTCGTGTTGCAGGTGCAAGAGCATTAGCAAGTCCAGCAGTTCGCCAGCGTGCTAGAGAAGCAGGAATTGACCTTTCATCNGTAGATGGCTCTGGACCTGCTGGTAGAATTACTCAGTTAGACCTTGATAATTGGAAACAAGCAGGCAGTCCTGTTGCTGCAGCGGGTCCATCCAGAGTNGCAAAGAGTGGAGTTACCGAAGTTCCAGTTATCGGATTGCGTCGTAAGATCAGTGAATCAATGACCGAATCTTACACAACGATTCCGCACTTCTCATACTTTGAGCAAGTTGATGTTACCGAACTAGANAAGTTGCGNCAACATTTGAATTCTAATCGNGATGAAGGACAGCCAAAGTTATCCTATCTNCCTTTCATCATGCAAGCATTNGTTAAGGCTCTTGGAGATAATCCAGTTTGTAATGCNCACTTTGATGATGATGCTGGAAAGGTATACCGNCANGAAGCAGTNCATCTTGGAATCGCAACACAAACCGATAGAGGACTCTATGTTCCTGTTGTGAAGCATGTAGAGGCGCAAGATGTTTGGCAATCTGCATCTGAAATGATTAGGGTTAGTTCTGCAGCAAGAGATGGTACCGCTGGACTTGATGAATTATCAGGTTCNACTTTCACAATAACTAGTCTTGGAAGAATGGGNGGCTTAGGTGCAACACCTATCATCAATAAACCCGAAGTTGGAATCTTAGGAGTACACAATGCATCAGAACAACCTGTTGTTATTGATGGAAGAATTGAGGTTCGCAGAATAATGAGATTATCTTCTTCATGGGACCATCGTGTTGTTGATGGATGGGATGGAGCAATGCTTGTTCAATCTCTAAAATCATACTTAGAAAACCCTGCAACAATTTTCATGTGAGGTGAAAGAATGAAGTCGAAAAAATGCCAAGTTCTCGTAATAGGTGCTGGACCAGGAGGCTATGTTGCTGCAATTCGCTCTGCTCAACTCGGACTCAAGACGATAATTGTAGAAGGAGAAAAAGCAGGAGGTACCTGTTTGATTCGCGGTTGCATTCCTTCCAAAGCAATGATTCATGCCGCTCATAAGTTCCATGACTTAGCAAAACATTCTGCTAAAGGCGGACATATGGGGATCTCAATACCAGGACCTGCTGAAATCGAAATGGCAGGACTAAAAGGTTGGAAAGACCAGATTGTCGACAAACTCAACAAGGGTGTTGAACATTTACTAAAGTCCGCAGGAGCAGAACTTATCACTGGATGGGCCGAATTCAAAGATGCAAAAACTGTGGTCGTAGGAGATTTAACTATTGAAGCAGAAAATGTAATCCTTGCCAATGGTAGCGTACCAATCGAATTGCCTTTCATGAAATATGGTGGCAATGTAATTTCATCTCGAGAAGCTCTAGACCTTGATGAGAAAGTTGACCATTTAGTCGTGGTCGGTGGCGGATATATCGGACTGGAATTAGGTATTGTTCACAGGATGTTAGGTTCTGAAGTTACCGTAATTGAAGCAATGGATAGTGTTCTACCTATTTTTGATAAAGAATTACGTCGACCATTAGAATTATTCCTAAAGAAGAACAAAGTAACTGTAAAAACCGGTGTTTTCGCAAAGGGTGTAGAAAATATAGATGGAAGGACTAAGGTCGATTTCATTGATAAAAATGAGAAAGATGAGTCTAAAATGCAATCAGTGATTGCAGACAAAGTTTTGGTCACCGTGGGAAGAAAACCCCGCTCTGATGGACTTGGTGCAACTGGTGTTGCTTTAGATGAACGCGGATTTGTAAAAGTAAATCAACGATGTGAAACAAATATGCGTGGAGTATTTGCGATTGGAGATGTTTGTAATTCGGGAGAAATGCTTGCTCATGTAGCTTCTTTCCAGGGAGAGATGGTTGCTGAAATTATAGCGGGTAAAGACAGAATGTATGACCCTGTTGCTGTTCCAGCAATCGTATTTACAGAACCTGAAATCGTCTCTGTTGGATTATCCCCTGATGAAGCAAAGGA
>PALS01000052.1 GCA_002706615.1 Methanobacteriota archaeon
TTGTTTAGTGGGGTTTCCCCCGCCTTATTTGCGCTGGTTGCAGTGATTGGCCCGTATTCTTTAGCAATTGAAGATGCTGCCGGATGAGCAAAAACTCTGATTGCCACTTTTTCTCCTCCTAATCGCTCATCCATTGGCTGCAAAGCAGGAAGTACCATTGTGATTGAGCCCTTTGGAAAGGAATTTAAGAAATCTTGAGCGAAAACGGGAATCTCCACAATATCGCTGGCTTGAGAAAGTTCGTAGACTCCAAGACTAACGGGTTTGGATTTTTCTCTTTGTTTTATTTCAAACAATGCGTCTAAGCCTTCTTTGGATGGCAGACACCCCAGGCCGGGTAAAGTAGAGGTTGGATAAACAATTAATTGGTCTGATTCAAGAATTTTTTTCACCAAATCAAGCACCTACCCAAGAATTAACATGGTCTTGTGCAATTTGGGCTGCGAGTTCTTTATCTTGGGTCTTTACTAAGAGTTTACCACTAGGGTATAACGTCAGATCAGCAGACCCAGAAAAAGTCCAAGCTAATCTAGTTCTAATCCCTACTTCAAATCCTGCAGCTTCTATTCGTTGCCCTACAAGTTCTAAATCTATACTTTCTACACCATCAACAACGATTTGCCAAGCTGCTTTATTGCCGCACATCTCCAAAACGAAGGAATCTTCAGCCACTAGATCATCTCACTTTTCTGAAGAAGGGGGTCCTGCTGGTGGCCCTGTTGGTGGTCCTGCTGGCGGCCCTGCTGGCGGCCCTGTTGGCGGCCCTGTTGGTGGCCCTGTTGGTGGTCCTGCTGGTGGCCCTGTTGGTGGTCCTGCTGGCGGCTCTGTTGGTGGCCCTACTGGCGGTCCTGCCGGTGGCCCTGCTGGTGGCCCTGCTGGTGGATTTTCAGTAGGGTTTGAAGTTGGCTCAGACTTAGGGGGGGTAGGTGGCNNTGNCGGNGGTCCTGTTGGNGGATTTTCAGTAGGAGNTNGANGNNGGTTCNGACTTAGGAGGNGTANNTGGCTTNGTCGGNNNTNNTGGNGGNNNTGNNGGNGGTCCNGCTGNNGGTCNTGACNGGNGGTNCTGNNGGTGGNNCTGNTGGTGGCCCTGCTGGTGGNCCTGCTGGCGGTCCTGCTGGNGGNCCTGCNGGNGGNCCTGCAGGCTGATCGACTGAGGTTTTCTCTACATCTGCAAATGGTTTTGCCGGTAGAGGAATAGACACTTCCTCGGATTGCTCGAGATGACCGACAGGTGATTCTCTTTGCGAGGATGAAGTCGAAGTGTGCGCAAGTAGAGGATCTTCAGTTCGTGATAAATTTGTCATCGGTGCTTCTCTAACCTGTGTGGCGCTAGTAGGGGGCGGAGCTCTTGCACTATCTCCTGAAGAAGAAGTCATACCAGAAGATAATAAATCTTGATTTACAGTAATCATCGTTTNTCCGCCTTCAACATTTTCTGCATCATATTTGGTCATTACAACTTTAGAAGCATCAATCATTTCTCTTTCTCTTGTATTTCCGAAATCACCTAGATCAGAATCAAATGCTCCTGTAAATAATGAAGAGCCCATGGTATTTCCTAACTTTCTACCTTTAGGTGCCTCATATTCAAAAGCACTATCGTAAGGACCCATTTTAATTTCGTTACTCGGCCCCTTTAGAACAAAAGTCCATTCGCCTGTGGAGAGGGGGAATTCAAATGACCAGTTTCTTTCAATTCCCGGGCCTAAACTAGTTACTCCTTCCTTTGATTGATACTTTGCACCACTGTTTGTGATGATTGATACATCTAGGCCCCCTATTGGAACTGCTGATTCATTGCCAATAGATATCTTTGCTAGTATGACATCTTCNTCATCATCGTCAATATCCATTTTGACCGAGACTAAACTAGCCTCTAGTGAGCCATTTTTCTTCGATATTTCGTCGTCCATACCGCTCACTGTTCATCCCACCATAGAACCTGTACTTGAAGCCCACCGCCAACCGTGCCTTATCGAAGCCCTCCGCGGGTGATTGCTGGTAATGACCAATCNACGGCTGCAACGGTATGATTTGAATGATCAATAGGAGAGCGGTGTCCTTCATCTTTCCAAATTCTGTAAACATCGATTAGGCCGATTAAAACGCCAATTACAGGCAATACATATCTCAGTTTATCTCTAGCCCTCTTGCCCCAATGAACGTCCCCGAGAAGTGTGCCATCATCATGTACTATCGCTATTCTCATCGCTCTTTGTCCTAATGAGCGACCATAACTTCTACCAGTGTATTTGAAGTATAACCAATACATTGTAAGATGTATTAGCAATGATAGTAAAACGTAAGGTGCTTGTTTTGTGATTAGCAATGGCCAATTAACCAAATATGCATAGAATACTCCTTTTGTCAAAAAGCCAACTACGATTGTAATCAGAAATGCATCAAGGCCAATTGCAACTATCCTTTTCCAAATTGGAGTAATTAGCATTCCTTCTGGAGCTGTCGCTGCAACCGCTTGTTGCGCCATCGTACCGCCGCCCTGATGTAGGGTAACTGGGGAGTCGGACATACCTCTCCCTAAGAGGTATCATTTGTCAATATACTCATTCAACTAATTTCGAATATGCCAGGCCATAAGCCCCATTTCATTAATCCAATCAAGCCATCCAGACCAGGTTTTGTCATGTCGCAAAGTACGGTCATCCCCGATGATGATTAGCCCTCTACGAGCACGAGTTAATGCGACATTGAGTCTTCTTTTATCCGATAAAAAACCAATATTGCCATTTTCATTAGCTCTGACGGTCGACAAAATTATGACTTCTTTCTCTCTTCCTTGATATCCATCAACCGTCTTTACTTCTAGACCTTTGAATATATCTTCACCACCGTATTCTTCAACCAAATCACGGATTAATTTTACCTGTCCTGAATAAGGCGAAATGACGCCTACGTCCTCTGGCAATAAATCACCTGTTGCAAGAAGTTCTTGCAAGANATTGATAACTGCCGCAGCCTCATCCATATTGGAACGAGATGAACTGGTTTCGTCTTGAATCTCTGCCCCATGCACTGGAACAAATGCTACGGGACGGTCCCAATCTGGCCACAAAAAACCCGCAGGCGTAGGCCGCTCACCAGGTTCGCATCCATCCTCTAATTTGTTATCATAGAATCTTGCTGAAGGGAATTCTCTAATGCTTGGATGCATACGATATTGAGTTGTTAGCATGTGGGCTGAAAGTCCATTCTGTAGAAGCCGTTCAAACAAAGGAATNCCCAATCCTCCTTCTTCGGCAGCGAGACTGATTATAGTCGGGGGAAGTTGCTTATGATCTCCAACCAGAATTAGTTGTTTACAACCTTTGACTATTGGTACTAGTGAAGATGGTTCGCTGGCTTGTGTTGCTTCATCGATTAAAATTACAGGAAAACGACGATTAGANAGAGTAAAATGGCCGGCACCAATATTGGTTGTGCACAATACTTCCGCTTCACCGATCACTTCATCGATTATTCTATTTTCCAATTCTCGNATTTCTTTGTAGTTACGATTAATATCTCGATGAGCNAGCCCTCTTTCCTTCCCTTTTAGATCTTTAATTTTAGCTTGCATCATTTCATTTTCTTCCCTAATGAANGCGACTTCGTCTTGCTTTGGATGCGCGCTAATTTTGGCATCAAGGGTTGCTTCTCTAAGGTGTTCTCTAACCTTCACAGGGCGTCCAAAGCGTACTGCATTAACTCCTAAATCTAGCAAACCTTCTAGCAAATTATCAACCGCTACATTAGATTCTGCACATGCTAAAATTGGGCCTCTACCCCTTATGGTCATCGCTTTGAGAAGATGAACTGCCGTATGGGTTTTACCTGTTCCAGGGGGNCCTTGTATCAAAGATAGTCGTCTGGAAAGAGCGTTCTCTATTGCNACTTTCTGACTGTCATCGAGAGTCATAGAATCTAGATTCACTGGATGGCGCTTTTCTCCGCGTATTTCAGGAGGNCTCTNGGCAGATGCGCTCATNTCATGAGGCTGGCACAATAGTAAATCTCGAAGCACTGTTCCTCCGTCACCTTCGGTTGAATGGAATGAAACCAAGGCATCATGCATTCGATCATGTGCAACCCTATTAGCACCTCTATCCAATCTCCAAGAGCCTTTTTTCAAGTCGCTTGGCTTTTCTTTTACAACGACTCTTATGCGTTTTTTATTTCTATCTAAAACGACTCCTTCAACTACCTTTTCGCCCCAAGGCCGGGCGCGTGAAATTATCACCATGTCCCCATGCCCGAAGCGATGGAATGGTAGTTGCGTACCGCTACGACTCTCGAAGGAAATTATCGGCTCACCAAAAAACCGGCCTGAGGTTTTAGCCATCAAATCGAAAAGTGCCAATCCCGCCATTACCATTCGTTGTTTACTCCACTCTTTCCACCGTTTTTGTACCTGAGAAAGTTCATCTTCAAGTTCAATTTCTATCAGTTTAGTAAAGCATTCAAAGTGGTCTTGTGAACGCTGCCATTTACTTTCATGTTCAATCATTTTTGATGATGATTTAGAAGAACGGGTATTCATTCTGCGAACACCACCTTTCTCGCCCATACCAATTGCGTCAGGTTGCTGGTATAGCATGCTGTCGGTGGTCGCGGAGAGGTGAGGCTTAAGGAGGAAATGTTACGCCCGTCTATTGTTGATGGCCATGTTCAGGCGAAAGTCGAAGAATGAAGTAGAGGGCAATGTATGTCCCTACTGCGGTTTCGTCAACCAAGAAGATGATACTGTCTGTAATCAATGCTATTACGAATTAGATAAATCCGCCAGAGAACAAGGAGAGCCTGTATCACAAGAGGTTTCAAGTGATATCTTTGACGAATTAATGTCTGAAGATGATGATGATTCTTGGGAAGAAGGAGAGGCTTTGGAAGTAATATTGGCTGTCGATGAAGCACCTTTAGAAGTAGAGCAGTATGAATCAACTGACTTTGATACTGAAGAGGAAGAAAAGGTTGATTTTTTACCATCCCGTTCACCAGAATTGACCGAAACAAGGACTCATGAGCATGTTGAGATAACCGAGGATGATATCGGGCCTATGCCAACTCAAGAAGTGCCTAGAATGGAATTCAATAATGACCCTCTTGCTGAAGTTGCAGAGCCTGTCCATACTGGAAAGGGTTCTGTGTATTCACCTTCAAATTCTAAAATGGATGATGATTTGATGGGCCATATCGGTGGAGAAGAATCTTCATCTATCCAATCTGATGACTTTTATGAATCCAAAATTAAACTAACAACAATGGATGCTCCGCCACCTCCTGATATTCAGCCTGAGGTTCAAGTAGAAGTGGAAAAGGCTCCTGCCCCAACTCCCGAAATGGTTCTACCTGAGTTACCCGATATTGACGAAGTACCAGATGTTGAAACTACGGAGCCAATCGAAGAAGAAATTATTGAAACTCCTGCACCCCCGATTCAAGAAGATACTAGATTTTGGCCTTGGCCAGCAGGTGAAATGTGGGACCCAAGAACAATTCACAGCGAAGTCGTTAGGGCATTAGAATTATCAAAAGCCGGTAAAAATGATGATGCGGAGGTTACAATAGACCTTCTCGGACCTCATCTTTCTGAACAAAATATCGATTTATTGTATCATGTTGGCATGGTCTTGAAGTCGATTGGGCGTGAAGAACAGGTGTCTTGGATGCTCGAGCGTGCACATTCTATGATGCCAGAAAACGAACATGTGACTTCGGCATTAGCCCACCTCAAAGTATAGGGGGATTCAGATTGAATACACCTGAACTGCAAGTTAACGAAATGGTCGTATTACGACCCGTAACTCGCAGAATCCTTCCTGAAGTGATGGAAGCTTATACCGAAGACCCCGAGTCTGCTAAGGCCGCTTTACCATGGCTAACAGATGGTACTGAAGCACATAGACAGATTACAGATTTAATGATTGATTTAGAGATGCATAAGAGTGGCGAAACGGTACATTTCTGGGCAATACATTCCAAAGAAAATAATTCGTTTGTAGGCATGATAGGCCTGGGTGATGAATTACAGCTGGCTGCCTCTGCTTACAATCTAGGGTATTGGGTAAGACAGAACTGGCGGCGCAAGGGGATTGCTTTGAGTTGTGTTGATGCAATTTTTACCTGGTTGAAAAACCGAACTACTCAGGCCTTAATCGAAATTACTGTTCATCCACATAATGAATCTGGGCTTGCTACTTGCCGATCTATCTGTGAAAGATGGGGGGGCCTGGCAATTTCCGATTATGTAGCGATTGAAATTGGAGGACGAACGATCCCACACATCTTGCATCTGGTCCAATTAGATCGTGGTGATATTGAGTGAAACCTGTTTGGTTGACTGTGGATACCGATGATATCAGGCATCTGCCAATAGAACAAGGTCATCCGACAAGATCCAAGGGCGTATCGCATTCTGGATGTTCGGAGCAACTCCTAACCGCAATGGAAAATTTTTCATCTTGGGTAGATAATAATCATGTGACATTAACTATTTTTGTTATCGCAGACCAATTAGAAGATGATTTATTTCGGAGTTGGTTAAAGGGGCTTTTACTAAAGCACCCTCAAATTACAGTTGGATGTCATGGTTTGACGCATCGAAGTTGGTCTGCTTGGCCGGAAGATTCCGATTCTTTTTTGGCTGCTATAGTTGAAGCTGATATTCGATTACATGATTTTGCCGGAGACCAATGGCGTCCGTGGTTTAGAGCGCCCGCAGGATATATCGCACCTTGGATGGCGCCGGTAATTGCCAAGGCTGGATTCGAATTAGATTCCTCTGTCAATAGATCGTGGTTAACTCGAAAGAAATCAGGACCATGGAAAGATTGGAACGCGGTTATCAAAGCATTGAAGGATGCAGGATTAGATTCAAAACCATGGTTGACAAAATGGGGATTGCCAACATGTGGCCCCGCATTATCGATTCCTTTTTTGGCTTGGAATGCTCGCAGAGCATGGTCTAAGTTGGGACCTGCTGTAGGCCCTGAAGATGCAGAGGAAACAGTATATTGGCATTTGCTTGATCACAATCGCAAAAATGGAAAATGGAAGCCGCCACTCACGCTCGCTTGAAAACTCTCCATTCCCCTCCGCCATTCAGAAAGTCAACTTCTCCTGAATCATATAATTCCCAGCCATTCGGATTAACTTCTATTTCTGGTGCAAGTACTAACCAATCGATATGAGACAAATCTTCATCCAAGTCATTATTCCAACTAGACGTATCGCTTCTCCAGTATCCTGTGATATTTTTTTCTTCAGCATCCAAGGGGTCATGGAAGGTATACAACCAATGCATTGCTAATGTTGCTTCACTGACGAATAAAAAGTCTTGATTCTCTTGAAGGTCCATGGATTGTGCAGCATCATCTGTCCACATTGTTTGACCATGTAGGCCCGCCAATAGAGAAAATGGTAAAATCAAAACAATGCCGAAAAAGACTTTTTTGCTTTGCCAATCGATCTCTCCATTTACTTGTTTAACCAACATATATGCTGGAATTATTAGCAATGTAATGTATCTTCCATTATTNCCCATAGTCACCATATGCCATGGCCATGAAGACCCCCATAGTACCGACTCATAAGTCCAAAGGACTGCTACATACATCATTATTACTCCAGAAAAGCCTCCGATCAAGAATGATAATTCTCCAGCCAAACGGTCTTCACTAGTTGCCATTTTTTGCCAGGTTGATTTTACAAATGGCCAAATTACCATAGCAAATATTCCGTAAATAATCACTGTATCCAGTAATGCAAATGGAATAGAGAATAGGAAACGCCCGGTTTCTTCAGTAATTATTGAATGAGTTCCCATCTGCAATATTCCAAGNAATAAGATCAATCCAGCACCTAATGAAAAGCCTATTCCAAGCATCAATCTTGGCCTCAGCAATCTAACTGGAATTATACAGGAGCATCCGATNAGTATAATCAATAAAATTGTTGGAATTAATAGAGAATCTGAAGGCGAAGGATTTTTCATAAGNAAAATAACCACTAATGGAAGTCCAGCAAAGGATTTTATCAACCAGTTTTCTTTCATCTTGTTAGACAAATAAAGCATCGTTACTACCATTCCCATCAGTACTGCAATCGCCGGTTCATCATACCCCTTTCCAACCGAAAATATCATTGCAGGATTAAGGAGGATTAAGCCGNCAAAGCGTTTGTCAACGAGTAGTGCCATTGCTGCTAATATTGCAATACAAAAGCCTGCCATCGCTTTACCTGAAGTTGTAATTGGTTTTACAGAAAATATTGTTGCATCATTGGGGTCTGAGGCATTTGGATTATCTAATCGAACATCCCCCCAGTCTAGAGAATATCCTTCTTCAACTTCAACATAAGATGATTTAACATGATAATCAAGACCGTTATCGCTTATGATTAATGCAACTAAATTAAGAGCGATTCCCAAAAATAATACACTTTTCCAGAAGAGGTCTTGATTGTTTTCAAACCACTTCATGATTGGCCCAACAAACCGTTTAATTCAATCCTTTTGCCTCTATCAGGTAGGCATGGGCGGAGTTTTAGAGGGAATCAAAATTCTCGACCTGTCGCGTATTCTTGCTGGGCCATACTGCACTCAAATGCTCTCTGATTTAGGTGCAGATGTTACCAAAGTTGAGGCCCCATGGGGAGATGATACACGCGGATGGGGGCCACCATTTTTAGAAAACGGCGTTGCAGCATACCACTTATCTTGTAATAGTGGAAAGGAAATAATTAATCTAAATTTGAAAGAAGATAGAGAAATTGTTCAACAAATGATTGCAAAAAGCGATGTGGTGGTAGAGAATTTCAGGCCGGGACAACTTGAAAGGTTGATTGGACCGATTAGTTCTGAAGTAATCGTTTGCTCGATTACTGGCTTTGGACAAACTGGTCCGCGTTCACAAGAACCGGGTTATGATTTGGCTTTGCAGGCGATGAGTGGAATTATGTCGGTGACCGGTGAACCGGATGG
Source organism: Methanobacteriota archaeon (assembly GCA_002706615.1). Classification (GTDB taxonomy): domain Archaea; phylum Thermoplasmatota; class Poseidoniia; order Poseidoniales; family Poseidoniaceae; genus MGIIa-K1. Next base: position 8,978 of record PALS01000052.1, read on the forward strand.
TGGNCCGGTGAAAGTAGGAGTTGCTTGGATCGATGTAATCACTGGTTTGTATGCGAGTAATGCGATACTAGCGGCACTATTCCATAAGGAAAAAACCGGTAGTTCTCAAAAAATCGATATTTCACTTTGGGATTGTGCTATTGCTTCTTTAGTTAATCAGGCTCAGAATTTCCTGATAGGTGGAGAAGACCCTCCGCTCTTAGGTTCTGGACATCCTAATCTTGTACCATATCAAGCGTTTGAAGCTAAGGATGGCTGGCTTGTCATAGCGGTTGGTTCAGATAATCAATGGTCGAAATTATGTCTTGAATTTGGTATTGAGAACATTTGGCCAACCAATGCTGAAAGGATTGCAGGAAGAAAAGAGGTTGTTTCAGTTATTCAACAAAAGGTTTCACAGATGGGGCGTTTAGAAGTGATTGCTTCACTTGAAGGGATTCCCGTATCACCTATCAATAAGATTTCAGAGGCTTTGGCTGATAAACAGAGTGTATCAAGAGGTGTAATCTGGGAGGTAGATGGTTTGCCAACTCTTGCAAGTCCGCTTCGGTTTATGTCCCTAACGCCTGCTCAAAAAGAGAATAGAGAAGTTTGACCACCAGTTCTAACAAGACCTGCACTGCTTAATTGTTCGATTGCATTTTCAAAGCGCTTTTCAGAAAATTGGCGATCTTCTACCAGGAATTTTCGTAAGCCTTCGACATCAACTTCACCTTGCTGTAAGTCCGAATCTGGAACTTCTGTAACAGGATGATTGATGAAAATTTCTCTAATTTCATCTAACCTTGGTGGCATTTCCTTATCCTTCGCTTCGCATATCGCTTCGATTGTTGAAAACTCTTTAATCAGTTTTAACCCAGTTTTCGGACCGATCCCCTTTATTCCAGGATGGAAATCCGTTCCTATCATTATGGCAAGGTCGACTAGTTGCTCTCTTGTTAATTCGTTTTGCTCTAACAATTTGTTCAGTTCTATTTTTTGAGCACGAATTATTCTACCCATTCTTTTGCTGCCATCACTGGTGAGGTTGCGAACTAGTACAGGGGCGCCATAAAGCAAGGCATCCCAATCTTGTGTAGCGACTATGTCTAATTGACCATTGGCAGCCATAACCGCGGCTTGTGCTTCACCCTCGGCTTTTGCACGGAATGCTGGGATGCCCATCAAATGCANCATTTCCATACTTTCCNCAACCATTTCAGGAGTATATTTTACACAGCGCTGNGCCATCTTTTGAGCGGTTGCAAAATCGCCAATCTCCAATGCTGCCTTCCATTCAAGTTCAGCCTTTTCTCTACGTGCGCGGCGAATATCCATTTCTTCTTTCTTCAATTCTGGATGNGTTCCATCAAAGATAAAAACGGGTTTTACTCCTTTAGCAAGAAGTGTGCTGGCACGCGCTAAAAATCCCATCAAATGGGCTACTACTTTGCCGTTATCTGCCCGAAGTGGNCCTCCATCTCCCGTCGGAGAACGATCCCTNATAGTTGTCAAAAATTGGAAGGCAAGAAGNAATGAATCGATGCCTACGCGCTTTCCAGCCATAGCCGACATATTGGTATCTTCAGCATCGGCTAAGTCGCGTAGATTGCAGCCCATGGCCCTGCGTTGGCGCCGAAGGTGAAAAGCCTCTCGTAATAGCGAAGGCGTGAAATGAACCAAANAAGAGGGCCATGTATGGCAGAGGCNATTATAGCGCTGAGGGGCTGGCATCCAGCTGTTTCACGGGCCGAAGTCATTGCTATGTTTCCCGATAGCAGTATCAAAAGAACACAAGGGCGGCGTCTACTCAAAATAATAGGAGNTGCTGACTATTCGATTACTGATTTTCTTTCTGGCACTGANGCTATCTTAACNGAGGGAGGNATTGCAGAGTGGCATTCTCTTTCTTCTTTAGTTGGAGAAATTGATTTTACNGCTAAGCCGAATATGAAAGTGGAATGTTGGAGGCATGGAGGNAAAATTGCCAATACTTCTACTCAGAAAATTTCACAAACCATTGGAGGATTATTCAATGAGGNGGGGGCNACCATTAATCTAGAAAAACNNANAACATCGTTTTGGAGTAGTTTTGGATGCTGAATCAGGTCTTGTAGCCTGGGGCTGGATGAATGGTGATGGACCTGGTTCGCAAGGTTGGTCTGCTATGCGAGCGAATAATCGTCCTTTTTTCAAACCGATTAGTTTGGAGCCAAGGTTGGCTAGAGCAGTTGTTAATATCGCTGCTGGAATTGGACAGAATTATGTTTTAGATCCGATGTGTGGAACAGGGGGGTTATTGATTGAATCAGCATTATGCAATCGGCCAACAGTTGGTATAGATGTCGACCCAGAAATGGTAGAGGGGGCAAAGAAAAATATTGAATGGGCTGGTGTTGATGTCGAGATTCAAAGAGCGGATGCAACTACTTTCCAGATAGGAGAAGAGGTAAGTGGAGTTGTATTAGACCCCCCTTATGGAAGGAATTCTCAAGGGACTTTGGACCATGATGTGCTATTGTCTAGAACACTAAAAAACATTAGAAATCAAGTAAAAACGGGATGCCGTTTTGTTATGATAATGCCCACCTCTCCAGAGTTAGTAGATTTAGATGAGGAAATAAAAACCGATGATTTCTTGGAATTGTTTGAAGATAGCGGGTGGATGATAAATTCAAGATATTGTATTCCAATTCACAGTAGTTTAGCACGGCAATTGATTATAGCAACTGCTGACTGAATTAGATTTACTACCAACACTTTGGAAGGATAATAATGTTTAAGAAAATATATTTTTTAACAGAACGTATTTGTTCTAGAAATATTTATCCTGTACTATATTATTTATTTCTTCCAATCGGTTTAAAGTTTCGTCGTGAGGTTAGGCTTTCGATGAATAGACCTGTTTCAATCGATAAGATAATGAGTTCTTTCAGTAAACGGAATCATTTATTTGAGAAAGATATTTTCCAACTAATCCACTTTATTAAATCACGCCAACGTATTGGACTTTTTAGATTAAACAGATTATCTAAGAATAATATCTTGTATGCTTTGATCAAATCTATGTCTGAAAAAAATATTTTGTTTGTTGAAAAAATTTATGAAAATTATTTTTCCGAAGTCTTTGATTTAAGATGTGAGCGATTTATGGTTGTCATAAACAATCGTAATCATGATTATCAAAATGCCATGGATATTCTAAATTTTTTCCCTTCAAATGAATGGAAAAACGCAAGACAGAAGGATGTCACATCAGGTTTAACTAAATCTCTGTCTTCTATAAAGAAGGCCCCAATTGGCTGGCAACCAAATATTCATTCCAGTTTTCTAGAAAAAGAGGGTATTAATTTCTCTCACCCCATTTCAAAGGATACTGAAAAATCGAATTTTGTGATTATTGGTAAAATTAAAAATTTTGAAGAATTAGAATATAATTCGGCATTGTGCTGTTTCAGATTCAAGAATAAGGATTCTCAAATCATCAATCTATCACAAGGCGAGGTTAAAGCTATGGGCTTATCTTATTCAGAGGCTGTTAAATCATATAAATATCTGAAAACAGATTCTAATGGGTTCTTTATGGTTGATTTTATACCTCCAGAAGATTGCAAATTAGTAGAAGTATCATTCAAAACGTGGACTGCTGTAGATGGTTCGGTTGTATTAGATAATCGCCTTTACATTTTTCATTATGACCATGATGATTGGTTGAAATCTATGAACAAATTATCAGAAAGGATGTCAGAATGGTTTGATGATAAAGAGTGGCCTAAATTTATTACAAACTTTTANGAAAATCAAATAATCAATCGGTTAGAAGTCGTCGATGTCGATCATATGAGTTCTGAAATTTTAAGTTTAAAAATCGGAATAAATAACGATTTTCTAATTAAAAAATTATTGTATTTTACTGAGGTTTACAATATTACTATTCAGCCCCATAAAATAACCTTACAAGTATTGAATGAACTATTAGATAGTAAGCCGATAAATGTGCAAAATCTCGAAGTTATTCGACTGCTAATGAGGAATAGGGCAACCCTCCATAATAGAGAAGCAGTACTTTTCACTTTGCGAATAGTGCAAATCGAATTAGCAAATTCTGAAGATAGTAATTTAGGAGAATTGACACTTTATTGTTCAAAATTGAATACATATTTAGGAAATATTTCAGAATCTCTATCTGTAATGCAAATGAATAAAAAGAGATTACAGGAAATCGATTCAAAAGGATTTATGAAATCGTATATTAGAAGAATGAAAGTTCTTGAGCAAAATTTCAACCTTTTAGATAATCAGTTTATCTTTCAGGACTTTAATAGTAGAAAATATATGCCGAAAAATGGAATAATTTATCTTTTGCATAATTCTTTGCCGTATCATAATGGGGGTTATGCTTGTAGAAGTCATGGACTACTGAATGGATTGATTGAATTAGGGATGAATATGTATCCAATGACTAGACTTTGCTATCCTTGGGATATGAATGGATTTAGAGAATTAGAATTTGCTGATTATAACTATGTAGACTCAATTAAATACAGTCATTCTTTAGTGATTTTTGATGGGTATTCGACAACAACTCCTGTTGACTATATCAACAGATACGCCAGGCAAGTGATTGAAAAAGCCCAAGAAAATAAAGTATCTATTATCCATGCTGCATCAAATCATAGAAATGGCTTAGCTTCGATTTTAGCAGCAAAAAACCTTAACATTCCATGTATCTATGAAGTAAGAGGGTTTTGGGAAATTACTAGAGTCTCAAGAGAACCTGAATGGGCGGAAACAGATCAATACCGCCTTGAAGAAAAATTGGAAACAACTGCTTGTAAATTAGCAGATCAAGTTTTGACACTAAATATGGCTATGAAAAGGGAATTAATTAGAAGAGGGGTGGAGGAAAATAAGATCGAAATTATTCCCAATGGTGTGGATTGCGAAAGGTTTACTCCTCTGATGAAAGATCAAGATTTGTTGGATGACTTGAACCTTAATAATAAATTTATAATTGGCTATATAGGTAGTATTGTTCAATATGAAGGATTAGATATTCTAATACAAGCAGTAAATTTACTACATTATGAAAATCCANATTTGCATATTTTGATTGTGGGTGACGGAGTAGATTTAGACAGGCTAGAAAATATGGTCAGAGAATTTGAACTCGAAGAGAGATTTACATTTACAGGCCGGGTTCCTCATGAAACGGTTGAAAGATATCATAGTATAATTGATGTTGCAGTATTTCCTAGAACCTCTTCTCTAGTAACCGAATTAGTTACACCATTAAAGCCATTTGAAGCGATGGCAATGGGTAAATGCATTATTTGCTCTGATGTTGCTGCATTATCGGAATTTATTATCGAAGGAGAAAACGGATTTACATTCACGAAAGATGATCCATCTTCTTTAGCTAAAGTGATTCTAGATTCTAGGGCTTCAGGATCTTATCTCAAGATTGGCATTGAAGCGCGGAAGTGGGTTGAGAAAGAAAGAGATTGGAAAGCGATTTCCAATAAATTAAAATCAATTTACGATGGGGTTTTATCTGATAAATCTCTGAATTCTTTAGGAATCATGGGAGATAATAACTCTGTAAATTCTTCGATTTTGCAAGGCGCGTATATGTCTGAAAGGGCGATCAGATTAAGCGACATCCGATTGATAACTACACAAGCTAAAAAAAGATATAATGAATTTAAGAGTGAAGGATTTACTGTTAGAAAGGACATTCCTCCTTGGAATATGAATGCTAATGAATTAGATTTTGAAGAGGACCCGTTTAATGATCGAAATTGGCGTTTCCAAATCAACTCGCTAAGGCCTATTGATCCAGCACTTACTTTGAGTGGTTTTAGTAATAATGAGAGTTTCAAATACGCCTTAGGTTTAATGATGAAATGGATTGATTGCGATAACCGCTATGATAATTATTCTGGAATGAGGTGGTATGATATGGCTGCTGGGCTTAGAGCAAGCAGATTGGCATTCATAATTCAGAATTCGGAAAGACACGGGTACTCAGAAAGTATAATTAAAAAATTGAAGGATTCTGCTAGTAAACATATTGAAATTATGACAAATCCTGATTTTACAAAANAGAATAACCATGGATTATTTGTAATTCATGGGCTAATGGCTCTTTGTTATGCATGCCCTGAACTTTCTAAGCAAAATGAAGTAAGAGAATCATGTAATNCTCGTATGGAAGAATTAATTCATAGCCAATTTGATGAAGAAGGAATACATAAAGAAAACTCTCCTGAATATCATTTCTTTATTCAGGATGTGGTTAAAGGATTCATTGAAACTGGATGGTATTCATTTAAAAATTTGTATTCAAAAATTAAAAATATTGATTTGGCGAATTGTTGGTTGATTTGGCCAAATAAATTTATCATTCCAGTGGGTGACTCTTCTGGTCAAAAATTGGTGAAAGAAAATTTGTTGATGAATAGTATGAATAAATTAGACGATATATCTAACGTTTCTTTTAGATTCGGTGGAGAGAAATATTTGTTTAAGCATTTTACCAAATCAGGATATGTTATTGTAAGATCTTCGTTTTCTATATCTGAAAAAACTGCATCTATGTTATTCTGTTTGAGTGCTTTTCAATCAAAAATACACCGTCAGATGGATGATTTAAGTTTCCAATTATTTGAAAATGGTGAAGAGATATTTGTTGACCCTGGGAAATATTCTTACAATCACGAAGACCCTGTAAGGAAAATGGTGATTTCGACAATGGCCCACAATACTTTAGAAATCGATGCAGAAAATTATAGCAACCATTCTTCTGCAAAATATGATTCTGCATTAACAGGACACACAGAATATGAATGGGGTATTGCACTAGAGTTTGGAAGGTTCTGGGATAAGTTTGCTACACGTCACCATCGAATCTTACTATATCGGCCAAAGGAGTTTCTTATAGTCATAGATATTTTGAAAGCTAATGAGAAAAGGGAATTCCGACAATGGTTCCATCTAAATGAAAACTTTGAACTCAAACCACAAGAAATAGAAATGACAGATCGTTATATTTTTGAGAACGATAATCAGTTACTACGGACTCAATTCCTTTGTTCGATTGATAATCAAGTTTCAATATACAACGGAAATACAAATCCAATGATTGGTTGGAGGAGCATAGGATACAATAACTCTGTTCCTATCATTTCACTCAACCAAATGGCCTCGGGTAAAGAATGTGTACTTGCTACGGGGTTCTCACTAACTGGAGGGGACATCGATTTGAAATTAGATTTTGAAAATGATGTTGTTGAAATTAGTGGGAAAATTAATGACATAGATTTAGATTTTAAAAAGTCAGTTTTTCCTAAATAAATGAAGAACCCAAGTACCTCTACCTGATGGAATAGCATAATCTCACACCAACAATCACCTACATAGGAAATTACTGAAAATATACAAAAATTATGGAAAGTGGATAAAATAACCTATGATTTCCTATTTGATTATAGGGTGCCTTTTAGGATTAGGGAATGATACTCTTGCAAATGTCACCTTTCGAATTCGTTACTATTTTCTGTTCATTAATTCTTGGTTTAGCTCTTACACATATTTTTAGAGCAGTATCTGACCTTTACGAAATTCGTGAACGTGTCAAGACTTACTGGCTCAACTCACTTTGGGTTGTGACTGTTGGAATGTGGACTATTTACCAATGGTGGGGGCTTTGGGCCCTTTCNCTAGAGCTTGAGTCATGGTATTATGCACAATATTGGTTCCTTGTGATCAACTTGTCATCGATTTATTTCTTTACAACTCTAGTTTTACCCAAGGCTACTGATGAAGGGCTAATAGATTTAGAAAAACATTATTTTTCTGTGCATAAAGCATTTTTCTTAATTGTTGCATTCTCTCTTTTCAGTTCTGTTGTGGTAAATTATTCACTATTTGGAGAACCGATGATTGGTCCTATGACAATCATGCCTGCAATCGTAGGATTCTTAGCGATAGGTGCTGCTTTTACCGACTCTGCTTCATATCACAAATTCATCGGAGTTTTCATGTTCATAATGTTCATTGCATTCCAATTATTAGATAATGTAAAAATCGAGTTCGCTGTTTAATCGGCCACCATATTATCCAAATTAATTGGTAATAGGGATTTATACATAACAAGAGTATAACCTAACTATGAGCGATGGGAAATGTGTGAAATGTGGGAGTAGCAGATTGAATGAATCTGTAAATGCACGCATTAGAGGGGGGCTTCAAATGATTTCATGCAAAGATTGCGGATTTGTTGAATTCTACACGCCTAGCGACAAAGAAAAGTCAAATAATCTCAAAGATGGTTTGAAACATACCGCAATGATTTTGCTCATAGGCATTGGTTTCATTTTGGTTATGGCTGTTCTTAGTTCGCTTTGAAATGCAGGCGTAGCATGGGTGTCCTGTGAAACTATAGTGTTAGAAACTACAATATCCTCCTCGGTGGAGCACACCACATGAGCAATCAACAAACCTCAACTCCTGGAGTTTCGGTCATTGGGCTTGGAGCCATGGGTTCTGGTATCGCTCGCACCCTTATCGAAGGGGGCTGCACGGTATCCGTATGGAACCGAAGCCGCGCCAAGGTCGATGCCCTTGTCGCGACTGGAGCCATCGGCTGCAATGAACCCGGTGATGCACTGAATGCCAATACCCATGTGATCGTATGTGTCTCCGACTACGCAGTATGGCAGCAGATAATCCAAGAGCACGATCTGGCAAGCCGCTTCGAAGATACCTGCATCATTCAGCTGACGACGGGTACAATCGATGATGTGCAGACCCATGCGTCTCTAATCCATGACAACGGCGGTCGCCTCGTTGAGGGGGCAGTCATGTGCTACCCTCGCAACCTCGGCACGGACGAAGCAGCACTCTTACTGTCCGGTGCACCCGATGTGCTGGACGAGTGTGCTCCCATCTTGAGTGCTCTGGACGCGAATTGGACGAGCCTGGGGGAAGACATCAACCAGCCTTCGGTTCTGAGCCGATCATTAATGTCAGGACTTACGGGAGCCTTGATGGGTCTAGTCAACGGTGCGGCTATCTGCCGGGCCGGCGGTGTGCCTCTGGACGTATTCATGAAGTTCAACGAAGGCACCAATAGCATCCTCCTCGCTGAGCAGAGGCGCCTCATAGAGGCGATTCGCGATGGACGCACCGAGGAGAACGAGGCCTCTATCAAGGCCTGGAGAGAGGGAAATCAGGCGCTGAACTCTGTCGCAGCCTCGCTAGGGA
>PALS01000053.1 GCA_002706615.1 Methanobacteriota archaeon
TACATTCAAAAATGAAAGTATGCTCTAAAATTATTTAATAAATGAGAAAATATTATGTGTATGTTATTGAATTAGACCAATCAGTAGCAGATATAAAAAAATTTCGTTCTGAAAACCCACACTATATCAAAGGTATTGCTTGTGTTTATGTAGGCCAATCTTCAAGAAAACCATCTATTAGATTTGAACAACATAAAGAAGGCTATAAGTCTAATAAATATGCAAAATATTATGGGATTAGGCTTAGGCCTGATCTTTATGAAAAATATAATCCTATCCCAACTAGAAAAGATGCTGAAGAAATTGAAGAAATGCTTGGCAAAGTGCTACGTAAACAAGGATATGGAGTCTGGTTTAATTAAGCGGTCACTAAGACTTTTATTTATTAAATAAAGAAAAACCTGTTTTTAGAAATTAAATGGTTTCTAAGTTATATCCATGAATTCAAAATAAATAAAGTGACTTTTGAAAAATAAATGAAAATAGAAGATCTAAAACAATCTAGACTTGTAAAATATTTAAGCTCTTATTTAGCTTTTGTTTTTATTGTTCTTCAAGTTGTTGATATAATTAGTGAGCCGTTCTCTTTCTCTGAAAATTTAATTGTTTATCTTGTTTATGTTTTTGCATTTATTTTTGTTTGTATCGTTATTATTGCAATTAGATCAGATAAAAAAATATCACCAATAGAGCCAATTAATGATACTAAACAAAATAATCAAAGCAATAAAATAATTTCAATTTCACTATCAATCATTGTATTGCTTCTTATACTTAACGTTTATCAGTTTGCTAATACAAAAGATGATGATTTTTCACAAAACGAATTAAAAAGAAAACTTGATCAATTAATTGAAAAATCTGATTTTATTGAAGCTTTTAATCTTTATAAGAAATTCCCAGATAGTTTTTTCATAAAAGATAGACTTAATGATTTCTCTAAAAAAATTAAATTAACATCTTCTAGCTCAAATGTCGTTGCTTCTTATCAATTTGATTTAAATAACCTTTCTAAAGATAACTGGAATTATTTATGTAATCTCCCATGTGAGACAGTAGTCCCCATAGGTAATATAAAATATAAATTTGAGAATGAAGATGAAAGCTCGATTGAGAGATTATTAAATATTAGAGATTCGATATCAATATCTATTAACAGAAAAGATATTTCAGCTCAAAGAATGGTCTTCATAAAAAATAATAAATTAAAATTAAGAACTGCTGGCCTTGATCACTTAGATCCTCAAGAAGTTGATGATTACTACATTGATAAATTTGAAGTAACAAATAAGGAGTTTCATGAATTTTTGAACAAGGGTGGATATGACGATATTTCTCTTTGGCAATTTGATCAATTAGTGAATAAAGATTACAAGAGATTGTTTGTGGATAAAACAGGTTTCCCGGGCCCTTCAGAATGGGAGTTAGGCAGCTACCCATCTGAACAAGAAAACTATCCTGTTTCTGGCATTAGCTGGTTTGAAGCAATGGCATATTGCCGTTCAATTGGTAAATCTTTACCAAATATATATCAATGGGATTATTCAGCTTCACTACAAAATTCAAGCGATATTGTTCCTAGGAGTAATATGAGCAGCTCTTCAAAAGTTGAGGTTGGTAGTAAAAATATTATTTCATCTTTTGGTTTATATGATGTAGCGGGCAATGTTGCCGAATGGGTTTATAATAGCTCTGATAATAATACAAGAGTAATTATGGGCGGTAGCTGGGATGATCCTGGTTATGTTTTTAATACCTTATTTAGTAAAGAGCCATTTAACAGAGACAAATCTAATGGTTGCAGGTGCGTCAAATCATCGGATAGCAACAAATCATTAGAGGAAAAAGTTACTAACCCATCATTTAATATAATTAATGCCAAGCCAGTTTCTGATAACGTACATGCTGCATATTTATCTATGTTTAAATATTCTAAATTTGATTTAGAGTCCACTTTAATCTCTGATACGCTTATTGAATCTAAAAAATACACAATAAGTAAGGTGGCTTATAACACATCATACGGTGAAAGAATGTTTAGCTATATTTACAAACCGGAAAAAATTGATTCTCCTTCAAGAACCATAATCCTTTTTCCTGGTGCTGGAGCTATTATTAGAGAATCTAGCCAAGCTCTATTTGAGCAGATTCCTTCAAACTTTGAGTTTCTTATGAAAGTAAACAGTGTCTTTGTTTTCCCTATTTATAAGAGCACCTATGAAAGAAGAGATGGCCTAATCAACTCTATTCCATTCTATGATCTTTCTTATCGGGATAGAGTTATTAAATGGAGTAAAGATCTTCAAACCACTATTGATTATTTAGAAAAACAAGATTTTGTGGACATGAGAAGATTGCATTACTATGGATATAGTTGGGGGTCAAGGATTGCTGGAATTATGCTATCAACAGTACCAAAGTTTAAATCAGCTATTTTAATTGTAGGTGGACTAAGAAGTCAAAAAAGGCATCCTGAGGCCGACCCAGTAAATTATTTGCCTAGAGTAAAAATACCTATATTGATGCTGAATGGTAAGTATGATCCAATTTTTCCGTATGATACTTCTGCAGAGCCAATGTTTAAACTTTTTGGGACAGGCGTTAATAATAAAAAAATTATCACTTTTGAATCTGGTCATTTTGTGCCTGGTCATGAAATAATTAAATATTCTGTAGATTGGTTTAATTCTATTGATCCAGATTAAAATATTTACATAATAACCCATTAATAAGCTAAGAGCCTTTTTTGTTTATAGTGGGTTTCTATCGTAATATTACAGAGTAGTATTTTACTCTTTTTATAATTAGAGCAGTTAATGAACAAAGGTTAATTCAATGAATAAATTATTACACAACCAAACGTTTTGGAGAATTATTTGGATTTATACTTTAATTATTTATCCTTATTTTTTTCTAACATTGTTTTTTTCAGGAGAGCCTCCAATAATTATTAGTGAAACCTTTACAGACTATATATATTTAGTAAGTGGTGTTTTTATTGTCCCTCTAATGTCATGGGGCGCTTATAACCAGTTCCGTATTAGTAGGGATTCAAAGAAATAAATGAAGTAGACAGCTAGGGGTTAAAGATATGTACTTAGCTGAATGATTTATTTATTATAGTGTCCAGCCAAGTGACATCCCAGCCCAAGGTGCACTAAATTTTCCTAGAAATAAATAATACCCTTTAACGCTAATTAGAAATCCGCCTGTTCCTTTTTGATAGCGATACCCCCCGCCAAAAAAGATTGAATTATCTTCAATATAATCACCTCTCATCTCAAGAGTCCCTTGAATCATGGTCATTCCACCGCCAAGTTCAAATTTGTGATCACCTAAACCCATAAGGTATGCTGCGCCTATGGGCATAAATCTAATTTTTTTATCGCCAGGAACTTGAGCCCTACTGGACCCATAGCCTGCTCGAGCAAGAATATTATTAGTTAACATACGTTCGTAGTTGAATGTCCTCGTATAGCCCGCACCACCAAGTTCAGTATAAATATTATTTTTTTGACTATAGCCATAAGTAGTAAGTGTTATTATAAAAAGTCCAAATAAAGAAAGTTTTTTTAACATTATGAGCCTTTTTTAGTATTAAAAGTTAAGGTTTTAAAACTTTGTTTAACAATACAGCAAAGTAACTTTTACCCATGCACTAGATTGTAATCTGGTTAGAAATAAATCCTTTTGAATTTTAAAAGATTATGTAATTTTTGATATGAAAATATTTAAAACAAATCAAAATAAACCAGAAAGAGTTGTAAGGTTAATTGTATCACTATTCCTAATTCCAACTCCATTTATTCTTGGCTCATCATCCTACTCAATTCTTCTTAGTACAGTTGGTGGCGTTTTACTATTTAACTCAGTAGTTGGAACTTGTTACATCTACAGAATTCTGGGTGTAGATACTTGTAAAACATAATATTATAGTTAATTAATTTTTAAAGCCTCACCTCAACGTGGGGCTTTTTTATTTAACGGTTAAAGAAGGATTAGAAAAATGAAAAATAGAAAGTTTTTTGAGGTTATAGGTTTATTTAGCGTTGTTGGTTCACTCATATTTGTTGGTATAGAAATTAAACAAAATACTACCGCAGTACGCGGAGCAACCCAGCAAGCTGTTTCCTCTCAGGTTGCAGAGATGTATAGGATCCTAGCTGAAAATGAGAGGATGGCTAACTTAGTTAGCATTGCATCAAAGGGAGTAAAAAAATCAGATATTAGTGAAAGTGATTACGTAAGTTTTTGGAGTTTTCAAATGATGGGTTTTAGGCGTATTGAGAATATCTATCTTCAATATAAAAATGGATTATTAACAGAAGATGCATTTAGTAGAATTGGTATGGATATTTATAAAACAAAACTCGTAAGAGGAATTTGGGATGAACGTAAGGGAGATTTTGAACCAGATTTTGTTAAGTTTTTTGAACAGCTAAGAGATAATTAATTAAAATCAAATGAAACACTTCTGGATCATATTATTTTTATTCCCCCTTTTTGCTCAAAATGACAATATAAAATTTATATTAAAAAATGATTCTGAAATTATTGGCTTCAAACCTGAAGATAAAGTTGTCATCCGTCTTTATAAAAAAAATATTTTAGATATTAAATTGATTCCTGATAGAAATTTAAAATCAACGATCTTTAAAAATGTTGACTATAATGAAAAATTTATTTTAACCGAAAATAGAAAAATTTTATTTAATGAAATATACTCAATAGCACATGTTAGCAATGGAAATATAGCAATGAAAAACGGTATTAGAGGATTTAAGACTGGCGCGATTGCTGGTTTTTCAATTGGGTTTTTAGGTACATTAATTAATGACTCTGGGCCAACAAATCCATTAGCAACAGGGGTTATGGTTGGAGCGGTTAGTTCCTTTGTTTTATTCTTTGAAGGGTTAATTAGAGGATATTTTCATTCAAATATTTCTAAAGAATATATAATTGGCAATAAAAAATGGATTATCGTTGAGAAAGATCAAGATCCTCTGGAGTAAATAAAGGATAAAAATGAAAAACATACTTGCAAGAGGTGGGATTGAATTTTTAGCTGTTCTTTTTGGAATTACCATATCTCTTTGGGTGGAAGATTCACGTGAAAATAAACATATTCAAAATAGGGTAGCTGAAGATTATTTATACATAAAAAAAGAAATTGGGCTTGATATAAAAAATATTGATAATATAATTTTAGCTGTAAACAGTCAAGTCACTTCACTTAAAAAGCTGCTTGATTATAATGAAAAAAAGGTTGATTTCAATGATAGTGATGTGATTTTCAATTTAAAAAAAATTACTTCACCTACTTTTTATGGCACACAAACAGCTTATACTGCTTCTGTTTCAAGTGGCCGGCTAAATTCATCTAAGGATATAAACTTAAGTAATGAAATTTCACAGCTATATGAGCATTTTTATAAAAGGCTAAATGCAAATAGTGAATTATATGACTTTAGAAATCAAAAATTAAAAAGTGATTACTTTATGAATTTTTTTCAAATAACTGTTGGGGGTCGAAAAATAGATGAGTTATCTAAAGAGATTTTCTTTTCAGCAAACACTAGGAATGCTTTGTACTGGATTTTAGAATTTGTTGAAAATTTTTATATTTTGAGATTGAATGACACAAAGAATCAAATGATAAAAACAGAAATGTTAATTTCAAACTTTTTAGATGAAGCTCAGCAATAAATCTTATTGCTATAAATCATAATTGAATAAAAATTTAGTAAAATGATTTGGTCTAAATTTATTCAACCACGCTTAATCTCCTTAGCCTGTACATCAAAACCAATAAGAAAACAGCGTGAAAAAGTTATTCCTAAAGCTGATGGAACTGTATTAGAAATTGGTTTTGGATCAGGGCATAATCTCCCATACTATAATAAAAAAAATATAGATAAAATAATTGGTCTTGAACCTTCTGTTCATATGCAAAAACTTTCCAAAAAAAAATTGAAAGATTTTGATGTTAATTTTGAATTAATTACAGAAAGAGCAGAGGAGATACCGCTGGAATCAAATTCTATAGATTCCGTCGTATGCACTTATACCTTATGCTCAATATCAAACCCTGAAATGGCTTTAAGTGAAATAAGGAGAGTTTTGAAAAAAGACGGGAAGTTTATTTTCACTGAACATGCTGCGTCACCAGATTTAAAAATTAATAAATTCCAAAAAAAAATTGAACCTTTATGGAAAGTAATTGCCGATGGTTGTCATTTAACTCGTGATATAAAAACAATGCTTGCCGAAAATGGTTTTAGTATTAATAATTCTGAGGATATGTACTTACCTGGGACACCAAAGTTTATTGGTTATCATATATGGGGATTATTAAAAAAATAAGATTATTTTATTTATGTTAAGGTTCAAAAATTATACTAAAAATTCATTGTTGATGATTCTGCTTTTTTATTTTACTGGTTGTTCACAGTTAACTAGTATAAATATGTATTCCACCAGCGAGGAAA
Source organism: Methanobacteriota archaeon (assembly GCA_002706615.1). GTDB lineage: Archaea > Thermoplasmatota > Poseidoniia > Poseidoniales > Poseidoniaceae > MGIIa-K1. The sequence goes on from PALS01000053.1 coordinate 6,489, forward strand.
TAAATCTTGGGAACAGATATGCTTTTCAAATTGAAAAACAATTACAACTTATATATGATCCTTTTATTAATGACTATATAAATAATCTAGGTCAGCGCTTAGTAAGAGTTTCAAAAAGAAATAATATAAAATATACATTTAAAGTTGTGAATGATCCTGCTATCAATGCTTTTGCTATCCCTGGTGGGCACTGTTATGTCAACTTAGGATTAATTGATTTTGCAGAGACTGANTCAGAGCTTGCTTCGGTAATTGGTCATGAAATTGGACATGTGGTTGGAGAACATGGCATGGAGAATATGACNAAACAAAATATTATTGGATTAGCTGGCGCAATTGCTTTGGGTTCCAATCCAAGTTTTACAGAAGAATTTATGACCAGCTTGATTCAAACAGGTATAATAACTAAGTATGGTAGATCCGCGGAGCTTGAGGCAGATAAATTTGGGATTCAACAAATGCATGATGCAGGCATAAATCCCGATGGATCAAAAAAGTTTTTTGAGAAATTAGCCAAAGAAGAAAAAGGAGGCTCAAGTAGAATGGCAAGCATATTATCTACTCATCCACCAACATCTATTAGAATTAAAAAAGCAACAAAGATTATAAATGATCTACCGCCTAAAAAATATGATGATTTAACATCAAAGAATTTTCAGGATTTGAAAGAATACTTATTAAGAATAAAAGAGAAATAGAATTATTCCATTAAGGATTTTGAATCAAGAAAGTTATTGGATGAGTATTCTTTAATTTTATCTTTAATATTTTCAGATTCAAAATCAATATCATATTCATCTATATATCCAATTGCATTACTGNCATCATTTAATACTATAAAGAATCCGTCTCTATATAATGGGAGAATTTTTATTTTTTCTCCTTTTTTAATTTGTTGAATTACGCTGGATGCAACAGTTGGATACTCTAAGATATTTGCATTAAAAAGTGTTATAGCAGTTTCAATTCTCTCTTTATGTCTATTATCTGTTGATTGCTCAAAATCATAATCTCGTATTACAGAATAATTATTATTTACAGGGTTTTGTTCTGTTGGATCTGTTGGNAAGTCATTACTTGTAATTGATTCTAAAATAAAATCACCGTTAATATTGGCTGTAATTTTTTGGAGACCGTCCACTCTTAAAACTTCTCCGCTAATTAGGCTTTCAACTTCAAAACTCCCTGTTTTGCCAATAAATTCAGCCACTCCTTTTGATGAGTCTACTTTAACAGCAAATACAGTCCCTTTAACAGAGGCAATCCCAGCTGATGTTCTTACACGAAAGCCTTTATTCTTAATATTATTTATTTCATTAATTATTATGCCATTATAAAGAGTTATTTCATCTCTTAAATCATTTTGATGAAATAGGAATGTAGTATTCTCACGTATTTTAATTATTGATTTTGACTCTAAGTATTGAAACGCAGAAAAAGAAGGTGCGTCTCCAATACGAATGGAATCATTCGCATAAATATTTTCTCCTAAGTATCCATCATTAAATATAGTCTTATCATAGTGCTTAATTTTTACATCACCCTTTAATTTAATAAATGCTGCAGAAGCTTTTATATTTTCATCTTCCAGCAAAGGCTTTTCCCATTTTATAAATAAATTATAAATGATTCTTCTTGGTTTTGAATATGATAAAAAACCAACTCCTGTAGTATAGCTATTATCTATGNTTGAGGTTGAAAACAGAAGATAATTATTAACAATAAATTTTTCATCTAGAAATTTCTGAACCCTAATTTTTGAAATATTTGAATTTTGAGCGATGATATAATCTAAAGCGCTATTTTTCATTTTTTGTTCAGATGGGTTTTGCCATATAACAAAAAANAAAGCCACAATAAATATTGTGGCATTATTTTTATTAGAGAAAAAAGATTGAATATTATTTTTTATCAATTATCTATAGTAAAACGATTTTTAGATAAATCAATAATCTTGCCAAGACGATCTTCAGAAGAAAAATTAATTAAATCGGCATCGGCATAGCCCAAAGGTCCAGTNCCAAGTCTTCCAACAACTACAAACCCTGAGCGGTAGATTGGATAAACAATNAATTTTTCTTGGTCCGAAATAGAAGAGACTAACTCTGAACTTGTATTAGGGAAAATATATACAGGTATATCGCCCATCAAAGGTGTTTCCAAATATGTTACTATTGACTCCCGTTTAATAATATCAATAGCAATATTAAAATCATAATCCCTAGTCGNATCATAATTTTTGATTGGTTTTGGTGCTACAGGTTTTGGTGCTACAGGTTTTGGCGCTACAGGTTTTGGCGCTACAGGTTTTGGCGCTACAGGTTTTATTTCATTTATAATGATCTTTGGCTTTGANGCTTNAGGTTTTGGCGTAACCTTAATTTTTTCCTTTATTGTTTTAATCGGTTCTACTTTTTTTACGGGTTCTTTTTTAATAGGTAAAACAACTAATTCTTTCTTTGGCCCCATGACGTAATCTGATTCCTTAGCCAATGACCATATTAATTGCCCAGCATTTGTTGAAAANAATTTCTGTTCTTTAATCATTCTTAAGCTTAGGCCAGATAGTTCATTTTTTATATAAGCCTCGCCATTAATAGTAACAAATTGATCTTGGACTTCATCAAATATTAAATTCATTAATGTAAAATTTTGTTTATCAATTGTTGCTATGGAGTGCTGAGATATAAAATTTGTTGGCTTAGAAGAACTCATTATATTTGCATGTATTTTCCCTTTTTTCACTTTGTACAAATTAGTTGTTTCATTAAAAACTATTTGCGCATTCGTATTATCATACATAACTATAACTGAATTATCGTTATTAATTATAAAGCTGATGTAGGATGGATATTCGCCAACCGTGATTTGATCACCATTGTTAATAAGTTTACCAGGATAGAGATTTTTATTAGGGTCTGAATCTCCTTTTGATAAAATACTCACATTACCATACTGTACTAATATTCTAGCAATTTGATTTAAGTCTGCTATCGGTTCATTTAACGAGTCTTCTTTAATCCCTTTATCTGTTGAATCAATTTCAACTTTAACATTGTTGTTTTCTAATGAGTTGTTTTCATTTTCATCAGACAAAATCTCATTAGTTGANATAGAGGAGTCAATCGTTTCCTTTTTATTAATTCTTTCAAAGTTTAATGACTCTAAAGAATTAAGCATTCGAGTATTATTCAAAATCAATATGAGGAAAAAAACAATTACAATTACGAGAATTACTTTAAATGTATAATCCGTTTTTTTGGCTTCTGTGGCTTTGTTAGAAAGTTCGCTGGAAACAAACTTCCCAGTATTCTTATCTCTGGGTGNACTCTTTTTTTGTTTTTTCATTTTAGTAGCAACATCTTTTTAACCGATTGGTTGTTTTGTGTTTTTAAAAAATAAAAGTATGTTCCGGTTGAGACTTGATTGCCGAATTGGTTTGTCCCATTCCATCTCACACTATATTTACCTGCCCATTGTTCATTGTTTATTAAAGTAATTACTTCCTGGCCAAGAAGGTTGTAAATCACGAGTAAAACTTTACCATCATTTGGAATTTCATACTTAATAGTAGTAATAGGATTAAAAGGGTTTGGATAATTATCATTAAGAACAAATTCTTTCGGTATTAAGCTTATTAATTCTGCAATTTTCGNTTCAACCCATAATTGATCACCATATATTAAATAGATTCTTTTACCAATATCTGTTTTGGTATCATTCTTAAGCTCAAAATTATTTTCNTTATTGAGGTCAAATCTTTTTTGATTTGTTAAGTCAAATAATATCAACTCATGACCTTCTTTTAGGTTTCCTTGAACATCGACTTTAACATTAATATTTTCTTCTTTTGACTTTAATAACCCATACCATAANCCTTCATTTTGAGCCATCATTCGAATATCATCACGCAAAGGATATTCTTTGCCATTTGCCTCATGCTTATAAATCCAATCAAACCTAACACCATATTCTCCATCTGGAGTATATGGTTCAGCAGGATTATCTAATCCATCATATTCATTCAAGGCTTCAGGGTGAAAGCCTGCATTGTTATTAAGGTCTGCATCTTTATTCGTATAAAAATCAACTTTAGCATTCCACTCACCTTTATTATCAAATGAGAAGATGCCATTATAAAGGTTTGCAATCTGACTCCCAGATTTCTCTGCTTGCGTAATGCCAACTCGTAAAGTTCTGGTTGTATCAGCTTTATTGCATATGATATAACCTCCAAAAGATTTTACCGTATCAACTACTCCAGACCAAGCATTTGTTCCAGTGTAAGTAAGTGGTCCACAATATTCAATCTGACTAACATCACCCATTAAAAAAGTAAAAGGATANGGATTCCCAACAAAATTCCATCCTGGCTCAAGAATCCATTCTAAAGTATCTACGTTATCAACGATNCCAGACCCAAGCGAGAAATCACATACTGGGTCNCCTTTTTTATAGATGAAATANCTTTTNCCTGGNTGAATTGANCTTGCTTCAACAGANGTNCCATTNTCATAGGTATATATCACAAAAGANTTTTTATCTATCTTNCCAAAACTATTATAGAATACNGATTCAATTGCTTTATTATCTAAGTCACTAGGAATAGAAATTAATACCCAAGTATCACCTGGAATACATTCATCAATTGAAATTGACCCTTCAGGTATTTTTATAGGGACACTTGAAAGCCCTGACTGCGAACCAAAGCCAAGAATATCTTTTGCACTAAAATAATATTGTAAGCCATTAAGGGTAATCAAATTTGTATCAATTAGTTGTTCAACATCTACATACCTAGCATTTAAACTCTTTTGATCAACGGGGCTTGATTGAGCATTAATATTATAAAGGTTAAATGGTTGAAAACTATTTTTACCTCCTTCAGAAACAAACAGGGATACATCTTGAAGCGGAATTGAGTCTTTTACAGAGGCAGAAATTGTAACATCATCAACTTTATAAAGAACTGTATCTTTATCCGTTAGAATATTATATATATCAGGTGGCAACTGATCTTGCTCAACATTAATAATTACTGTGGTTGTATCGCAAAGCTCTGTTTCGTCGCATATTGAGTAGATCAAAGAATCTTCGCCAAAGAATTGCTGGAGGTTGCTATAGTCAATAATCAGAGATGAGTCTTCATAGACGGTTGCAAGCGCACCACCAAATGTTGGGATTGCAGTAGCAGAGCCGGGTGTATTGTCGCCATAAATTCTTAGAGTTGATACTTCAATATCATCTTCTACGTCATAATCATTTTGAACAATATTAATTGTGTCTTTGTTGGTTTGGAAAATTTCAATAGAGTCAGTTAGTGCAATTGGTGGATCTGGTACACTTACTACACTGACAGTAACTACTGCAGTTGCAATATTACCCGCTTTATCTGTTACACAATATTTAAACGTGTAATATCCATTATAGTCTTTTTCTGGATTAACTTGAATTGATGGTTTCCCCGTTCCCAAGCTCACGTCTTTCTTAAGGGTATCTGCCTCTTCCCCTGGTAGAGATATATAACCATATTTAGGCTCATCGCAAAGTGCGTAATTCAAAGTATCTCCATCAGCATCAAAAGCAATTAGTTCAAAATCAAGAGGCGTATCTTCAAAAAGATATAAATTTATAGTATCTTGAGCAGTTGAAAATATTATAGGCGCATCTTCAACGGGAAGAATCTCAATTACTAAAGTTGCACTATCTGATAAACCGGTTTCATCTGAAAAACTGTAAATTAAATTATCTGTTCCAAAGTAATCAGGAGCAGGCTCTACAAGAATTAAACTGTCGCTGTCGACTGTCGCGTTATTAGCATTGCTATTAAACTCTTCAATAAAAGATTGTATAATTGTTAATGTAGAGTCTATATCACCATCTTCATCTGTATCATTGCTTAGAACACTAACCAATGTGTCACCATAGTCCTCATTAAAGCGAATTGTATCATTAAAAGCGATAGGCTTTCTTCCTTTTTTCACTGTTACATATATTTTGCCAGTACTATTTAAAAGCGTTCCATCAGAAATTTCATATTCAATTGAATCAAGACCAACATAGTCTGGTATTGAGCTGTAGTTTAATACCACAATAAAGCTTGTATCAGCCCTTACACCTACTGTTCCAGACCCACTGTTTGATTTAATGTTAAGTGAGCTTGCGATTATATCGCCATCAGGGTCACTAACGTATGGAGAAACATTTAGGTCATAAATAAGTCCAGCACCTACTACAATATTTATATTTTCTGCAATTGGCTGATCGGGAACACTGGCTATATTAACAATTATCTCTGCGCTATCAGTTAGCTCTCCATCATTTGTAATAAAACCAAAATTAACTATACCAAATTCATTTGGATTCGGGGTATAAATAACTTTTTGTTCTGAGTTAAATACCCTGTCTCCTTCATTAACAAAACCGGTTTTTGTTGTTCCATCGTTTGTCTGATATAATAATCCTGCACTTGGAAGAGAGGTAATAGAAAACGATAAGGGGTCATTTTCTAAATCTGTGCCACTAACTTGAATAGTTTTGGTTTCGTCTTCATCAATATTAATAGTATCATTATTTGCAATTGGCGGATCATTTACACCTAAAATTATAAACTGGACCACTCCATTTTCACTCGTACTAAAAGGATCAGATGCATTAAATAAAATAGAATCTTTACCAAAGAAATTTTCCTTTGGCTTATATATAAGGCTGTTGATATCATCAGTTATGCCAGAGGGGACACTGCTAATTTGCACACCATTACTTTGTGATAATATCCCATTTTTAGGAAGTGATAGTACTTTAAAAGTTAATGAGTCGGCTTCAATATCTGAGCCTTCTAATATTAATACCTGTGTTGAATCTTCTTTTAGTTCAAATTGTTTATTTAAAACAATCGGGACATCATTGATTGGTGTAATTGTGATTTTAAAGGTATCTAAAATAGCTTTTCCGTTTGAGGTCCCCTCAACTATAAGATTAATCACACCAAATTGATTATCAATTAAGTCAAAGGTTATGCTATCTCCTTCTACGTTTATTGAAGCGATTGAA
>PALS01000054.1 GCA_002706615.1 Methanobacteriota archaeon
TCACGTTCTTTTCACATCCCGCTAAGGATTCTTTTCAGCTTTCACTCACGTTACTTGTAAACTATCGGTCTCGAGATATACTTAGGATTGGAAGTTCCTGCCTCCCGTCTTCACACGCGATATCCAACGCATGCTACTCCTGACTCATTACGTGGCCATGTCACCTACATATACGGGACTTTCACCCTCTATGGCTATGTCGTTCCAGACGATTTCTATTTCAGTGATTTAGGCAATAAATGGTCGCACCACATGTCTCTCAGTTTCCAGTCGAGATTCGGTTTGTCCTAGTCCGTTTTCGTTCGCCACTACTCACGGAGTATCAATTGATTTCTTTTCCTCCCCCTACTAAGATGCTTCAATTCGGGGGGTTCCCTATCGCTATTGCGATTATCCCCTAAGGGATAGGAAGTCCCATTCAGCTATTTGCGGATCCTAGACACTCATGCGTCTCCCCGCAACTTATCGCAGCTTGTCACGACCTTCTTCGGTTCTCGAGCCGAGCGATCCCCCAGATGGGTTGTAGCAACAGAATGTGTATGTACCACACCTGTGCGAGTAACCCTTCGGTATCCAGTCATGCCAATTTAGACATTATTGAAAGACCGTCTCCCCGCAGGGCGGCCCTTCTAGTCACTTCCCCAAGCATGACAGGCATGCTCGGGTGCATAAGCAACCTCCCGACCTACCTCCCCTATTTCAAGGCTCCGTCATTCGANAGGAAAATTAGCAATTNAAAAACAGAGGTTTACAGCCGTTCTGTATGGCGTTTTTACCCGANTGATTTTAATCGATTTCTAGTAGAAATATTNNATGTTATTTTTGATATTTTTTGGTCTAAATTCTGTTAAGATTTGCCGCAACTAAACTGTCATCAGAGTAAGGAGATANNACNTCTTTTGCTTCTTCGCNTCTNCCCANTTGAATTAAACAGGCTCCTCGTACGTTCTCTGCCTCAACATTTCCAAGATCTCTAAAACATAAAACNTCGACCACTTTCAATGCTTTTTCNGTTCTACCACTNACCAACAAAGTATGGGCNAAATTAAGTAAAATTGTATTNTTTGTAGCNTCAAGTTTAGCTGCTTGNCTTAGTGCCATTATAGCAGATTCATACTGTGATGAAGCCATNGCATCTCCTGCTGAATCCATTTCTAANGACTGTTGTAAAATTGCCAANCCCATATTGTTTAGAATNGCTGGGTCATTAGGGCTCATAGCAGATGCTCCTTGCAAAACTTGAGCGGCTTGTAGCCACGAATTTGAACCCATNTGACCAAANGCNGATTNTATNATTTTTTCAAGTGCCATNTCTCCTGCAGTGTTAACTTCCATAGCCCTAGCAGGGTGCAGTTCAGGTGAATCATCTATNCTGAATATAGTCGAACCNTCNGCCTCNTNATGNAGTTCATCNAATTGAACATGNATCTCATCCATNTCTAATTCATCACCATAGGATACTTCTACGATTTTNTCTGNCTCAGCATAAATCTCATCCATGTTTACTTCGGCTGCATCGATGCGCCAAATNTCTGGNACATCAACGCTATTTGGNGTCTTTTCAACATCAACAATCGGAGAANTTATTTCTATTTCCGGTATTGATTCGACGATNATTTCACTAGGTTCTTCAGGAACGATTGAAGCNTCTATTCTAATAGGAACTTCTGGAGNTTNTATGATTTCTTCTTCNGNATCANTAACGNGTTCTANTTCTACTTCNACTTCAGGCTCNGATTCNGGTTCTACAGGACNATCATCTAAACNATGCTCTTCTTCTATTTCAGGNTCATTCATACTAGAAGATTCTAGCATCGAGCCTACNCCAAATGGTAAATGTGAATCTAAAACTTCGGCCTTTGCTCCCATACCAAATGGTAGAACTTCTCCTGATTGNGANTCCTCATCTTCNGAGCCTAGTTCCACNGCTACAATATCCANTCCTGGTATCCCATCATCATCCAAATTTTCAGATTTAANNTCNGANAAATCTACAGAAACTTGAGANCCNCACGAAGGACAAGAACCNCCTCCTAAGAAGAGCATTTGNCAAACCTTGCACTCCTGCATGTANCGGCCTCAAATCTAGACGNTAGCACCAACTCTTTGAACACACCGCAGNTATGAGTGNGATTATTCCTCTTCCTTGGGNAAGATTGACTCGGTGTCAACCATNGCTGCAGCCCATGTTTTACCNTTGGCAACTCCTCTCTGGTATTGCCATATAATTCCAAATAGTGCGATTCCNGATAATATCCATTTGAANATTGGATCAACNCCGAATACAAGTACCATGTAGAATGTGATNATTGTAACTGTCATNAACATTACNGGGAAACCTGCACGGAAAAACTCGTTGAATGAAATTGGATANCCTGCTTCTTCTGACATTCCAGCGGTAACGACATTTGCCGATGCCCCAATAAGTGTTCCATTACCTCCAAGGCAAGCACCAAATGCAAGNGCCCAAATCAGAGGACCAAGTTCNATATTTAGCTCTGTAGANATTTGNAAAATCACTGGTACCATCGTGATGGTATATGGNATGTTATCAATGAATGCTGAAGCGATNGCACTNACCCACAAAAGTATGACCAAAGCAGCNACTAAACGTGTTTTCTCATCATCAGGGAACATTTCAATNGCAGCCATNACNTGATTGCCAATCCATTCGATTACACCTAGATATTGTAANGAATGTACCATTACAAACAGTCCTGCGAAAAATATCAAAGTCGTCCATTCGACTTTTTCCAATGGTTCTTCAACATCATGNCTATCTGTCATTAATAGCATAAGAACAGCACCTACCAATGCCACCCAAGATACTGGGATNTGTAGAACTGGGTGAAGGAAGAATCCTAAGATAACCAACAAAAGAATGGTACCAGCACTCTTCAACATCTTGCTGTCTTTGATACCATACTTAGACTCTAGTTCCGCAATATCACGAATTCTTTCACCAGAGAACTCTTCGCGGTACATCCACTTTAACATCATGAATGTAGGAATTACTGTAAGCAAAACACCCGGTGCTAATTCTATTATGAAATCATTGAAACTGATACCTGAATCTTGTAAAGCGGGATAGGCAGATTCAGAGATTGCTTTGGATGATAACTTCGAACCAATGATGATATTTGGCGGGTCCCCAATCATGGTTGCAGTTCCACCGATATTGGAAAAGATAACTTCAGAAATTAGTAGAGGAACCGGCTTTAAATCTAATACTTTAGCAAGTTGGATCGTAACTGGAGTCAGCAATAACATAGTGGTAACATTGTCTAAAAATGCTGAAAGTACTGCTGTAACCACACACAAAATAACTACTAAAGTCCAGACATTACCTTTGCTTCTCTTGTATGCTTGTACAGCACACCATTCGAAAACTCCAGTATGTGACATCACGCCAACCATAACCATCATTCCCAGCAATAATCCAATGGTTTCCCATTCAATCATTGTTGTAACTTCAGCCAATGAAAGCGATCTTCCGATGAAATGATTTAGGGCAAAAACAGCCATTAGNCCACCTATTGCAGCNGCTAAAGTTCGATGTACGACCTCNGTTACAATCAGTGCATAAACNAANAGNAAGATACCTAAACCAACCCACACNGGAGTNCTANCTNATCCNNCTTNCAATTCGATTTTGAGTAAAGAGTCTCCACCGCCTGCAGCAAGTCCATTGCTAGTAAAAGAAAAAAATCCAACAACTATCAAAGCAAACAATACAATCCATTGGGAAGGATGCCTTGAGGTGAGGTTAGAGAGTCGCATATTGAAACGCTAAACAATATCATCTATGAGCATATTCCTAAGAACTGCGCCAAAGGACCCCTACATTGCCCCTTGAGAGAACAANCACNGAACCGGTTTGTTGTGCTAAATGCTCCCATACCTGATTACGAGCACTGCGTTCATAAATTCCTTTATTGATTTTAATTTTGACCAACTTACGCTTTTTCAATTGAGCATNGATTTCTTCAACTATNTTTTCATTGACTCCAGTTTTACCAATTCTTACGCTTGGCTGGAATTCTCTAGACATNGCTTGTTGACGNATNGAAGAGGGGATTTCAGTCATCGCTTANCCTCCTATGAGATTTAGGNCCCCCGCCAAGGCGACGTACCCTTCCACATTCTAAACAAGTGGTAATTCTTTGACCTGCCCTAATTCTAATTCGNGCAGTTNTACCAGGTATTANCGGCATAGANCAACCTCTNCAAATCCAATGNCTTTGTTTNATNGGCAAAGGTAGNCGATTNCGAGNCGANGTCTTNGNCAAATGCTTAGCAGCACCTTTCCTAGCAAGTAATGGCATAGAAGGGTCCATCAGAACTTGNGAGAGATGTTCTTGCGATTCAATNGCCCTTTTACGGCGNATTTGTTTAGCCTTNTTTCGGCCAGAACTTCGACCCATNTTATGACCTCAATTTAGNGCAGAAAGAATATCTTGAGAGATTGNGTCAATCGCCCTATCTCCATTTATTCTATGAAAAATTCCCTTTTGCTCATACCATTCTGCAAGTGGTGAAGTTTGCTCATGATATGCGCCTAGTCTCATCAAAACAGTATCTGCATTATCGTCAGCACGGCGCTTAAACTCTGTACTCGAACATGAATCACAGATTCCTGGCACACTGGTAGGATTGAAAGTATCATGGAAAACAGCATCACAAACTGCACATGTGTATCTTCCGCAAATTCGCTCAACTATTCTACTATCTGGGACTTCGATAGCGATCACATGTGATACAGTTGTNATTGAATCGAGTGCTTCAGCTTGAGGAACTGTTCTGGGAAAACCGTCAAACATAACTCCATTAAGAGCATCATCCTGAAGAATACGGTCTCGAATTAAATCAATTATTATTTCATCAGGAACTAATTTTCCAGCATCCATGAATTTTTTTGCTTCCATTCCAGTGGGTGTTTCTGCCTTCACAGCAGCACGTAACATATCACCTGTACTAATCTGTGGTAAACCTGTAGAATCTGTAATCCTTTGAGCCTGAGTGCCCTTTCCAGCACCAGGAGGTCCGAACAATACTATACTGCTCATAGTTAGAGCGGGGGGTCAACCCGTCTTCACTTTTGGCCCTGTTGGGCAAGCCACTGGTTTCCATAATGCTGCCACTGTTCCATGGTCCAACCGGGTGGTAATCCAGTTGGAGGCAATGGAGGCCCAGGAGGTGCGACTGGAACTGGCAAAGGAGCAGGTGCAGGAGCAGGAGGGCGACCCNTAGGGACTTCAAATTTAGCAGAAGGAGGTCTTCCTGCTGGAACTGGAGGGGGTAGACTCGGTATTGATTGTGCTAAAGCACTTGCAATTTCATCTGCAGAAACCGAGCCAGAGGTAAGATCATCTGTTGAAGTTCCAGAATCCATAATTGCATCTCTACGCAATCCGTCATCTGGTCGTCCATGAGAATCGGGAGTTAACAATTCCATAACAGAATCACCCTTGGGAGCAGAGCGCTTGATAATGACTGCAACAANAATCACGGTCATTACTATGACTGCTAAAATNGTAGCAGCAAGCCAAGTTGGCATCATTCCACCGAAAAGTCCACCTTGCTGCACACTAGTTTCAACACTAACTTCAATATCATTGGTGAAATTATTACTTTCTGAAGNAACGATAACTCTGACATTCACAATTCCACTTTCCGCATCAGAATCTGGTGTAATTGTAACTGTNATGATTACTGATTCACCAATTGCTAAATTCTGGATAGTTTCTTCATTGGTTTTTGCAGTCCATTCTGAAGAAGTGATTCCGTCTGACCGTGTACATTCTGCTGTACTAGGACACTTGAAGACATCAATGTCTATCGNCCCTGTAAATGGTACATTCCCTGTATTAGTNATCTGAATATCTTGAGTTACACTTTCATCNCGAGGTATAGAATATAGCGATNCATCATTTTCNATTTGACTAATGTTCACTGCCTGAGTTTCTAGTATATTTATCTCAAAAGAAGTCTGTTCTGAAAATGATTGCCATTGGTTACTAGCATCAGCATAAATCCCTAAATTGAATGATGAAATTCCTGCGGGTTCATTTATCGGAGGGATGACTCCAATACGAACTGTAGCTTCNTCTAAAGGACTCAAGATACTAGGAGGACTTGTATAACCTACTTGCCATCCATCAGGAGCAAGAGTATGTGACCAATCTAAACTNATTATCGAATTACCGGTGTTAACAACATCAAATTCGGCATATGACCACTCCCCATTTACAAGCACATCAAAGGTGCTAGATTGTGGCGTTAATGAGATTGAAAGATCTTCCTGCACGATGAAAGTCGTTTCGTTGTAAACTACACTAGAGCCACCTGTACTCGTTGTAATTATAATTCTATTAGATTCATTTCTTTGAGCAACTTGAGATACCAAAATAAGACAATTTACTATTTCTGTCTCTCCAGGCTCTACATCAAAAGTGACCTCGGTTGGGTCGGTAGTTCCTGAATGGTTAAGTTCCACTGCCCAACTGGTTAATTCAGCATCTATTCTAACGCTAATCGATAACTTNGNATTACCAGTATTNNTGATTGAATGGTTCATTNTAANCAACTGNGAGGTATCGACTGAAATTGTATGGCCAAGTGATGCTAAACCGATTTCAGTCCCATCTTCTTCAGACANAATTGTAGAAAATGATCTGAGAGTCTTAACTGTGAGTTCGACACTTTCAGTATAATTCAAACTCAAATCTGATTCGCTGGTTACAGAACATGAAATATTGTCACTACTTCCTGAAGCAGGTAAACCATCTACTACAGGTGGGACATAAAGACGAACTTGTAGTGGAAGATATTCTAGTAAATCCAATGGTTCAAATGAATATGAGCTTGAATTAGATGACCCCAATTCTATCTGCCATCGGTTTTGACTGACACAATCAATATCATATGTTGCAGGAGAATTCCCGACATTCATAACTGAGATTGCAAAAGAAGTTGTCCCACCNGGTACTGCTTCAAGACCGACTGTTCCAGCCGATACAACAAGTACATCTTTTACTTCCTCTACAACTAATCTTAATCTGATTGAATGAGACACAGTAGGGCTATTTTGATAGCGAGCAATTACATCAACAACGTAGGTTCCCGCCATTGCATATCGTGGATTATTAGGATTGTTTAAGTCAGCATCATCATCATTCATTGTGATGTTGAGATAGATTTTGTCTCCTTCAGAATTAATTGGCTGCATAGTAAATGGACCTTCTATGTCAGAATATCTAGACCAAGTATCTTCAGGAGGAAGAAACAAATCATCTCTTTGAGGATTAGGAATTTGAACTTGTGTAATTGATAAAACTACATTTTGTACATCGGTTCCTTCGTGCTTTAACATTACAGGCCAAGTCATACCTTCATCGACAGAAGGGTCTAGTGATTTGTTCACCGTTGAAGAATCTACATTACCCGCTCCATCTAATGGCAGAAGCCTGACACCTAATGCTGATACTGTAATTATCCTTGTACGAACATTGTTGTCAGTACCNGTTGTTCCATCGTTAATCTCAGAAACCACGTCTTCGGAGTCNACCGTCAGACGCATTTCATGGTCACCAATTGTGGTGAATGTGTGATAGATTGTAACAGANTCCAANGAACCAGCATCNAATCCACTCCTAGAATTATTGTAAAGTTCGGTTCCAGTAGTCAAGTCTTCNAAAATNACACGGAAACTACCTGCTGCTAAAGTTCCCTGATTATACCATGAAAGTCTAATCGTGATGTAATCGTTAACCAATGGTGATTCTGAGGAAGGATAAATTGAGCCATCAAAAACAGTTAGATCAATCTCAGGATTCAAAGTTGCATCACCTGTTACAACCAATGAATATGCTTGGTCCAAACCTCCACTATGTGTTACCTTTAGTTGCCAAGTACCACTAGGAGCAATTGTTCCAGGTGCAAANCGTATTCTTTCAANATTGTTAACATCATCATTTGCACCATTCGATACAGATACACCATTGACGAAAACATTGCCGTTGTATANCGTTCCATCAGGNGCATACAATATCAAATCGAGATCATTTACTAACTTCGATTCGCTCTGAGANGTTTGAGCACTNCCNGCNATATCGGACCATGCAAGGGTNATGTCGAGCCCGTGCGANGGGTCGATTTCAAAGGCGTAAATTGATGAAAAGCCNGATTCTAAGATTCGTGAATTGTCATAAAANGTTTGTAATTGNGTACTNCCATCANTAGGCNTGACCGCTCTTTCTAATGAGATTTGACCCCATCCCTCCTGNGAGTTAGGTATGTCAGGAGTTCCCAAATCNTCTGCACTATTGATACTGACTGCTTTCAGCAAAGATGCNGTTGGAGTTGAAACTCCNATATCTTCNCTAAGATATTGACGGATAAGAGAAACCGTACCGCCTGCAACTGCAGTAGCTTGTGAGGACCCTGATAGTGACATGTATAATGGATTACCATTACTGTGTGTTCCACTGCCACATGTAAATCCAATTGGTGCTGATGCTTCTTCTGCCCTTCCTGAACAAATATTNACTCCAGGTGCTACTAAATCGGGCTTAACCCTTCCATCTAGTGCAGGACCTAGTGCAGAGAAATTGGTTACTTCGCCAGAAGGAGAAGTCGTAGAAGAACCAACAGATAGTACATTCTTAGCAGTTGAAGGAGCTAGTACCATCGAACTATTTTGATTTACATCATCACCTGCTGAGAAGATTGGCAAGAAACTAGGATTGTCGTTAACAAAGGTATCAAGCGAACGAGAATCGGCAGTATATTGTCCTTGATTTCCATTCAGGCCCCATGCATTTACTGCGACTCTAGAACCTTCTTGTTCGGCATGCCGCAACATATCATAAATCGAACCAAGACGACCAAATACTCCTGTTGGGTCGTGTTCTAATGCATAAACAATAATATTGGCGGAAGGTGCTATTCCCTTTGTTGATGAATCACTAGAGCCATCACCTGCAATGGTCAAAGCGACGTGGGTTCCGTGGCCTCCATTGGCATCTGCTGGACTAGGGTCTAGGCCAAACTGGGTGTAAACAGCTGCAACTCTCCCACTAATATCTGGGTGATCTTGGTCCAAACCAGTATCGGTGAAAGAGATTATTTCTCCGGTTCCATCCAAATTCAAAGAGGTGTTAGATGCGACATTTTCAATTCCAACAATGGCCCTTGCCACCGCATTTGTCAATTTTAACTCAAAGGTTGGCTCACTCCAAATCACACGTCCATCCCTTGCAAGTGCACCGAGATTTATATCTCCACGAGCTTCACACAGATGCGAACCACACCACGCTTCATCGGCACCCATCATTACAAGGTCGTGCGCTAAACCTTCAAGTGCTTCCGGGATAAGGTCGGGTGCAGGAATTATTGCTATGAAATCGCTATTGGCATCTAAATCTTGAGCGATCCTCCACCCAGGATTCATTGCCCCAATCCAACGAACACTAGGGTCTTTACCAATAAGAGAAAAATCATTTGGACAATCTAGGCGAACCAGCCAAGCCGAACCGCCTAAGTGGTCTAATACAAAGACTTCAAACTCCTCAACTAAATCATATAATGCCTCGCCAGTGTGCTCATTAAGTTGAATAATCGCCATACCAGTGCTGCGATAATCATTAGGATTGTCAACTCTAGAATTAGGAATTACGTCTACCAGCGGGTCGAACGAATCCGATTCTAAATGGATCTTGTAATCTACTACTTTCAGTGGAGATGCCTCTTTGGCAGATGGCTCTATTGCATGCCAATGCGTCTCTGCGATTTCCAAAAAATCCACGTTGGAAACAGTCGATGAATTAGCCATTGCAGCATAAGGAGCAAATAAAAGCACCAAAAGCATGACTAAAGCCCGATTAACGGCCTGCATGACTTAGGGGATTATGGCACTGTACTTGAACATGAACCTCGCTTGCTCCTTAAGGAGCAATAACTTCACTCAAATTGTGATGCGATTGCAGAATCGGTTTTCTCTACTGAAACTCTCCAATCTGATTCTGTTCCCATCAATGCTCTGATCGCATCGACATTTTCAGGAATTACATCACTTTCTTGATGTATCGCTTGGAAATAATAAAGATTATTTCCTACTAACTTTACACCATCTTCCCAAACAAANATCTCATGCAAATCTCCCCATGTGCGCCCCATATCTCTTGCAAACTCCATCACTTCAGCAGTGGTTGTGATTCCAGTTTCGCCTCCATTCATAATGACAACACGAGGAGATTGTTTCCACATTTGAAGAACTTTAGCAGTATCCAGTCCGTGACCCTCGGGCAGAGTGGCTACAATTGAATGAAGATGCATAATTGTAGTCGGTACCGCAACCGCCAAACTATTAATCTCAATTTCTGGCTTTACAGTCATTACATCTGGCCCGTGATGGCTAGGAACTTTTAGTACAGGTTTTATGGCATTGATTGGACCTTTTTTAGAATCGCCAGGGTCTGCTGCNCGTCNAATCATCGTACATTCAACTTTGAGTGAGCCGCAATGTTCGTACAATGGAACCAAGGTTCTAGAAAGACCNGTTGTATTACAAGAAACCACACGAGTTCCTTCAGCGTTTAGATTCGCTTCATGATTAGCGCAAGAAGTGTATGAAAGACCGGTCATTGCGTGCTTTTCACCACCCTGGAAAATCCATTTCACTCCTGCAGCCTGATATTTCGCCTTGTTATCTGCTCCCATTTTCCCGGGAGAGCAGTCTACTACCACATCTGCAATGCTCAACAAATCGGTTAACCCACCATGACACTCATATCCTGCTTTAGCAAATGCAGCAATCCGATCTTGGTCATCAAATGTACAATAAAGAGGATAGCCTTTCCTTACTGCTAAATCGCATCCAAAGGCTGGTCGCGTCTTGGTTACTCCGATTATTTCCATATCGTTTTGACAAGAGACTGCGTCAGCAACGCGCTTACCAATAGTNCCATATCCATTTATTGCCACCTTAATACTCATATCTTCGCCAAATTGAATGCTCCCGCACCTCGGTCATGAACATTGCCTTCGCAANAATACCGTATCCAACAGGCAAACGATTGATGAAAGATGACGAACCCCCGTGCNTTAATGGCCGCTTCAGATGATGTGGTTGAGCGCTCGATGAGCATCAACTCCAGATTGCCCGCACAATTAGAAAAGGCATTAGAGCGTAACATTGTTTTGCGAATTGGTTGGACNACCAACGGAGAACCTGTTCCNAAAAATGGTGAATTAGGTTTNTGCCCAAACCTNCCTGAGGGTTCTAGAATCAGAAGTCTTGGAAATTTAGGACCTTTTACCGCTGCTTTTGGCAAGGGTGGGAATTTCACACATCAAGGAAATTGTGGATCTTTTCTTGGTGCAGGAAATGATGGAAACACCATTACTTGTGAGCGAGAAGCTGGTTCTAATGTAGGCCATGGGCAGAAGAGCGGCCGAATCACGGTNTTAGACGGAGTTGGCAATGATGCTGGAGCCCATATGTCTGGAGGAGTTTTGATAATTCGAGGAGATGCTGGNAGCAGAATTGGAGGTGCAATGAGCGGAGGAGATATCATTGTTCATGGNGATGTTGGNCCCGATCCAGGAGCTGGNATGAGCGGTGGANGGATTATCATTAATGGACGATGTCCAGCACCACCTCCCGGAGTAATNCTCAGACCACTTGAAAAGAAGGATGCTGATGAAATTAATAANTTACTTGGNGATGCTGATTTACAGGTTCCTGCCGATGCGGTTTGCCTTATTGCTGATGGAAAACCCATCGATGGAATCATGTCACCTTGTCCCGATGACTTTTCTGGNATATCCATTGTAGCAGACTCTGANAATCATAATCCACAATATTCAACATGCGATACTGTAACATTAATTGGTGGTAGCAAAGATGGTGAAAATTCATTGGCACTTCCAATNCCNCTGATGCCTTTTGTCCCTGAAGGAATAAAAGACGACATTTTCCATCCTTGTTTAGTTAAAGAAAATCCAAGAGAAGTAGATATTGTACTAATCGATTCAANNAATATGGTAAACGCACCAGAACTTGTGATTAAATCCGCAGGATTTGCCATCGATATGGACTCTTTACCACATCTTGATGGTGCAGAGATTGATGGTTTACTGGTTGCTTTACGAACCATNGGTGGAACTGATTCAAAGGTAATGTTGCTAAGCGGAATNGGNTCCACTAATATGCTCCATTCTAATTCGGAGCACCACGGAGTCGACTGTGCAGTTAGTGTGATTGAAGATGGCAGCGGAATTGTTGCAGCAGCAACACTACCGATTGTAGGTCGCTCTGCTAATGCTAGACTTGAAGGAGAATGTAAGGCTGTAATGATGTTGCCTTGGGCTGTAAATGCAGAGGATTTACTGATTCTGTGCGCTAGTAATGTGGCATTTGCCATTTGCCCAGTACCAGATGGAAAAATTACAGAATGGATCGACCAATTGAGTGCGAATCTAATGACTCAACTAAACAGACTTGGTCTATCTTCTATCGATTCTTTAAGTCGGACAAATTTACGTGCCTGTGATCAAGATACAGCAGCTGTTAGCGGACTAAGGCTTGCAGGCTATGACAGGCCTTTGCCTCACTGGTTCGCAAGGTGAATATTATGCCGACAATTAGTATTGACCAAAATGTCTTACGTTCATTAATAGAAAATCGAGGACGCGTCCATGATATTGCCGATATGGCAGAGCGTCTTCCTTTGATTGGTTGTGATATAGATACTTGCAATGATGAAGTTTTAGATGTGGAAATATTTCCAGATAGACCAGATCTACTATCTTGTGAAACACTTTTCCATAGTGTNATGCCGTTTTTACATAATGCACCTCCTATGCCCCATCTCGCTATCAGGCCAGGTACTATTTCAATGACTGTNGATTCNGAGTTGGAAAAGATTCGNCCTGTAATTCTAGGNGCGGTAGTAAGGGGTTTAGAAGTAGATGAAGGCANTATTAAACGNCTGATGGAACACCAAGAAAAATTACACTTTTCTCTAGGACGTAGAAGGAAAAGGTCTTCGATTGGAGTACATGACTTGAGCAAATTGTCACCTCCGTTCAAAGTGGTAGCCGTACCCAGAAATCACACATTTATCCCATTAGCAATGGATGAAGAAATGAGTATCGACCAAATTTTGGTAGAGCATCCAAAAGGTGTTGATTATGCCCACTTATTGGAAGGTATGGAAAAGGTTCCAATAATTTTAGATTCTAATCAAGAGGTACTCTCTTTCCCACCGATAATCAATGGAGACCATACCACTGTATCAACCGAGACTAGAGATATTTTCATCGATGTCACAGGATGGGATTTGCGAGCATGTGAATCTTCTTTAATGCTGATTTGTTTACAACTTTCTGCATTAGGGGGCAAGGTAGAATCTGTCCGAGTTTCTGGTTATGACAGTAAAGAATGGCGCATTGATGGTACTCCAATAGAACATAAAGTTGAGAGAAAAATGATGGAATCAATTTTGGGAAATCAATTCTCAGACGAAGAAATTGATAATGCAATTAAAAGAATGGGTGGAACTTATGATGGAGAAAAAGATGGTTTCCTATACATCTCAATGCCAAGATGGAGATTTGATATTCTCCATCCGATAGATTTGGTTGAAGAGATTGCTATCGGTCATGGATATGATGACCTTGCGCACGATGTTCCCAAAGCCCCACTAACCGCCATTGCACGTAGCGATAATAATCTGAGACGAAGAATCAGAGAAGCATTACAAGGCTTGGGTTTAATCCAAATACAATCATTAACACTCTCAAATGATAATGACCAATTTAAATCTGTAAGGTGGAAACCTGAAGGAAAAATTACTCGAATGACAAATCCAATTACAACTGAACATACTATCTTGCGACAAAATATTCTGCCCGGATTATTCAGATTGCTTGCAGCAAATCGACACCATGATTTGCCACAAGGCGTCTATGAATTAGGAACCGTTGTAATCGATCATCACAATCAGGACAGATTCGCATTCTTAATGGCAGAGAATTCTGGTGGATTTGCAACCTTACGTGGTAGAATACAGGCATTAATGCGAGATTTAGGGGCTACAAATTGGAGTTTGCAACCTATCGAAGATGGCCCTTGGTTATCTGGAAGAAGTGCATCGATTATTGTTGAAGGAAAGGTGGTTGGCCAATGCGGCGAAGTTGACCCCAAAGTCTCACAATTATTCGAACTCTCAGTACCTATGTCTGGAGCTCAAATTAATATTTCAGCATTACAAGAAGTTCTTATTGATCCTGTTCATTGAAAGGTATCTTATTTCCATCAGAATCCAAGATGTGCGCCACTGGATTAAAACTACCATCTGACTTTTTCTGATACCAGTATCCATCCGTATGGTGTACCCATTCGGCTTGTTCTGATTGTGAATCACCAAATAGTTGCATTGCTGCTTTGTAATCGGCAGCATCGGTATGAGATTTATCTGCAAGTGATTGTGCTGTGTTTTCATCACCTCTAGAATACACTTTAGGTTGAGGTGATTCTTCAACTTGAGGGACACTCTTTCTCTTGAAGGGCCAAAATGGCATGGTAAGCGCTTACAGGTCATCACAAATGAATCCACCGATGCACTATAGCCGCTTTATTGAAAGCCAAGACTCCTTCGAATATACATGCGCAGAGTCCTTGTCATCTTGTTGGCTCTAGCAATATTGCCACAATTACATGTCAATGCTGAGGAAGATCCATTCAATATTTATGTGGAAAATGACACAATAGTCCATCCTGGTGAAACGATTTCATTCCGTATTGCATGGCACAACATAGTTGGGTTCGAACGCCATATAATGCTTGATTTAGATTCTAGTCATCAAAATTTGTCAATAGAAGGACTTCCATTGTCAGCAAAAAGAGTAGCCTCTGGATTACAAGGTGATCTTAGGATTAATATCACAGCAGACTCAGAAGCATCTTGGGAAACAACAACATTTACGTTTACTGCAACTTGCTTAGAAATTTCAAATTGGAATGAAACATATTCAGTTGATGTAATCGTAGCTCCATGGTCTGACTTAGAATTTGGTGCAAATGATGGCTCCTCTTTCTATGTTCAACAAAATGTGCGGACCACACTTGCAGTCAATGTATCAAATAATGGATGGTTGACCGATTATGCAAAAATAAATATGAATACATCCTCTGATTGGAACTTTGGTTTTACTGATGATTTGAATAATGATGATGAACTCAATATTGAGTTGATTGGAGGTGGATACACCTATGTCAATTTCTGGATAGATGTTCCTGCAGTGATAAATGGAGCACCTTTAGCAGGTACAGGACCAACTTTCGTATTAGAGGCAGAATCATCCTTGGATAGAAGAATAATAAATTGGAGTTTTTCTCTAGAAATGCAGACTTGGCATAATATTACCATTGATAGTATCGGAGAGGATTGTACTCTTAGTCCTGGGGAATCGGGTAAAGCAACTGTCAACATTAGGAATAATGGTAACGTGGAATCCACCATAGATGCAACGCTAAAATATAGTGGAATAAATGCTGACCGTATTGAATCTGATGGTTGGACTGTAGCACTATTCAATGCCTTTGAATCCACACCTCTTTCACCAAATGAAAGTCGAACAATAGAGATCGCTTTTGAAGCTCCAAACATAAATTCAGGAAATATTGTTGTTGAATTAATAGTTAAACCATTCAATATTCCTGAACGTACTCGAGTGATAAATATCGGTGCTGAAATAATTTGGGAAAGGGGAGCAGAAATGGTATTTGATGAACAACTCTGTGGACAGATTGAAACAACTGAAATTTGTCAAGTCCCTGTGACAGTCACAAATACTGGTAATTTCCTTGATACATTTTCATTGCAAATTTCGGATTCAACTGGAATGAATGCAGAAATAGATGAACAAGATTTTTCTCTGAGTACCGGCCAAACAACTGAAGAAATATTGCTAAACATTACAACTATCCCAGATGCGATAGGCCTCTCACAAGGAAATATCACTTTGGATTTAGTTCGTGAAGACGGAATGGTTATTCAAAGGGAAATTATTCAATCAATTACAGCCCCATATATTGATTGGAAATGGGAGACTGCGGAGTCAGAAGTGGATGCATCAGGTCGCTTAAATGTACTTATCACAATGAGAAATGACGGTAATATCGATGATGGTTTAATCATAAAAATGTCTTCGTCATATTATACAGAAATGACATTTATTCCTCCACAGACTGCAATATATGAAAGTGAGCCAGGCAGCATTAGATCATTTGAGATTGTAGATTGTGCGATGGGTGAAAATTTCACATTTAGAGCGTGGGCNAATATTCCTGACGACCAAACTGCTGATGGAATTATGTTCCTTAACTTATCAGCACATAGNCGACTTGCTGAAGATATTAAATTCACATATTCTACNAATTCTACCTTTGATGCTGTAGTAAAAGATGATGAAAAATCACAATTTGANGGATTTGGNGAGNNNNTTGGNNTNNTATGGGACTCNATCTGGGCATGGAAATGGATAGNAGGTGCCGTCCTAGTTAGNGGTTTAATGATAAATAAATCAATNAANGACNGGCGTANAAGATTAGAAAATAGAATNGACTTGANCCAAAAAACAGAGGGAGAAATGCCNGAGGATTGGTTAGCAGAGTTTCACAAAAAGAAACAAAAAACTCCCGAAATTGCAGATTCNCCTAGTATGCCTAGCGAAGTATTTACCGGGATGTTTCAAGCTGTTGGAGGAGAAAAGTCGATTTCGCCCAACCCTGTAGAGCCACAACTAGTAGGGGCTGCCAGTTCGGTTATTGACCATCATCAAGAAGTTCTGATAAAAGGAAAAATGGACGATTTAGCTCACGATATAGAANNGGGNAATATCAACAAACCACACNAAGCAAATGTGGCTTTACCAGATGATGCTAAACCCGATGTTGAACGNACGATTCCCCGGCACAAGAATTCGACTAAACCATATCCTGATGACATAGATTTAGAGTGATTTGATGATTATTGGAGTTGATGAAGCGGGGAGAGGNCCAGTTATTGGACCACTCGTAGTTTGTGCATTTGCACATNAAANNAGCCAAGAATTATTANAACTTGGAGTTGCAGATTCAAAGNGATTAAGCAAAAAGAAAAGAGAGGAATTATTCGAAATACTNNTNNAATTNGANCATCAAATAATCATCTGTCCACCNAGTAGAATCGATACTCATGGAAATCTAAANGACCTAGAAGTNGTCCTCTTTTCNGAGGCTTTGAAAGGACTTGGANTNGAAGNNGAAATTATGTTGGATGCTTGTGATGTCAACGANGAGAGATTTGCTCAAAATGTATCAGAACATTCGGGATATGATTGTGATGCTGAGCATGGAGCCGATGATAGATATCCTGTAGTGGGAGCTGCTAGTATAATTGCAAAGGTTACTAGGGATAATTTAGTGAANGATTTAGAGAAGGAACTAGGATTTGAAATTGGNAGTGGCTATCCATCCGATCCCAAAACAAAATCTGCTTTACCNAAACTCCTACAAGGGGAAAAGCCGCATGAATGCCTACGCTGGACATGGAAAACTGTAGCNAATGCTTGGAATGGAAAAGTCCCTATTAGATTAGACGAAAATAGTCCTCAACAAACCCTGTTCTAAAGAACCGGGTGCTACACGGACCCAATATGGAGTGGGAGCCAAANCAAGAGACNCTTGATTTAATTCGCCATCTTGCTCTACAAAATAGCCTTCAATATGATGGCAAAGGNCAACCTGGTTCTGTCATTTCAAGAATAATGGGTAGTAATCAAGAATTACGTTCTCATGGTAAGGAAATAGCGCCACTTGTAGCAAAGGCTGTTGCAAAGGCAAATGCTCTGGCGAATGATGAGGGCTTAGCTTCCATTAGAGAGATTCTAGAAAGGGAAGCACCTCAACTACTGGAAAAGAAAGTTCACACNAGAAGGGAAGGTCTTCCTGAATTACCGAATTTAGATGGTAGAAAACCTGTACTTAGNTTTGCACCCAATCCAAATGGCCCACTTTCATTTGGCCACTCCAGAGGTTTGGTCATTAATTCTGAATATGCCAAAGCACATGATGGAACATTGATTCTACGTTTTGACGATACCGACACCACTGTTAAACCACCAATGTTGGAGGCGTACAAGTCTATTCCACAACAGCAGGAATGGCTATGCGGATTTCCAGCACATCGAATCGTAATCGCTTCAGAAAGAATGGCTGAATATCATCATCATGCAACTATGATGCTCGAACAAGGTTTCGGTTATGTCTGCAATTGTAGTTCTGAGACATTNAAAGAACANAGAGTTGGAATGACGAATTGTCCATGNCGGGGAAATACTACTGAAGTAAATCTGCAGAAATGGAAACTTATGAATGACAAAGAAGGGTATAACCCTGGTGATGCTGTAGTCAGAGTAAAAACCGATATGACATTAAAAAATCCTGCACTAAGGGATTGGCCAGCATTAAGAATTCAAACAAATGCTCACCCAAGAGTAGGCAATAAATGGAGAGTNTGGCCATTACTTGATTTCCAATCTGCAGTCGAAGACCATCTGCAAGGNGTCACACATATTATNCGAGGTAAAGACCTCATGGATTCTACTAGGAAGCAGACCCTATTGTATGAACACTTCAAATGGGAATATCCTGAAACCATTTATTGGGGACGTGTAAAAGTTCTAGAATTTGGAGGATTTTCCACCTCGCAAATGAAACTAGATATTGAAGAAGGAACTTTTTCTGACTGGAATGACCCCCGACTGCCAACTCTTTCAGCGCTATCGCGAAGAGGGATAAAACCAGAAGCATTGCGTGCTTTTTGGATCGAATTAGGCCTAACGCAAAAAGACATTTCAGTCCCACTTTCCACCCTATACTCGCACAACACAAAACAGATCGAAGCAATTTCACCTCGACTCTCCTTCGTGAGAAATGCAATCGCCCTAACTTTGAGTGGAGATTTCCCTAAAAGTGGTACAACCCCATCACACCCAACTGAAGATTTGGGGGTTCGCGAATTTACAATTGAGCAAGGAGTCTGGGTCGAAAAAGAAGATACTGGTTCACCTATGCGGCTAAAGGATTTATGTGACATCGATGAAAATGGTGCTTTTGAAAGTTTAGAAAAAAGCGACAACAGAGGCATTGTACACTGGGTCGCTGGAGGAAGTCCTGCGAAATTAACAACCGCTGAAGGAAAGAAACTCATTGTTGAACAAGGGATTTTAGAAACTCATAACCATAAAATTGGAACCATTGTTCAATTGGAGAGAATCGGTTATGCCATCATTGAAGAGGATGGTTTACTCAAGGTCCACGACTAACGCTTAATGGTTCATGTATACCATCATGAACAACAACATATTTTGGTTTCCATAACTCAACTTTATCTGTGTCTTTGGCAGTCATCACCAAAATATCCAATTCCATTACTTGCTTGCAAAGCGTCCCCTTTCGTGACAATTCCAATTCGGTTATCACCCCAACAATCGTATCACTAGAGCCGAAAACAACAAGACATTCTGTGCCTTTTATTCGATTTGTAGCTTCTTCGATTGAATCTTCAGCACCGATGGTAGAGAAATCCATGTATCCGCCCAGAAAGTGACGGTTGATGAAGACTACTTACAAGCAATGGGTTCAAGACTGATAACGATTACACGAGATACATGGCGATAGAGCGTCTACTCACCGGTAACATCGGAGCACAGGTCAAAGACTTGTTAGCCACTGAAGATTTAGTCATTGAAACTTTCAAAGACTTGGTCAAGGATGAATTGAAAACTTACATCAAAGAAAAGGTAGATGCTGATGAGGAATTGAAGGGTGAAATCCGTGAAGCGGTTTCCTATTATTTCCACGCTAAAGCACGCTCAATATACGCTGAATTGAAAGCGAGTAGAGCTGCTGCACGACTAGGATTAAGAATGCTACCCGATGATTTACAAGGCGAAGTTGGAGAGGCTTTAGTCGGGCTATTCGAAAAGGAACTCGGAAACTTGCTAGAGAAGGCACTTTGATGTCATCAGCCATCAATCCTACCAAGTGTTGAATAATGCTCCGCGCACAGCCGAGCCGATGAAGGGTAAATCGGATATCCTACGCGCTGCTTTGATTGTAGCGATTTTCCTTGCATCGTCGCTCCCTATTACAAATGTTGAAGCAGAACCTGTAACGGTATGTTGCGATTCTGGACCTGTTGAATTATTACTTATAGGTTCAAGTTCCGACGGCTCTATGTCTCCATTTGAGGCATCCTTGTCCAGTGATAGTGAAGAAGCAGAGATCACT
Source organism: Methanobacteriota archaeon (assembly GCA_002706615.1). Classification (GTDB taxonomy): domain Archaea; phylum Thermoplasmatota; class Poseidoniia; order Poseidoniales; family Poseidoniaceae; genus MGIIa-K1. The sequence goes on from PALS01000054.1 coordinate 20,342, forward strand.
GATTCTGTTACTCAAAACCAGGANATTGCAGAGTGGAGTGTCACTGTTGGTGCCACTGAATCTGCTGAATATCCTGAAACCACCTGGGATTTTGATATCGAATATGAAGTGGCCAATGCTGGTGGAGTTCAAATCAATGCCAGTGTAGAAATTAAGATTGGAAGTCAGACCTATACAGGTTCTACTGGTCCAAATAACGCTTTTCTTCCATCCGGTAAAGGAACTCTATCAATTGCTATTCCTGTTGAATCAGGAACTTTGCCATCGGGTGCAAAAATTAATGCTAAATTAGTGGCTAGGGCACTGGTATTCAGCGTTCCTGGAGCNGATGCTGCATTGACATTTAGATGGGGTAGTAGCGACGACCCTAGTACCCTTACAGCAGATATTCCTATTGCCGATATTATCATTGAAGACCCGGTAACTGAAGGACTTGATGTTTACATTTCAGTNGTTGTAGCTTCTCCTTGGGGAGCTCTTACTGTTGCCAATGCAAATGAACTCTCTGTAAGGGTTAACAATGTTGCAGTAACCGGTGACCCGATAGAAACGATGAGTGGTGAATTTGTAAGATTNACTTGGACTTGGAGAGACAGNCAAGATGGAGAGCACAATATTACGATTCAAACNACTTTCCAACTNCAAGCAGGTACTCCAAGTAAAACNGGAAGTGCTGAGTTTACGATTACCACTGTAGANGATGGAGGGAGTGGCGGAGGCGTGTTTTACCCCGCAGATGAACCACTTCGTTCAGATGGTGGNGGCTCCCCGTTAAGCCTAGTTATAGAGATGGATTTAGAAAAAATAGACGGACAATTAGCTCTTACAAGAACCACTACACTCTCATTAGACCAAGAGATTGCATATTGGATGCGTTGGGGAATGGACAATATTGGTAATGAAGACCCTGCATTATCTCAACCTCTACGTATTTTCAGCGGTTATGGTGGCCAAGAAGATAATGTCAGAAACAAAGTAATTGATGAAGGTGAAATCAATCAGTTCCAACAGCAGATGAGAAACCTTGCTGTAACTTACATGAATGATGGAATGGCCTTAGAAATNGAGGAATTAATTGGAAATGACCTTNTTGAATTTGAAAGAGTNGATTTTGAGATTGATTTGTTAGGATGAANNAAGAGTNACACCTCATCCCCTAATTTTGAAAATAACTNCTTTNGAAGTATTACCTGAGAATTCTGATGTNACTTTATTGAGAAACTTCATCATAATTCAGCCCACTCCTATATGGTCTGAGATGGATATTAAGATNGANATTGAAACNGGTTTGAGTTCAACGATGGGNGANTCTAGTNTCAAGGGAACTGANGAAATTAGTATAATTCATCGAAGAGGCCTAACNGGAGAGTACATTACCATCGAAGGTGAAAACATNGANCCNGGAGTTACATTCACNGTTTTTGTCCGACCTAGTTCNAATCTTTTGAANACACCTTTGAGNCTAAACTTGCTAATTCTAGTTCTACTTGGTGGAGGTTANTGGCTTGCATTNAGATCTACACGTAANAAGAGGAGGAGNGCTCTTTGGTTNGAACTANTTTTGGCNCCTGTGGTATTGATGACCTATTACTTAGCATACGATGTATTTGTAGTTGGAGCAATAGCTGCAATCGCAGTTGCAGTCTGGTTACTTACTGCATTTGCAAGTCCCTATCGCAAAGATNCAGGCCCACCGCCGCGCAATAAGATTTCATATCCGCAAATAGANTGCCCNGCNTGTAATCAAANCAACTCAATCACTAGNCAAGAGAGGCCGTTTAGATTAGCATGTAGCGGTTGTGGACGAGTCCTAAAGATTGTCGAATGATCAAAGGTGACCTTTGCTAATCAGGGTATCAGCGACCACGCTGGAATGTAATCTTGCTGCATCAAGTTCCTCTGGCCATTTTTCTGCTGCTAAATGTAATTGGCTCGCAATATCATAATCATGACCGGGCACTATTGAGCGATGCCAAATTAATTCTTCAAGCCTCATTGTCGATAATCTCTCATTCTTTAGTGAAGGTAAAACCAATTCACTTATCGCACTAGAACGCGCATCCACATCCATCTTATCCCAGCCTTTTTTCAAACGCTGGAGCATTCGTTCAGACATATCNGGAATCATTCCTGGTGCTGTTTGTTTTACCTCGACGATTGTNCGNACCTCNATNGACCCTTCCTCGCTGAGATGGTCTCGCAGCATGGACATGATGGGNTCATAATTTGCATCCATGCTCTGCCTTAGCCAAGTACCTGCAAGAGCCATCGCCCTCTGTCTTCTGACCCTNGCACCTTGTGGAGACATGATTGCTGCNATTACNGCACATATCGCTACACAATCAACTGCACCATGATGATTTTTTGTAGAGGTAGCAAAAGAAACTTCNACCAATGTAGGACAGATATGAATCAATCCACTCTCTATTGNGAAATTCTCTACCGATTCATGNAACGGATCGATATGAATCGTNAGACCCTCATCNCTGGGANCAATTACAGATTGATCACGCNGNGTATGTTTTTGTGAAGGTAAAATCCTCCTNCTATACGAAATTGAATTATCGAGAAAAGCTGCTTCTAATTGAGATAGAGCAATTATTCCTTCTAAATCAGCAGGTGCTACTAATTGAACTGTATCCGANTCCTGAATCACTTCTGATATCTCTCGCAGCGATGCTTCTAGCGAACTGAACAATGAAGTAGTTAGCAAGTCGTTCATACAGCCACCTANCGACTACACAATACAGGTAGTTCTTCAAGTTGCTCAGAAAACTTCACTCGACCATTAGACGTAATTGGTCACGCTTGTATTTCCAATCTGAATCTAATTTGCCTTCTGANATGTAATATTTAGCTAGACGACGAATCTTTGCCTCNGTTAACTCTAATGAACGCTTGTTGTGCAAATCTTTGTGATTTCCAGAACCCAAGTGACTGATGATTCCTACAGCCTTGCGCATTAGATTCATCATATCTTCAGGGTANNTTCCTCCGATATCATTTTCTGAAAGTATTGCTGTAATTCTCTTTCCGCCCAAAACGGTGCGGACATCAGGAACTGCATGTTGGTCACGAAGAATTGTACCAATCTCTGCACTGGTGTGACCTGCTTTTCCAAGNTCTACAATCAGTTCAGTTACTGCTTTAGAATCTGAATTCGACCACTCTGGAGCACTCTCATTATGTGGCTTNGTTGAGCCAGATTTACCTCTGCGTCCTGCGTACATGCGTGCCATGGTCTATCCTCCGAGCATTCCGCCGACCTATCACCCATTNTTAACCACTTTGGGTGATTAAATATCGAAATATCACAGACGCTGATGCATTTTGGCGAGCCTACCTGGTGTGCTTCGCCATTCCCAAGAAGGTGCTGAAGCCCTTGCTGAGCCGACTAATTCNNCATCTTGCATTACTAAAATATCCTGTCCAGCCCTAATATCTTCATCCCAAGAATCAATGTTGGCCAAGTTGATNTCACCCTTCCATTTAATTCCGGATTTTAGACTTAAACGCGGTAAACTATCGTGTTTGTGTAGTATCGGTAATGCNGCTTTAGATAATGAGAATCCACCTCTTTCTGGAGCCCACATTGCAATTTGCTCGTCATCAACAAAAATCTTCCAGCGAGGNAATCTACCTCTTANTTCTGAACCATTNAGCCATGTATCATTGTGATGATGCATACGAGCAACNGANGCAAANTTATCNNGATTCANTTTTTCACCACTCCTTCTCTTAATTTTNACATGNTCTAAAACAGCGGAATTTAATCGCTCTAATGCTTCATTTGAGGTNGACNTTTNAGACATTCTTGTATCGATAANCTCNATGTTTTCATTNTGATATTCCAATCCACTATGATTTATGATNACACGATAATTCATNCGNTTTACCANACTATCTANCATNTNATGAATNCGNTNNATTTCATCTAGATTCCAATCTCCTGTAACAGGNATATCNTAATGTCCTGCNGGCCAACATTCCTCTAGATCTCTTGGTACCAAACCAAGAGGNGATGTNACCATTACCTCATGTGCAGCATTATGTCCCATAGAGCGTCTAAANGCTCTATGTGNNCGAGAAAGAGAGTATGGTTTACGAGCAGAACATGGTAGTAAAACTAAAACATCATCTAAGCTACTAGGAGCAATATAATCCTCAGAAATATATCTAACCCAATCCACAATGATTGGGTCATTATGTTCATCAGCAGAATGAATTCTCAATGACCTTNNCGNATCGACAACTTGTGACAAGACACCTTTTTGCGATGCCATCAAAGTGTCATGCCTACGTAGATGCTCGACTAATCTTGGACTTGANAGTGATTGCTTTTGAGCAAGTTCTCGTAATGTTCCATCCCTAATTGCTCTACGTGTTTCAGCAATTGCTAGAGCCCAATGNTCCACATCTGGTTCTAAACTAGATTCAGATAACCTNGGTCCATTCATNGTTAATATTGCACCACTNGATTGTGCTTGCTTAGAACGNGTTAGGTCGAAAAGGTCGATGCCAAACCANGATAATACTGCGCAGTTATCAGGGCCTCCAAGACCAGGAGCCCACAAAAGAGAACCTGGAAATTTGATTTTTATCAATTGGATTGCTTCGATTAATCTTCCAGGCTTGTTGGCTAATTGTAATGCATCGGTTAGTACAATGATATGCGGTTCAACTTCCAATTTCATTAATTCTTCATCATGGCANAANGATTGCCAAGANATTGGCAATAGTTCATTCTTCTCAGAAACTTCTCCCGCATCNGCCTCATCTAATGAAGGTGGAAGAACATGGCCTATCGATGCTGAGAGTACTGGCCCATTTCCACTATTTTCCCAAGGAGCCATAGGAACTCTTGCGCTAATTGTCAACCTAGCGGGCAAGCCACCGTCCGTACTAGACTGAAATGGAGCGATACTAGCAGGGTAATCATCATCGGCTGAAATCACAAGACCCGGAGCCCAAGCAAGAGGCTCTGTACGGTCGCCTAATGCCCACAAACGAGCCATTCTTTGGCGACCGATTACCGTGCGCCCAAGTCCTACCATGAATTGATGCGGGGGGTGCTCTTGTCTTGAATGATTTGAAGGAGGAGAAGCGTCGCAGACCTAAACATGGGGCGGCCATTAACGGTAGTTGTACTAGTGCTGCTATTGGTCCCAATACTTTCCTCGGCAGATTCTATACAGTTTGGCGTAGAAGATGGTGAGGCATGGGTTGACTGCGAATCGGGATGGCTAAACTTAGCTTCCAATGAAACAGAATATGCAAATGGCTCATCATATCGAGTCATGGTTGAACAAGGTGAAATTGTTGCAACATGGCCAGATGATGCAACATGTCAGATGATTTTTCCCCTAAATGATGAGATGCCAAACCTGCGACCTGCACCCCAGGAATCATTCAATTCTGCCGAGGTGGAATTATGTTCTCAAAGCATACTTGATGAAAATTGCTCAGGCACATCCCTAACCGGTGATTTGACCAATGATAGTGCTGATGTTTTTGCCATCAATGTCACTGGAGAAGAATTACTAGTACTCTCATTGGTTGCAGCATCTGCTGACTTAGAAATAACATTATATTTACAAAATGGCGTTACAGAATCTATTCTTCAACAAAATATCACTACCAGCAGAAATACTAGTTTTGGTGATATGACAGAACTTTTAGTTCCAATCAATGAACCTGGAAGAGTTGTAGCTAGCGTCACTTCACAATCAACTGATACTCTTTGGATGGTCGATGCTAAAAGATTCAATGTCGATACACAATTATTACTAGATCAACTAGATACTATTTCTGCATATGGAAGAGTACCAATAGTGCACAATATGAATTATGCACAATCAGTTGTCATAATGGAATCTTATGATATTAGCAATCTAGAAAATGTAAATGTCACCTTTAGGTTTGGTGATGATGACGGCAGTTGGAGTGATTTCCAAAGTGCAGAAGTCGGAGAAAGAATCAGAGGAATTCCTGGTTATGAAAAAATAGAGTTCAAATGGGATTGCGACTGTAAGTGGCATTCATCCTTAACAAGTTACAATCATTATGATGGCCCATTATCTGCAGATGCACCAGGAATGATGCCACTTAGCAAAAATAGCAGCAATCAAAGTTATCCATTAGTAGTGATGGATGGTTCACTAATGAGTGGAGAGTTAACATTAGCAATGGGTGATTATAGAGACATGGTAAAGGTGGAACTCACCGGTTGGAACGACTCTATTCATCTAATCGATGTAAAAGTCGAAGGTGATGTCACTGACCTGAAAGTTTCAATTATTCGTATCGANCAAAATACATGGGAGATTTCAGAAATAGTAAACAAAACATATTCGATGAATACGGTTGAGCTTTCTTTGGAAGCAGGACCTGGCACTCACTTTATCAAAATCGAGCACATCGATGGTGCTCAATCAATAGATGAAGATGCAGATCCAGTACAGTGGAGTATGGAGGTGAGAACAGCAGTGATGGAAGAGGGTGAAGAGCCTTGGTTTGCACCNAGTGAAGAAGTACAAGATATTGCAGAAACAATGCGTTGGTTCATGGGCTTTAGTTTCCTAATACCTTGTCTAATTCTGGTGATTTATCTCCAAAGAGAGAAGCGATTNGCACAAGAGTTATCCTCCAAGAANGATAGACTATCTTGGCTACGTTCAAGACTTGACAAAGGAGANGTTGTCACAAAAGACCTAGCAAGGTCGCTACGAGCTATATCTTCTCTCGAGTGGGAAGAAGCCCTACAGGCATGGGGAGAGCCATGTATTCGTCACTACACAGAGGGTGTTGACATAGCGATTTGGCGATTGGATGAAAGAATTGTCAAGGGTAATACTTGGCCATTGTTAATCGGTATCAATCCACAAAAGGAAGATTGGGATGTTGCTGCAATAAGGTTTGAATCCCCACAGGGCAAAGACTGGAATGTTCACAAATTAGACCCAAGACTATTGTTCCGTAATCATGAGATTTTCCTTGACGTATTGAAAATGAATGCGAGGTTATTCATCCAAGTAGAATTGACTGGAGAGGGTAATTCTCTAGACCTTCACCTATCTGGAATGATAATGGGTGAACCTTTCGCAGCTAAGCCTACAGCCACACTATATCGCAAAGATAGTGAAGGCGAAGAAGAGTGATTTCTCAATCACCAGATTCTCCGCCACCCTGTTGGAGTTGTTGTTCTAACTCCTCGATTTCTGCTAGTATAGAACTTCTATTTTCGACTTCTTCCTCGCTCAGATCCTTATCATCAGTTTCTTGTAATTCCAATTTCTCACGCAAACTGTCAATTGTCTCTCTGATGCTCTTTCTCTCCTCCATTCGAGCCTTTGATTCTGCTTCATCCTTCTTCCTTGCCAAAGCCTGCGCCTTTTCCTTTTCAGCAGCCTTATCCTTTTTGTCTGAAGCATTTTTAGCAGCATTTTCTTCAACAACAGAAGCAGGGTCATACTTGAGTTGCATATGAGGATAAGGAATCTCTATTCCCTCGTCATTGCAAGTTTGTAGAATATTTGTTAACAACCAATCTCTTGCTACCCATTCATCTGCATAATCCATAACCCAACAGTTCAAACGAAATTGAAGAGATGATCCAAGCATGTTCATGAATAACGCAGTCGGTTCGGGTTCTTCAATAACATAATCACATTTCCTAGTAATATCAAGAAGCATTTGCTTGACATGCGCTGGTTGTTCATTATATCCAACCTCTATATCAAGTCTCAAGTTAACCCGCTTTGGTGAATCTACTGGACCTCCTTTTGCAAAGTTAATCACTTCTTTACTCGAAATTATATTATTAGGAATTACAACCAAATGATCTTGTCCGGTTAAGATCTTAGTTGACATTATACCAATCTGCATCACGATACCAGTAACACCCATGATAGTAATCTTGTCACCTTGTTCAAATGGCTTATCCATTACCATCAATAATCCTGAAACCATATTCGATGCTGTTTCTTGTAGAGCCATTCCGATAACCAGAGAAATGATTGTTGCTGATGCCAAAAATCCAGTGATATCAATATCCAACTGAGCCATAATAACTAGGACTGCAGCAGACCAAATCGCCACCTTGAATACTGTAGATAGAAGAGATTCAATTCTTGTCAAATCTACATCTGCGCGTTCGTTGAGATTTTTAATTCCAATAGGAATGAAATGGTCGATTGTCTGTGAAAGAAAGCGGCTAACCAAGAACAATAGTATTACAATTACAAATGTTGAAAATATCATTTCATTTGTGGAGGAGCCTTCAAACACCCAAATCAATGTAAGCCAAATACCGAGCAATATCACTCCTGAATTAATCAATGGCTTTGCTAATTCGAAAAGAACATCATCATATTTGCTTGATG
>PALS01000055.1 GCA_002706615.1 Methanobacteriota archaeon
GTTTTCCTTTATGAACTAATGTTTTCAGCAATAGGTCTACTGCGTCAAAAGAGTGCGGGGGGCAGGATTTGAACCTGCGAAACAGTATGTACTGGGACCTAAACCCAGCGCCTTTGACCAAGCTCGGCGACCCCCGCCTAACCTGCCGTATCCCATCTCACAAATGAACCTGACCGTATACACTACTTCAAGAACAAGTGGCCCAGCACCCGGTACAATGGCGGACTTTACCGAGTTGAGCCGATGGCTTGTTCCACGACGGAATAAAGTGCATATCGTGATTTTTATTTTAACGATATTAATGGTACCAGGTGCCTTAAGAGCGCTCGAACCAATAGACATGGAATCATATGACTTGGAGTCGCCTGAGTTGACAGCAGAGAAGATTGTCAAAAGTGAATTTTCAGAAACAGAACTGATTGTTGCATTCAGCGTAGGAGTCAGAGACCCCGGAAAAGTAGGTACCACTCCAGTGCCAGTTCCCCTGCTTTCTGATGGCACTCCTGATTGGGATTCTTTTGCACCAGCGGATGAACTGATTCCTGCCGGAACACGCTGGGGTGGAGTAGAGGAGCCTCATGGAGGAATCCTCAATCTAACAATCCTAAGAGAAATCGATGCCAGAAGTGACATAATTCGTAATCATACTCTTGGCGAATTCATGAAGCCTCTAGTCAATGATGTAACTGGATTACAAAATGACGGAGTAATGTCTCTAGGCGATATTTTCAGAGGATTCATGGCCAACGAATCGATTCTAACCCAACCTAAATTGACCTTATTGGGAACTGAGCCTGCCGCTGCTGATTGGTCCGATTGTGGAGTTCTAGAATGTTTGACATTTGATGACCCTAACGTAAATCAATCCCATATCGATCTTGCCGCAGCTAGAATGGCCGATGCAGAAAATGCAGTATTCCTACGTTGGATTACCCTTGATAGAGGATTTGTCAGAGCGGACGAAAACGCCGGTATTGTAGGTGGCCCTGTTGGAGGGGAACTAAATGAAAATGGAACTTGGGAAAATGCAAAACCAGGACCTGGAAGATGGTCTGGAACCGCTTCTTGGATTATAGTTCAATTAGATGTTACAGCCTTACATGATGCTGGATGGACAGATATTTGGAAAGATTCCTTCCAAGAAATTGATATCGAAGTTATCGATGAAGGAGTAAGGGTCGGAGGATTTAGAGTATCTAATGGAGAAATGGTCCTTCATCCTCCAAATTATGACAATGATACATGTCCGATAGAGGGGGAAAAATGTTCATTGGAATGGTCTATAATGCATTTAGAAGGCATGATGAGAAGTCATGATAACCACTCTCTAACCTTGCAGATCGGCCAAGCAGTAAATGTAGAAGTCAACCGAGAATTGCAATCGAGTGGTAATTTAATCATCCTGATGGGCTTTGCAATATTGATATTGCTTTATGTATCTTTGAGAAGAGTTTCAGATGTAATGATTGTATCTATGGCTCTTGGTGGGGCTTTGTTATGGATGCAAGGATTGATTGGACATTCAGCCTCGTTGTTTTCATGGCTAGGAATAGATATTATTTCTAGGTCTCAATTCTCTAATCTATTACCGATTTTAGTTCTTGCATTAGGTATCGATGATTCATTACACGCCTTACATCGTTACAAAGAAGAGAGAGGTATGGGCAGAACTCCTCTGGTTGCTGGAGAAATCACAATTTCAAGAGTAGGTAGAGCAATCATGCTCACTTCAATTACAACCATTGCTGCATTCTCTGCCAATTTATTCAGCAACGTTGCTGCATTGCGTTCGTTCGGTGTAGAAGCAGGCCTTGGGATACTATCTGCTTTCATACTGACTGGAATTTGGGCGCCATTGGTTAGAGTTTCATTTGACCAATGGATGGAAAGAAAGGGTAAAGATACAACTCCCAATAATAATAAATCTTTGATCAAAAAAGAGGTTTTGCAGAAAATCTCCTCTGGCAGTGGAACTGAAAAAAGACCTGTAATTATCGCTTTAATCGCATTACTGCTAACCATTCCAGCCGCTTATGGGATGAGCCAACTAGAAGGGGATTTCTCTGCTGAAATGTTCCTTGACGAGAGTAGTGATTTCGTATTTGGAGTCGATTTGGTAAATGAACGATTTTCTGATGAGGGAGAGCCGGCATTATTACTTATTGAGGGTGATGTTACCGACCCTGAAGTGTTTACTGCATTGAAATTATTTAGAGAAAATGCCAATAATAAATCCGGGGTTTCCAATAAGATTACAATAGCACCAAATGGAAGTGTAGCAATTCTTGCAATCGACGAAATGATCGATTTGGCAGGGCAATCTCACGCTATGGAACCTCAGCCGTTTTGGGACCGAGGTTTGAATGAAAGTGGCTGTGAAATAATTGGAAAGAACTCTTTTACTGCAGGTAAACCAGATACTTCATCACAAGCTTGTTTGGTATTCGTCTTTGGATTATTATCACTCGAAGGAATACCTGGGGTGGGCCCCATTCCTCATATTCCAAGTTCTATAATCGACCTATATGTCTCTCCAACCGTGCCCCTCGATACGAATAGAGCCTGGCTCGATATTAATGGCGAGCCGGCAAATTATGAACGTATGCTGGTTAGATTTGGAATTACCAACCCAGAGGACTTCCCATCATTTGGTCCTGCTTTGGAAAGAATCCGTGAAGATTTGAAGCCACTCACCGATATTTCCAGTGGTGATTGGGAACAAGGTGGCGAAGTTGAAGAAGACAAACCGCTAACTTGGGTTATGACGACTGGCAAGCCTGTAATCCGCTATGTCGCTAGCGAAGAGATGCAAAACGAGATGCAGTCTGGATTGATTTTGGGCGCCATATTTGTATTCTGCACTTTGAGTGTCGGTTTCCGTTCTACTAAACAGGCTGCAGTATCTTTGGTACCGATATTGTTGGTAGTGGTATGGTTATATGGTTTGATATATTTGTTAGGATATTCTCTGAATATTGTAACGGTAACGATTGCTACGATCTCTTTGGGAGTCGGAATCGATTATTGTATACATGTTACTGAACGTTATCGTGAAGGGCGGGAAAATGGAGAAAATCACCGCCAAGCACTGGTTGGTGTTGGTGGTGCATGTAGTCTAGCACTGGTTGGCTCAGCTATGTCAGATATTGCTGGGTTTGCAATAATTGCAACATCACCAATGGGATTGTTTAATGCGTTTGGACTATTCTCTGCTATGATGATTTTACTCTCACTTATTGCTGCTATGATTCTAACAACAGCTGCATTAGGCTTGGTTGAACCAAAGGCGAAAACTGACGAGAGTACAGATGTGGTTTTACCAAGTTAGGTCAACTCTAGAGTCTTTTCAACTCAAGCAATGGATTGATGAAGGGGTTGTTTGTGGCCTGAGCGTTCCATAGTGGGGTTGACCCCGATGGAATGGTGAGTTTTATGCCAGACGAAGAGACTGAAGACAACGAAGATTGGATGTCATATGCCAATGCTGGATTTGGAACTACAGATTATTCTCTTTGGGATGAAACCGAACAAAAGGCTGAGTTAATCGAAGAGGTTCCATGGGATGATTCAGAATTACAACTAGATACAGGAGAGGAAGAAATTCCTGCTGCGCCTCGTCCTGCAGGACTGAAACATTTGGTTAGAATCGGAACCTGNGACCATTGTCNTGGCCGTGTTGGAGGNAAGAAGCGCTTCAANCAATCTNATTTAGAATCTGGAAAGGANATTCGTAAATCTGTCATTGAAACAGATCCTACCATGAGCGATGCTCGNGTGAAAGAGCCTTTGTGCCCTTTTTGTGAAAACCTGTTTGATGANGCCCCTTTACTCGCACAACTCGTCCATGAGAGTATTGGGGAGCGAGAATGTTCTCGTTTACAATTAGGTGCGCGNTTCCCTAAAGACCAAACTGAAGCCGAAGATCATCTACGTAAGCGATTTGGTTCTGCAGGTTCTGCTCCTCTCAAATCAAGTCTAACAGAAGAGATTGCTACACAGTTACGAGCGATTGATTCGGAGGTGAAATTGGTGATTGATAAACCTGAGATTTTAGCCTTGATAGATGTTCTAACCCTAACTGTTGAACTTGATATTCGTTCACAATATATCTATGGGAGATACCGCAAACTAGAGAGNGGAATACCGCAAACAAAGTGGCCTTGTCGTGCTTGTAAGGGAAGAGGCTGTGAAAAATGCCAGCAGACCGGGCAGCAGTACCCTTCATCGGTTCAAGGTCTAATTGGNGATCCGTTACTCGAACATTTTGGCAGCCAAGAACATGCATTCCATGGAATGGGCAGAGAAGATATCGATGTGAGATGCCTAGGCAGAGGTAGACCATTCGTTATGGAGATGAAGAAACCCGTAAAGCGTGATTTCGATTCGGATGAGGTTGTCAAACTGATCAATANCCAGGCTAATGGTAGTATCGAAGTTTCAGACATACGTGCCTCGAATCGTAGCGAAGTAGTACGCGTAAAAGATACTCCCGCTGAAAAATCATATACAATCTGTTTCAAGATTGAAGCGATTAATCAAACAGAATTGGATGAGCTTACAAAGGTTCTAGAGGTTTCAAAGAATAACCGAGACCGAAACCGCAGAAGGAAAAATCGCCATTTTAATAGAAAACCTGAACCGGTAAAGAGTGAACAAAAACCAGATTTCCCCTCAATGAAAAAGGCGGAATTAGTTGCGATGTGTGAAGAATTAGGAATTGCAAAAACTGGAACTAAAGATGTTTTAATTGCGAGGATTATCGAGGAGAAATATGCACCATTGCCCTTACCTGAAAAGGACCATGTGATGGAAATAATGCAAAAGTTGCAAGGATGTACTTTGGCACAAAGAACTCCTGAAAGAGTCGCTCATCGCCGTGCTGANAAGATCAGAAGACGCAAGGTTATGGAAACAAAAGATTGTTCTATTCACACCGATGATGATGGCACGCTATTCGCACAATTTTCATTACGCTGTGAGTCAGGCACATATGTCAAAGAAACTATCCACGGNGATAATGGCAGAACTCAGCCTTCAATAGCGTCTCTAATCAAGGCAAAATGCGTGGTAGAATGGCTCGATGTGGCCGACATCCATGCAGATTGACCTATCGCGGTGCTTATATGGGTCGGGTAGGTCGGCAGGTTGCTCTCAAGTGTCTTATGACAGTTTGAGATTGGAGGCGACAACAATGAAGAAGTCTAAGGGTCAACGCCAAGGTACTCGTAGTATCTTGCGTCGNGGACGTATGGAAAGGGGACGTGTAAGCATTAGTCGCATCATGCATCAGTATGCAGAAGGCGACCGTGTTGCAATTGTTCTCGATGGTAGCCAGCAGATGGGAATGCCTCACCGCCGCTTCCAAGGACGCACAGGATTTGTTCAAGGTCGTCAAGGTAAGGCTTGGGTAGTTGCAGTCAAGGATGGAAACATGCAGAAGACTGTAGTTGCTCGTCCAGAACACCTAAGACCATTGGAGTGATTATTATGAGTGACGAAGAAGTTTTTACTAATTTTGCATCTGTTCGAGATATGCTTCTAGACGCACAAGAGCGTCGTGGTTTTTTGACATACGAACAGAAAGCTGCTCTACAGCATGCTGAATGGGCTGCTAGCGATAATCGCAACGGTTACAAAACAGAACCAAAGGTTTTCGAAGATATTTTTGCCGCGATTAAGGAAATTGAAAAATTCGCAAAGTATCCAGAATTAGCTGCTAAACTTGCTGAACTAATGCCTCTACACTCAGATGATGTACGTGCTGTTGCAGCAAGTCGTCGTATCACTATCGAAAATAGTGAAATCGATGCAGTGATCGATATCGTTCGCCAGCATATTGGTGTCGAATGAAAATACCTGAACNCTTCTTTTGGTGATACCAATGCGTGATTCTAACCGCGACAATAGACACTCNAGTCGAGGCGATAAGCCGGACCCATTGCAGTCTGTAGAATGGTGCAGAGTGATTGACCAACCCGAAGTTGGCTCCCCGTTGGTTGTGGTAACTGAACCAAATATGCATGTAATTAGACTCAAGCCTAAACCTAATACTGAGTTGCAAGCAACCGGTTCAAGAATTTACATGGGTGCTGATGTCTCAAAGAAAGATATCGTTGAGGACATCTTAGGTTTTGCTAGAATCCGTGATCTTTCAACNCGAGCTTCTGCAGAGTTGCCAGTAGTTCTTCAACAGATGATTGAAAGTTCACCTGACGTCTTTATCCAAGATTTCTTTAATCGTGCTGGCAGTTTAAATCTCAAGATGCATGCTTTTGAATTACTACCTGGAGTAGGTAATAAGAAAGCGATTGAAATGGTACAAAAGCGCGGTCGAGTAGGATGGGAAACTTTTGAATCTCTCAACCAAGATTGTGCAATAGATGCCCCTGAATTACTTGCTAAGCGCTTTGTTTCTGAAATCGAAGATAGAGGTATTCAACCTCGATTGATAGATTTGCTTCTTCGTAAGGAGGAATGATTCTATGGGCTACGGAGCCCGGGTTTTAATCGACAGATTGCGAGAGCGTCAAGCCAATGACAAACGCTTAGGGCAACACTTCCTTCATGATGAGGCCGTATTGGATGATACTATCCAACTGGCTGAATTATCTGATGATGATGTAGTGTTAGAAATAGGACCTGGTCCCGGTGTACTCACTGAAAGGTTACTAGATTCTGGAGTCGATTTAACCTGTATTGAGTTGGATGAAGGGGCGTGTGAAAACCTACTCGAAATTTTCCCTAGCCTCAATTTGGTAACTGGCGATGCTTTGCAAGTAAAATGGCCAATTGTCAATAAAATCGTTGCAAATATCCCCTATCAAATTTCTAGTCCACTAATTGAGATCATAACCCGTCAAGATAGAATCGGCTATGTCGTAATGCTACTGCAGGAAGAATTTGCTGAAAGATTGGTCGTAAAGACCGTTGCAGATAGAGGTTCTTTGGGACTGTGTACGGCACTNGATTGGGAATGTGAAATTGTAAGAAGAGTCGCTCCCAACTGCTTCATTCCTGCACCGAAAATTAACTCTAGCCTCGTAGTGATGAAGAGAATTACTCCTCCGAGTGATTCGCGCTTTACCAAAATGCTAATTCGGCAAGCATTTTCTCAAAGAAGGAAAAAACTCAGAAATACACTCTCTAAGGCTCCAAAACGTATTTCCAGAATAAAAGGATGGCATGCTGAACTTTATCGTGACGCTTTGCAGTCCATCGATTCTCCTCTTCTTGAACAACGTCCAGAGGATTTAGATTTACAACAATGGCAAGATTTGACCAANCTTTTCGTCGATTATAAATCGTCGGAGGGTTGACATCCAACCGCCCTCTCGGCCANTCTCGTCGGAGGGGTGCATTATGGCAAAGAAGGATACTTACTTAGCATTATTACGCCGAGGAATTGATGAAACTACTGCTATGCAATTAGCAGATGCTGGAATCAAAATCGGAGATTTGAAGAAAATCGATAAGACACAATTAGTAGAAAATTACGGTCTTAAGGAAGATATTGCGGANGGTGTTTTGGATATNATTACCGCGGGACCCCAATCGCATGGAAAAGAAAGGTTCCTTTCAAAGGTCTTAGCTCCTGAAAGAAAACAGGAAAGTAAAATTGAAGAGTTGAAATTTAAGCGTAAGCAAAAAGATGTTCTGATAGAACTTGCAGANCAAAAAGAATTGCTTAAACTCGCTAAAGTAGAAGCTTTTAGAAGCCAAAAATTGGTGATGAACAGGCTTGGAAAAACTGTCGAACTAATTGTCAAATTAGAGAATAACCTGCATGACGAAGGTAAGGATGACCAGAAAGTAAAGATTCGTGACCAATTAGAAACCCGTGGTCTTGAAGCTGCTCGTGACCATGAAATGCTAGTACTGGATGGAACACCACAAGATATTGTGGATTTCAGACGCAAGATTGTCCCCGAACTGATTATTCATGCATGTCCAGAATGTAATGAGGAGATGGACCCTCGTACAAGTAGGAATCCTGATGACCCTGATAATTGGTCATTTATTTGCTGGGAATGTGAAACACCATTTTCTCCAGGACTTGCCATAGCCGTAGATAGAATCATGGAAAATGGTGGTCGTGTTGTAATTGACCCTGATGCTAGACCTCGCAGTCCAGTTCCACCTAAACCTGCTAAGCAGGACCTTACAACCATCAATGAACTGATTCAAGCCGATCTAAAACAAACTGGTGCAGATGCTGAAGCAATGGCTGCCGCAACCGAACAATCCTCTCTAGCTAGTGGATTGATGACTATCGATGATTGGATTGACCAGACTCTTGCTGCTAAAACCTATATCC
Organism: Methanobacteriota archaeon; assembly: GCA_002706615.1. Classification (GTDB taxonomy): domain Archaea; phylum Thermoplasmatota; class Poseidoniia; order Poseidoniales; family Poseidoniaceae; genus MGIIa-K1. The sequence continues at coordinate 8,315 of PALS01000055.1, forward strand.
AAGCGCAAGAAGACCGTGAAGATTTCATCCTAAGAACGGGTGCCGGTGCTACTAAATTCAACAAATGGATGAAAAAGGCTGGATTGTATTTCAACAAACAAACCGGTCGCTGGTCACGCTGGGAAGACCGTTGAGTGGTTGCTATGGGCTTGGTTCGGTTCCTACGAGGTGCCAAACTCCTTGGGCAAACAAAATTAGTTCCAGGCATGACTATTGCTGAGCATGGCGAAGATGCCGGTGTTGAAATCCCTACAAATTGCACCAGTGGAAACTGTGGGACTTGTATGATTACTCTCTTACTAGGAGAGATAGATGTCCCAGAGATACTTCCTCCAGGATTGTATGAGGAAATAGTTGAGGAAGGCGCAAGATTAGGATGTATAGGTATTCCTTCCGGTGATGTTGATGTTGACATCTTACCCCCAATCTGAGGTCAAATCATGAAGATTCCAATTTGGGTTTGGGTATTGAATATAGTCGGAGTTATTGCTGCGACTTGGTTCTTGAGTTGGAGATTGAAAGCGAAATTGAAAGAGGTCGAAGAACGCCATGTGATGGGCGGGATTAGACATCGGAAGCTGAAAGAAGAATCTGAATAGTTTTGTAATTTAAGATAAAAATCGTTTTCTAAAAACGACTGATTCAAAGACCTGTGACTACAACTTGATTCTATGGCGGACCAAACGATATCGGTTGGGGATTTCGTTGGGCTGGCTCGCCAATGTTTGAAAAACGAGCCGCTGCTATCCAATACTGCTATCCGCGGCGAGGTTAAACAACTTACAATTGCTAGAAGTGGTCATGTATATTTCACCTTAAGAGATCCAAATGGACAATTGGATTGTGTGATGTTCAATTCTGCTTCTAAATTTAGTGGAATCAAAGAAGGACAGGAAATTATTGCTCTAGGGAGCATTGATGTTTACCCACCTCAAGGAAAGATGCAATTTAGAGCGACAAAGATAGAACCTGTCGAGAAGATTGGTCAGATGGAAAAAATCAAGAGAGAATTGATCGAAAAATGGCGCTTAGATGGGACGATGGAAAGAGTTCGAACTCCAATTCCATTATTTCCACGAAGACTGCACATAATTACTGGGGCTGGTAGTGCTGCTCTTTCAGACATGCAACGCCTAATCGAAAATAGATGGCCTAATCTTCATTATACAATTATTCCAGTTTTGGTGCAGGGCGAAAAAGCTCCCGAAGAAATTGTCAAAGCGATTTCAATGGCAGGTAAAAGAGCGGACTTGATTATCGTTGGAAGAGGGGGCGGTTCGCCCGAAGACCTCTGGGCTTTCAATTTAGAATCAGTATGTCAGGCGATTATTGACTGCCCTGTACCAGTGGTTAGCGCTGTGGGTCATGAGTCTGACTTATTGGTAAGTGACTTAATCGCTGACTTGCGTGCTTCAACTCCATCTAATGCGATTGAAAGGGTAATTCCAATTCTTGCAGAATTACAAGGAGCGATTGATTTGGCCAACGACCGCCTCCAAGGTTCAATCGACCGTTGGCTACTACGACAAATTGAATCTATCAAGTTATTATCCAGTCGACTTAGTGCAGGACCTATGCGTGGTCTTTCAAAGGAAAAGGTCAGAATTCAATCTTTAATTTCAAGAATNAATCGCTCTACAGATAATTATCTGAACTCACAAAAAACCAAACTGAACTCCTTTGAAATGTTACTGACTGCTACAAACCCTGAACGGGTATTGCATAGAGGATATTCTATGGCATTAACTCCCGAAGGAAAGGTCGTTTCATCAGCAAAGGGTTTGAAGGAGGGCGACTCCCTCACAGTAGTACTCAAGGATGGTCGAGTCCATACCGAGGTGAAAAAATGAATTATGTAGATTCTATGAAACGTTTGGAAGAAATTGTTGCTTCTTTGGAAGCTGGTGGGAATGATCTTGATGCGACNTTGAAATTATTTGAAGAAGGNGCNACTCTATTGAAATCCTGTAAAGAATCCTTAGCAGAGGCTGAAGGAAAGGTCGAACAGTTACGATTAGGTGATTGAATGAGTGTCCTTGGTGAAGCGATAGTGGCTGTTGGAGAAGCGGTCGTAAACAGTGATGTATTGAATGAGGAAGATTCTGAGACCAAATCAATTATTCTAAGAGTGCTGTACTATGTTGTGCCAATCTCGTTACTAGTGGGATTCTATATCTGGAAGGTTTACTAATCGATTACAATTTGTTGCTTTCTCCAATTCAGCCAATAATAGGCAGGTGTCGACCAACAAACTACTGCAACAATCCAAGAGATTACACTCCCTATTAGTAAACCGTATTCGGGTAATGACCACATGGCAACTAACGCATAAACCGAAACACTAGCTCCTCCCAGCATCATTGGCCCTGCCGCTCCAATCGGTACTTCCGAGCCTTGAGCAAGCCATAATGCAACCATGCTTGTTAGGAAAATGGCAGGGAAAACGCTGGCTAATCCTGCCACCAAAGGATAGCCCATTCCTGCTAATTGTACGGCGATACCGATTGCGATAGCGGCTGCTAATCCTCGCGAAATTAAAACAGTCATTCCAACTTTATTGGAACCACGTGGTGTGTTTTCAGGACTCCAAGTAAATTTCACCCCCAGTGCTAATAACACCAACAGTCCTGCTAATCCAATTTCAAATGGTTGCCAATTTTGCAAAAGTGCATCAGTAACAAAGACCATTCCCACGCCCAATATTGTCCATAGTGTTAGAGCAGATACAAGTGTAATTNCCAAATTTGTTGAATACCGATTAGGTAAAACCACCCAAACTCCAAGGAATATTCCATTCAATAACATACCCAATGGGACGATTGCCAAAGCAACNGATAAGTTGTCACCCTCTAGCATAATCCCTGCAGCAGCAGGAATAATTGTGGTCGGAACCGTTCCAAGAATTCCTCCAATTATACCACCCCACTTTTCAATTGCAACGGTAACTAAGATGGCTACTAGGCCAGCGAATACTGCAAAGAAAAGTGTCGATAACATTAGACATAACGATCTAAATTTGATTTCAATCGCTCTAGACCTCCTCCGGCCCAAGACTTCTTTATCTCGCCATCGATAAAAATGACATTGAATGGTAGAATATCGACATCTGCAACCCATGGTTGAGATAGTTTGAATCTGCCTAAGCCCGGAGTATCTAGTANTANTTTNCCGATTTGCATCCCTGCTGGTGGCTCNAATGATTGGAGTTTATCACTCCANTTTTCACATGCATCACAACCGTTCTTACCGAGAATCAACAGTGCTGAAGACGANANAAGGAAATCTTCCCAATCTTCATTATNTAAAATNCTCATAAGCCACACCTANATTTTGTAATTATTTGGCCCAAAAAGTTCTACTACAAATTGATATGTAATCGCTGTTGTAGAGACGCCGAGGCGCGCAGATGAGAGATATGGGNGAAACAGGNAAATGTCCTGTAATGCATGGAGCAACTACAACAAATAATACTGGAACAACAAATCAAGATTGGTGGCCAAATCAACTGAATTTGAACATACTACATCAGCATGATAAGAAGTCTAATCCAATGGCTGACAACTTTGTCTACAAGGATGCTTTTAATTCGTTAGATTATGCTGCAATGAAGGAAGACCTTCACGCTCTTATGACCGACTCTCAAGATTGGTGGCCTGCTGATTACGGCCACTATGGGCCGTTCTTTATCCGTATGACCTGGCACGCTGCTGGCACATACAGAATAGGTGATGGTCGTGGTGGAGCAAGTACTGGTGCACAACGATTCGCACCTCTAAACAGTTGGCCTGACAATGGGAATTTAGACAAAGCACGTCGCCTGCTTTGGCCTATCAAACAGAAGTATGGTAACAAGATTAGTTGGGCTGACCTTCTAGTTCTAACCGGTATTGTAGCGATTGAATCCATGGGTGGACCTGTCTTTGGATTCGGTGGTGGAAGACCTGATATTTGGCATCCTGAAGAGGATATTTACTGGGGTAGTGAAGATGAGTGGCTTGGTGATAACCGATACGGCGATACTCGACAAAGCCTAGACAATCCCCTTGCTGCAGTTCAGATGGGATTGATCTATGTCAATCCTGAAGGACCGAACTCTAATCCTGACCCGCTTCTAAGTGCTCAAGATATCAGAGAAACCTTTGCTAGAATGGCAATGGATGATGCAGAAACTGTTGCTCTAACAGCTGGTGGACACACCTTCGGAAAGGCGCACGGTGCTGGTGATGCTGGACTGGTTGGGTCTGAACCTGAAGGTGCATCGATTGAAGAGCAAGGCTTCGGTTGGACAAATGCNCACGGCTCAGGAAAGGGACGTGATACTATTACTAGCGGTATAGAAGGAGCGTGGACTGCTAACCCAATTCAATGGGATAACGGTTACTTTGACCTTCTATTCAAGTACGAGGATTCTTGGGTATTAGAAAAGAGCCCTGCTGGTGCAAACCAGTGGACTCCTGCTAACCCGGATACAGAAGACATGGCACCAGATGCTGAAGATCCATCCATGAAGGTTCCAACAATGATGACAACTGCCGATATGGCAATGATTCGTGACCCTGAATACAGAAAAATCTCCAAGCACTTCCATGAAAACCCTGATGTTTTCGCTGATGCATTCGCACGTGCTTGGTTCAAATTACTTCACCGTGATATGGGACCAAAGGTCCGTTACCTAGGTCCTGATGTACCAAGTGAAGAACTGATTTGGCAAGACCCTGTTCCTGCCGGAAATACTTCTTATGATGTAGGTGCAATGAAGCAGGCGATCAAGTCGTGTGGACTTTCGATTGCAGAGATGGTCGAAACCGCTTGGGCGAGCGCTTCCACATTCCGTGGTTCAGATATGCGCGGAGGAGCAAATGGAGCACGCATCCGTCTATCCCCTCAAAAAGACTGGGCAGCAAACAAACCTGAACAATTAGCAAAGGTACTCTCTGTCTTAGACGGTATTGCGAGCGCACATGGTGCTAGTATTGCTGACACAATTGTTCTAGCTGGAAATGTCGGAATCGAAATGGCTTCAGGTGTTGAAGTACCATTTACTCCAGGTCGTGGAGATGCTAGTGACGAGCAAACCGATGCTGATTCATTCGCTGTTCTTGAGCCGGTTTCAGATGGATTCCGTAACTTCTTGTTGAAAAATTACTCCGTAAGCCCTGAAGAAATGATGCTTGACAAGGCTCAGTTGTTGGGTCTTTCTGCACCNGAAATGACAGTCCTAGTCGGTGGACTACGTTCAATGGGAGTCAGTTCTGATGACCGCGGATTATTCACTGATGGATCTAGCCTTTCAACCGGNTTCTTCTCTACTCTAATGGACATGGATGTTCAATGGAAGGCTACAGGAAGTAACTCCTATGAAGCACATGACCGTGCTACTGGAGAACTTGTTAGAAGAGCAAGTCGCTATGATTTGGTGTTTGGAAGTAATTCTCAACTTAGAGCAATTGCTGAAGTTTATGCTCAAGATGATAACAAGGACAAGTTCGTCTCTGACTTCATCTCTGCATGGAATAAGGTCATGAATGCTGACCGTTTCGATGTTGCTTGATTTTAGATGTTCTAACCAAACCAATATACGCCGGCGATTATTGGGTTATTTATGGTCCAAATAGGAGATGCTGCCCCCGACTTCACGCTGAAGAATACCGAGAAATCTGATGTGTCACTAGCTGATTATGCTGGTCAAACCGTAATTCTTGCTTTCTATCCAGGCGCATTCACAGGTGTTTGTGACAAAGAGATGTGTGCGTTTCAGGATAATCTTGGCAAACTCAATGATGCTAACGCTGTCGTTCTAGGTATTAGCGTAGATTCGCCTTGGGCTAATGCCGAATTTGCTAGAAAATACGATCTTGGATTTACTTTACTTTCCGATATTGACCGAGTCGTCGTCAACAGTTATGATGCAACATTTGTCGGTCTCGGAGGAATAGAAGGCTATGTCTGTGCTAACAGAGTTGTTATTGTGATAGACAAAAACGGTGTTGTTCAACATCGCTGGGTAGCAGAAAATCCGGGAGTTGAACCAGATTACGACACTGTAGTTGCTTTTGCTGCATCTCTCTAATCATATTTGATTATAGAATTCTAATTACAGTACTACTCTAAGTATTGTAGTAGCGATTCCTGCAACTCCTAATATTCCCATAAAAATAATCATGAAATAATATGTTTTAGGAGCTTCATCCTTAGTCTTCCACCCTTTTCCTCTAACATGGACTCCGCCTTTGACAAAAATGAAAGTTGCATATACCAGAAAAAGAATAGGTACTATTAGGCTTGGAATCAAGGTCGCTATTCGCTCTTCAGCCATATTATCACCTAATCAAAGTGAACCGGTTTGAACTACTGGAGTTGTATCGGTTTCTGAACAAAGAACCACTAACAAATTGCTTACCATTGTAGCCTTCTTTTCTTCATCAAGTTCTATGATATCCTTGGCACTTAATTGCTGTAATGCTAATTCAACCATACCAACCGCACCGTCTACAATCTCTCGGCGTGCTGCCACAACAGCACTTGCTTGCTGCCTTCTTAGCATTGCTTGTGCGACTTCAGGAGCATATGCTAAGTGGCTAATTCTAGCCTCAAGAACTTCAATTCCAGCGCGGCTTAACCTTTCTTGAACAGACTGGCGTAATTCTTTGGCCACAACTTCTTGATGACTAGAAAGTGCTACACCGCCAAGATCTTTCTCTTCGATGATATCGTAAGGATACTTTGTTGCCATGGCCCTTAATGCTGCTTCACTTTGAATCTGAACATAATTTTCGTAATCATCGACTTCGAACAACGCCTCTGCAGCATCAAATACTCTCCAAACAACAACCGCTGCAATATCGATTGGGTTTGCATTTACATCATTGACCTTTAATTTTGCAGATTCAAAATTCCTTATTCTGAATGTGACCTTGGTTTTTTCATACAAGGGATTGACGAAAAAGCGGAACCCTTCGGTTTTTACAGTACCCGCATACTTTCCAAAAAATTGCAATACTGCTGTTTCATTAGGATTGATAATCACATATGAGTTCCACATTACAAGCCATAGGATTCCGATGAGTACGTGAAGCAGGCCTGCCAAAGCGATACCTGCGGGGCCTGCTGCATACAAAACAGCACAAATTAAGAAAATTGCTGGAACGATAATCCAGTGAATAAATAATCCCAAAAACCCGCTCATTGAAGCTCTTTCTAAATCTTTGAATTGTATTTCATTGATTCCTTTGCTCGTTTCATCCATGTTACTCAAACAGAAGCGTTATTCAGAGATTTATTAATTTATGTAACCTATACAATATATTTAACGAATCTTTTTTGCTGGTAAACCGCCCCATACTTCCCCATTTGGGATTGTCGTTCTTTTGATTACAACCGCATTATATGCTACGATTACATCATCTCCTATTACAGTGCCAGGAAGTATAGAAGACCCACCCCCGATGGTGACTCTTTCACCGATCGTAACAGGTGCAAGAACTAATTTTCCATCTTCAACAAGATGGCAATTTATGATAGCATTACCTCCTATAACAGAATCTGCTCCAATTTTCACTGCATAGGCATCATTCACAACTTGTGAATTAATTTGCGCCCCCATTCCTAGTTTACATCCACAAATCCGGTAATACCAATTTGCGATAAAAGACGGTACAAGATGCTGTAGCATTGGAGCTGTTAAGCGATGTAACAACCCAGTAATCGCCCATCTAATCGTCATAAATGAGGCTAGAGGATATGTCATTTCTTTGTCGATACGTGGATGTATAGCAAATTGCAAAATTCCAGAAAAAAGAAGTAACCCAATTCCCCACAGAAGCAAACCACTAGATATTGCTAATCCAAGGATTATTGCTCTGACAAGTACTCCTTCTGAAGCACTAAAAGCAACCGCTTCATCAAACAGCATTATTCCTGGAGCAAGAGGCAAACCCCATACCACAACTGCCAGTAGTATTGTGATTAGAGTTCCAATTACTTGAATTATATCAAATGCCTTCATTTTCAATCCTCTACAAGTAAACCTGCATTACGAGCATCTTCTTCTTCTGCGACTCTAATACCCTCTTCCATATCGACACGAGTAGTTAGATAAGTACCGGCCAATATCACTATTGTAATTGTCATAACCGCCACTCTACTATCGAACAATGAACTTGCAATACCATACAAGAAGGTACCAATCATCGCAGCAGATTTACCGAGGAAACCAAAGAATCCGAAGAATTCAGAAGTACGGGTTTTTGGAGTAAGTTGAGAGAATACCGAACGCGCTTGAGCACCGGCAGAGCCCATGGCACAACCAACGAATAGCCCCAAAATAATCCATTGAATCGATACGCTAATTCCTAATGGAGCCCAAACATAGTCTCGCATAGTTGAGGCCCATCCATCTACTGGACCGCCTTGATCTACAATCGATGGGTGCCTATCTCCAACTTCAAACTCGCCAGCAATGGCTTCATTACCGCCAATAATGATTATTGAGAATCGGTGATCGCTTGTTTCCTCGAAAGAAGCAACCAATGCTATGGCTTGCTCTTCAGTAATCGACTTGACTTCTTCTTCNTCTGCTACTTTTGCNGACTCTGCAAGGAATGAGGCAGCAAAGATTCCCGCTCCTACGAATAAGAATGCGGCCAATATTCCCATCCATCCCCATTCTTGTCTTTGAATCCAAAGTATTCCTCCACCGAGAATAGCGATACCAGCTAAAATACCCAGACAAACAAGTATTCCATTGGTCAATGTGCTTTCTCCTGCGGCTTCTACACTATAATCGGTTTCAGGGAAATTCTCTTGGAAGGCGTCACGGAATGCTGCGTCTCCTTCCGAGTCTTCGCTAATCCAGCCTTCATATCCTCTATCTTGAAGAGTTGTGAGATTGTATTCTCCTGTGGTTTCATCATAGGTGAATTGGAAATCAAAACGTTCTGCATCTTCCTCGCCTTCTAATTCAAGAGGTGCGAATCCTGCTGCGGTAACTGAAACAAAACAGTAGATGAGTAGTGCGGTAACCAAAGCGAATTTAGTTCCCTTTTTGTCAGCGAGTTTACCGAAAACAAATGTCATTGGAATTGCAACTATGTTGACAGTAAGTAGTAACATGATATTCATTGCAGGATTAAGACGCAATACAGATTCGCCAAAGGCGCTTGCTATACTTGCAATGGTATTTACTCCATCATAGAATAAGAGATATGCTAGTAAGAATAAGGCTAATACTTTGAATTTCCTTATCTCTTTCAGTGTCTTGAATACTTGAGCATAAGCACTCTTAGTCGTTTTACCGAGTCCTTCCCATTCATGGTTGGAAGGAATCTCTGGCTCGGGAGTCCATTGGAACATCAAAATTCCAAAACCTAGCCACCATAGTGAAGAGGTCACGAAGATAACTGCAAGTTTGAAGTTAGTATCCCAATCAAGTGGTCCTTGGAGTAAGATAAGGTGGAATACCAATAGAATTGAACCACCCATAAATCCGTACATGTAACCCCATGTAGATACGTGGTCCTGACACCTTCTGTCAGCCATATAAGGCATAAATGAGTAATAGATCACATTTCCTCCAGTGAAACCGATGGTACCAAGTGTGAAAATCATCGCTAGAACGATATAACCATCAGAACCAAAATATGGAGCCGCACCCATTAGTGCAGTAAAGATGATACCGACTGCAGTATACCATTTCAGTAATTTTTTCTTTATTGGAAACCGGTCAGCGATAACACCCAAAGCAGGTGCAGTAATTACTACAAATACCATTGAGAATGTTAGCACATAAGCATAAAACGCGTCACCAGATTGTGTACCAGTCGCTTGGTTATACAAACTAGCCATCAATGCAGGTGCAATAACTGTCATCACAGTCAAAGCATATGCTTGGTTTGCCCAGTCAAAAAAGTACCAACCCTTCAATGCTTTTTTGTCCTCATCTGGCATACTTGCCATCAATTCTTGGACTAATCCAGTCTCTGCATTATCTACCGCAGCCGCTTCACTCATGNCACATCCGAGCGCGTTATAGTCTATAACCGAGCACCCGGCATCAAACAAAACAAACATGTTTGTTTAATTAATGGGTTTAACTAGAACAAATATAGCATCTATTAGCCTGCAATTGTGCTTTCAATCAGATTTGGCTTCGATTTTNCCTAAGAACATCTGTATTGCAATACCGACCGGCATTAGCATTACTCCAAAGAATATGGATGCTCTTGCAATCCATTCATTGGTATTCATTTCTTGATTCTTTTTCCAGATCCATCGTGTAACAAAAATATCACCTGCAACCATATGAGCCCAGGCTGCTGANGCACCTACNGGAGTAGNCANNAGNNTGGCTAATGCNNCAAGAGAGTTTTCTGGATTAGCCATATCTTGAAACAACTCAACTAAGCCTGAAGGGTTAGCTACTGTGATCGCAAACCATATTGCAATCGGCCCAACAAAGAACCATGGCCCTTTCATCAACATCTCTGTTCTTTCACTTTGAGGATAAACCAGCATGAAGAACCAAAAAGGCCCTACCCACATTGTTGAAAGGAAAAAAGAAATGTCGTAAATATCCATAATTCAACTCACACTCTTGCCATTAATCCCATGTTGAGTGGTATGGGTGATATAAATTTGCGATGAATTGGAGTTTCTGCACCCAATTTCTTGATGTGATGATTCAGCAGAGTTAACGGGGCGGAACGAGGAAGGAGACCTTTTCTAAATCCATGAATAATTTCAATAATTTCTTTCTTATCTTCCTTAGTTAATCCTGAAGACAATCTTCCAACTACTCTCTCCATCGCGTGCGCAATTCGTCCACGCTTGGTTAGGGTAGTAAGATGCTTTTGAGCAACTGTCATGTATTCCAATGCAATATTGTCTGCATGTTCATTATTGTCAAANCCATTAGCAATAATTCGGCCTAGTGTTCGCTTTGCATCTGGGGCTCTACTCAACAAAAACAATTTGTTCTCGGAGTGNAATCGCATGACCTTGNTAGCAGTCCATCCTTCTTTTCCGATATTCAGCCAGTCTGAAAAGAAATGAACCCTTGCTAGAAAATGCTCTGCTTGAAGAGGGTCGGTTAGCCTACCTTCTTCGATAACTGGNATNTGTGGATACAATGTTGTGAATACTTTAGCAAACATTCCAACTCCATCGCGGTCAGCGCGAGGGTTGTTACCTTTGTACACCTTTACTCTTTCAAGTCCACAGCTAGGAGAATCCTTCTTGAATACAAATCCGCATATTCCTTCAGAGATCAGATAATCGGATTGTACTTGAGCAAACTCTAACATTTGTTCTGTAAAGTCATCTCCGTTCTTTGGATTTACNAACGAAATTTTGTCATCGTTTTTTACTAAACGGATTGTTGGACGCGGNGTNCCCATTCCAATTCCAACCTCAGGACAAATNCCTANCAATTCGAGGTGCTCGCCCCATACTCTTGTTAGAGATCTAAATTCAGCAGCGTCGCCGTTGTATCTTACTTTGTGTCCAAGAAGACATGAAGATACAGCAAGTTTTGGTTTACCAGACATATCATCGCCTTCACCACTCCATATATGAAAGACCGTTTTTTTCCTACAGGTTATTGATAGTCTTCTTTGTCTATATGGAAGATAATTAATTCCTTTACATCTCCTTTGTAGTTGGCTAAATCCTTCTTCAATTGAGAAATTGAAGCATTACCATANACGATTGTTGCAACAACTGGACTTTTTGATAAGTCCAGTAATTTAGTCGTTAAGTTAGGCGTTGATTCTTNTCCAGACCACTTCAGATTACTAATTAGAGGACTCTTCCATACCGGTTGTAGATTTACAGCTTTATCCTGGAGCCANCAACATTTCGATAAACAGTCACTCATCAAATTCCCTCTTGTAATCAAACTTGCATCCTTCCACAATAACCAATCTAGATGTTCGGTGATATCGCCATGAACCAATGTAACATCAATTCCTAATTTTAGCGTATTTTCCTTTCTCTTTATTGGCCTAAGTTGGCTTGGTTTNTCNATTAAAGATTGTACCCAATCTGAATACTCCTCNACCGACCAAGAACTGATTGGTGGACATGGCAAATATGGTTCGCCGCTTTCAGGGAAGTCCAAATAATGCATGTATCTCTCCATCCAGCTATCTCTATCTGGATGGCCTGGCCATCTTGCTGGTAATTTGTATTTTATTTTCTTCAATTCCTCCGCCTTCAATCTTCTTTCCATAATTAATGATGCAAGAAAATCATTCACTCCGGTTTGTTTAACTGTATTTTTTACTCTAAATACATCAGCAACTATCTCCCTTGTATGAGGTAAGTCAACATAGGGAATTAGCCATTCTCCCCTACCTATATGCTCAATACATACATCGTTAGACGTACTTAGTAACATATTGGAGTAGGCAAACCATGAAGGTACAACATCAGCATGTTTTCTGTCTAAAATAATCAACCCTCCATCTCTAACATGTCTAGCCACATTTGGTATAATCTCATAATACATCGATTGAGAGTTTCCAGATGAAAATGGCTCTAACCAATCCAAGTAGAGAATATCTACTTGTGGTAAATCTAGAATTCCTTTGGCAGCATCTTTTTGCCTATGGATTAACATATTCTGATATCCTAAGTCGGGATTTCTATATGCTCTCCCGCCGATTAATGGATTTGCAATTCTAGAGAAATACTCCTGTCTCAAACTATCCTCAATAAATGGAAGATCATCTGGATATCTAGGACCTAATTCATCACAGAATAACACAAATGGTTTCTCATTTTCAACAATTATTGACCATGAATTAATGTAATTCAAGTCGGCTGCAGGATGATAAACAATCAATGGCCTGTCTTCGACAGTAGGCATGGGAACTTCACAATAAAATTCGCCGTTCTTCCACATCATTTTCCATCCCCCCTCATAGGCATCTTGGATGCCCCCTTGGAACCACTCTGAATATTCTCTTTGTCTGTCTTGCCAACCTAGGGTATTGCTTAGCAAGACTTACTCCAAAAGAGCCTTTTTTGGCGGTATCATAGATTTTATTTTCATGCAAAGTTACGATATGTGAAGTACACAATTTGCCATTACCGTCAGGGTCTGAAGGCGGGTCGATTGAGTAGAAACTAACCAGGAACAAATCATTGTAATCAATCAATTCATCTATGTAATAATCCAATCTTCTCAAGTCTTGATTGCAGTATGCAAGTTGAAGTCCATACGGCTCTAATGCCTTTGACCATGTATGAGGAGATTGTGAGTTTATTATCGGCATAAAATCCTCTGGACCAAGGTTTGCACCAGTCGCATTAGCAATCATAGCAAGTGTTGTTGGAACACAAGTGGGTCCTGATTGTGCAATATGCTCTAACTGTAAATCTGCAAAAAATGGACCTTCTGGTTCATCAGTTCTATCAGCATCCCAAAGTGGTGCACTTGGATTGGGTTTCCAATTCAGACTCATTCCCATTCCTCCTCAAAATCATTGGGCCAATCTATTTCTTCATCCATATCAAACCCTTTACTTTTCTTTTCTGCTTTCATCCAATCATTCAGTCTAAGTTTTCCGATTTCATTTTCAATGTTCAGATTTTGTGAAAATGTTTTCATCAACATAGTCATCGCTTTCAATAATTCTTCTATCATATTTTTTTCATTCATATTATCACCTCACAAATACATCCAATCATCCGGCCTACCGTTTGGCCATTTTTTGTCAAATTCTTCATTGGATTTCCTTCTAGCTAATTCTTGCTGATGCAAAATATTCCAAACCTCTACATCTTCAACGAGAAGTTGAATCATCATCAGTAAAGATTCTGGGAAAGATTCGCCTTGAGGAATAATATGTGCATCTTGATATTCCATATTTTTGTATTCCGTCATATGTTCAGGAAAGCTAACAAACCCAAAACCTATACTTTCAGAATTGGTCTCAATTTCCCAGGTCGCCAAACAGGCTTCTAAATTTGCAATATGATTACCCAAAACGTGTTTATTTCTAGCACCATTTCTGATATTCCTCAATGCTGTATAATGCCTGTCCAAGGAATTAGGTGGCAACCACCTGTGGAATTCTAAACTAATATCAAACCTAAATTTTGAGCCATGCTGTCCAATAACCGTGAAAGTATTTTCATCCAATTCAATTGAATCTGTTTCAGAAATATATTGAGCAACTTTTAGCCAATCTCTCTTTAGTTGTTCTGATTCATCATCAGTCAATTTTGGTTTTTTGTCCCATGGTGAAGAGTGGTACCCAAGTGGTAACAATAATAGTTTCAACTTGCCCAATTGATTTGGCCATTGTGACCATTTATCTTTGACATTAGGATTGTTTTTGTTCCAGGCTTCAATTATGTGGAACTGAAATCTGGCTGAATCAATATCAATATCCCAATCGATTTCATCCCAGCCATCAAAGTCTTTACTCATTCGAAATGCCTCCTTGCTGGAACTATTCTATTAGAGTGACATACCTTACATGTAGTATTGATACAAGGCCATGGATAATCATTAGCAATAATGTCAATTTTTCCTCTTTGTTTCATTTTCTTCCAAAAGCCTCTACTACAATTCCAAGTATCTACCCAAATCCAATGAGTTGGGAAAGCTCTCCTAATATCAGCCACCATTTCCGAGCCTTGGCCGGATCTTCTTTCGGCAGGGTTGTGGACCTTGACATTGCTAATTTCCACATACTCGCCTACAACAGTAACCCAACAATTTGAGGTTGGCATTCTGCCGTTGTAAATCCAGCAATTTTCTTTTCTAGGGTGTTCACAAAATGGACCTCTTCCGTTTATTGAAACGGTATTTTCGTCTATTTTGCACGCTTCTTTTTTGGTTTCTATTTTCGTATTTATGTTCATATTTATTTCTCCTTTTTTGAATGGCCGGGGTACTGGGATTCGAACCCAGGTTGGCAATTCCGCAGACTGCCGTGATATCCCCTACACTATACCCCGCGTAAATTCAAGCCAGCGGGGGTGTCCGGATTCGAACCGGAGTCCAGGAGTTCGAAGCCCCTGATGCTATCCACTACACCACACCCCCCTTTGGCTTGAAACGTTCTTAGCGAACGCTGAATCGTCTCTGAAATGAATGCCTATTCTAGGCCAATTCAAACATCTCCCAAGGGAAGTTGTTTCATTATTACAAGAAGTAGGTTTCATGCTCATGAGATCGATATCGACTGCGATGTCGACCCAACCTAGTGAAATGTGTTAATTGCATGGTATCACCTTTTCTCCTCTGCATATCTCCTAAACAGTTCTCATGTAAAAAGTTTTGGGTAGATTGTATCATTTTTTACACTCCTTATGCCTTAGTAGACAATATTAGTAAATTTGAACTACCTTTATTAATGTTAGTAATTTAATTAAAAAAACTACAAAAATAGCACTTTTTGTTATTTTTAACACCTTTTTAGAATAACTTCATATAGGTAAAAAGAGATTTTATTTTTAGACAATTGACTTTTCATTATTTTGAGCAAATAAAAAATCTAAGGGTCTAAATAATGGCCGAATTATATATCTCTGCAAATTATTCTCCAAAAGCTAACGTTACCACTGAGGTGAACTCGATTGAGGATCACCACTCGCACTTTGGTAAGTACATCTTGTGCAGCGTGGGCTTCAGGAGTGGTGGCCAAGAGGACTACATCCCCCCTTAGGTGTAAGGTGCACGCTTCCAGTAGGAAGAAGGTCTGGTTCGATTCCAGAAAGGGGCTTGCTTAACCAATGGGTACTCACTGCGCATCCCCTTCGCAACCATTCAACAACTACTGAACCCACCGTATTACCATTGAAAATAAAATTTGTATTCCAGCATGGAGGGAATAAATTGCAATTTTACTTGTTGCGATTTTGCGATTGTTATCTAATGTTTCCAGATCCTATGTGTTGATTTCTTCATTAACTTGCAATAATTTCTGCAATCCGATTTCAATCGATGTATTTGGGGCCCAACCAATCGTGTTTCTCAACAAAGAGCAATCGGGGCGTCTCCAATCGGGGTCTCCACTCAACCGATTTGAGTACTCAAATTCTGGTTTTACATCCAGTATTTTGGCCATCATATTGGCCAACTCAAGAATTGTAACGGTTTCTTCTGAACCCAAATTCATGACGACGGGTAGTTGGTTTTCAAACTTCATAATTTCAATTAGTGCATCAATCGCATCTTCGATCCAAGTGAAAGTCCTTGATTGACTACCATCTCCTTCAATCGGAATTGAATGACCATTCATTAACGCATTTTGGAAATTGGGAATCACTCTTCCTCTCCCTTGCAATGTGGGATCCATGTTACTCCCATATACATTGAACAATCGAATTGCACAGGCATCTACACCTCCTTCAAATGCAGCTCGAATAATCTCTTCACCCAACACTTTCGCTGAACTGTATGGGCTTTTGTCGGACAACAATATGTGCAATGCTGGATGAGTCTCTTTCATCGATTGCAGAAATGTCGAGTCCCCGGCTGAACCGTACGTCTCACTTGAGGAAGTATAAACCAATCTACAGTCATTCAATTCAGCCAATTTTGTCATTAGCTCAGTACCATGAACATTTGGATGAATCACCATCATGGGGTGCTCTCGGAACAAACGAGGCGCCGCTATCGAAGCAAGGTGGTAAATTCCATCCAAGGGAGGCAGGTCATCGATATCTAAGTCTGAAATATTCTTCTCAATCAGCCTAACCGATGAAGATGAGGCCCCTGGTACACTTGTCAAGTGATTGTCAACTACGATAACATGATGACCATTAGAAACCAATTTGTTGACCAGATGCTGGCCAATAAATCCACTACCTCCGGTCACAAGAAATGTCTTCACACTATTTTCATGCATCACCCTTCACCTCCCATTCACCATATGCCAATTGCCATGACTCACTCACAGTTTCAGGAGATACATCCATTCCAATTCGTTCGGATCTTTCTTTGAAGGAATCGCTCAGGAAATGGCCACAAAATCTGCAATAATCCTTCATCATCTCAAGGAATTCCCATGGGTGCTCAGGTATCTTTTCAAATCCATGGCCGAGATTCATGATTCTCTCCATGCCGCCGGCGATTGCGCAGTGGAAGTAGCCGTAGGGCGTTAACCCAATTCCGGAATCCTGTGTAATATAACACCCCTTTGTAAAGTCCTCTCCTCGCCATTGGGGCAAGTCAATTGGGGCTAAATTGAATGGTTCAAAGTGAATCGTATCCATCTCTCTATCAAGCTTGTATGAATTCTCATATCTCCAATGTTCCGGAATACTCATTATATTATTCTGTACCTTCCTACTTACGCCATTTGTGATGACTTTCAAATCTGTATCAGGGCTGTGTTCCATGAACCAATCGTCGAGCATTGTTACAATTTCTACAAAGTTGGGATGTAATGTTGGTTCACCCCCGAGGATGTGTAAAGCCTCCCATTTCATTCCTTTCTGTTTAGATTCATCTAGGAACTCTTGAATCATCTCAATTGGCATATGTTGCCCACTGGGGGCCTGTGCGCTGGAGCGACTACAACCTGCACAGGTAAGGTTGCAAAAGTAGGTGATGTCGATCTCCAACTTTCGCATATTTGGAATGTAAGTTGTTGGCCTCAAATCGTCACTATCTTCGGCCCCAACTGTCATATCTGCATTATACACAGACATATTTTGGATCTCAAAAACCGTTTCATTATTCACATCACGATAAATTGAATCGTGATTGTTTCCGGTGAAAATTGACAAGCGTTGACCCCTGATTGAGAACGGTGTGTTGCTTTTGTTCGAAACTACATCAGACTCTCCGAAATACATACCCAGTGGCTGTCTGGCTAGGTATGTCGGGGAGGCAACCGCATCGTACTCTGGCGTAACTTCTTGTAACTGTGAAACAATCAATGAATCGAACAGAATCTCCTTTTCTGAAAGAGAAACGATCATCGGATTTTCATGCGTGCAAATTTCATCTAACGCTTCTTTCACAAATGAATCATCAATCGATGCAAAGCGACGCCTCACCAAAGTAAATCGTTCGTCAAATTCTTCAACAAGGGAACCGAGCCATCGCTGATTTTTTGCAGTTGAACAGTTGTCAAAAATCACCACTCCCCATTCCTCACAATCTTGGATATACAGGCTCCTTAAACAGGCTCTCGCCCAATGTGGCGACCAATCTTCAATGGTCACGCTAAAGATAATTTCTTCATTTCTCGGAGTATATTTCCAAGCAGTTTTTTTATCAATCAAATCCCATTCATTCCTCTGTTCATCGGGAATGTTATTTTGTTCCACCAGATCCAATACTCGATCATAATAACACAAATCCTTCTTCAACACATTCGGGGGGT
>PALS01000056.1 GCA_002706615.1 Methanobacteriota archaeon
CCAATTGCAAGATGCTCTAAACTAACCTCGTGACCATGCAATTTCAACATTGCAGGTAATGTAGAATTCGCTTCTCTATGGTCGACTGCAATCATTGTGTTGGTAGATTGTTCAATACTTAGAGAATCAATTTCTGTTTGGGCAGCAGAAACTGCCGATAATTCTTCATCACGCGATTTAGCCTCGGTGCCATCCAGTACTGGAGCCCACCACTTACCACCTTCTTGTACTTCAATCGGTTTTGAAAAGTCGCTTAGAGAGCGTTGAGCCTTTGGCTTATTACTCAATTCTACCTGTTTCTTTTCAGATTTAACAGTCACCTTCTCCTCTAACTTTGGTTTTTCAGGTTCTCGATAAAGTCGTTCTTTCTCTTCTTGAATAAATGCTTCCGCATCTTTTCCATTTACGGTAAAGGAGGCCAATACATCCTCTTTAGGAGGGGCTCTTCTGGGGAGTAAACTTTGTTTTTGCAAACGTTGTAAAGTTCTATACATCGCTTGCTCACGCTTCACTGAAGCATGTTGAACATATTCATCTCTAGTACCTTCAGCAATTAAAATCGCCACATCACCATCGCGTTTTCTAGCGGTTCTTCCGCGCCGTTGAATCGCCCTTATTGCGCTAGGAACCGGCTCATATAGGATCACAGAATCAGCTGCTGGAACATCAAGACCTTCTTCTCCTACCGAGGTTGCAACAAGAATATTGATTTCTCCTTCTCTAAATCTTTCAAGTTGAGCGATTTGCTCTTTTTGCTTCATTCCAATGCTGTCTGCCTTACTCGTCTGGCCAACAAATCTACCAGGTTTTGCATTTTCAATCTTGAGAAGGTTTTCCATTAATTGGTCCACAGTATCCCTATATTCTGTAAAAATTATCACTTTTCCTCCTTTCGAAAGCCCTTCCTCTACTAATTTATTGACTAAATCAGGTTTGGGATGAATCTCATCATTTGTGGAATATTCTCTATGGAATTGTGAAACTTGTGGTAGAGAAAGGAAGCGTTTAGTCTTGCGATTACCATCCATTTTAGCTCTGTCTAGATATTTTATTGCTACTAACAAGCCTTGTGTCTCAAGTAAATCGATTAAGCGATGTAATCTACGTAAATCACCTATTCTTTTTGCAGCATCATAACCGCGAGCGTCACCTCTGCCAATTGCAGCACTTGCTCGTTTATGCGCTTCGTCTATTGCTGCAATTGTGATCCTTCCAGCCCTTATGAGGAACCCATTTCGTTTTAGATAATCAGCTTCTTCGGTTTCTAAAATTCTCAATGGACGTATTGTTTCTAGTAATGCTTCACTTAGATTCAATCTATGTTTTTGAATATCCATCGCTGTGATAAATGGTTGTAGTAAGTCATCATCTCTCTTTGATACATGTAATCTTTCTATACCCAGCCTTTGGATAATTTCTCGAACCTTCGTATCTTTGACTCCTGGAGATGCTGTTGCTGCAAGAACCAATGCTTTGGAACTCGAATCAAGGTAAAGGTCTCCCAGTTGAGCCATCGAATCAGAACCAGTCGCATGATGAGCCTCATCGACGATTAGCAAATCTATATCTGACAATAGTATTCTCCCGTTTTGAGCATCATTTCTGATCACATGAGGTGTAGCCATCACTATTTTAGCATCCTTCCACAATTTTTCCCTCTTGGGTGCGCGTACATCTCCTGTTAGCACAATTATCTTCTCTGAATCGATATTTATCATTTCAGTTGCCATCCTTGCCTGTTGGGCAACCAGTCCGGTAGTAGGCGCTACCAACACTATTTTTCCCTCACCAGACATCGCTTCAGCAATAGCCATCCATTGAACAGCAGTCTTGCCTAATCCAGTAGGCATCACCAAAAGAGTTGAGCCAGACAAAGCCTGCTTTGCAGCAAGCAATTGGTAAGCCCTAGCCTCTACACCTTCACTGAGAAGAGGATGGCTAAGTGTCGGCTGCATAGTTACGGTTTGCGAGGCGGGGGGTCAAGAGGATTTGTATTTTGGATTAGATATTTCTCTTTTGAACAAAAGGTTTGAAGGTGGCTATTACGAGAGGTTCCCAGCGGCCCTATACACCGTTCTTAACCGAACCACTCATATATGGGTGGCAAGTCGGCGAAATGCTCTGAAGGTGAGTAGCCAGACATTGTGGGCAATGCTTTGCATCCCTACACTCTCGGTCCCAATCGTGGACTGGGGGCCAGTGTCACGGCAACTCCCCTACCTGACGAGCCTTCGCACGCCCCTTATCGGGGGGCCAATGTGTCGTAAAATAACATAGGAGGCCGAAAAATATGGCAAAGAGAAGTCACCCAAGGCGTGGTAGCATGGCGTTTAGCCCCCGCAAGCGTTCAGCACGCCATTTTGGACATGTTAAATCATGGCCAGAGACCGATGCGAGCGAAGTCAGAGTACAAGGTTTCGCCGGCTGGAAAGCTGGCATGACCCACGTTATGGCTCGTGATATGAACCCACGATCTAACAGTGCTGGACAGGAAATAAGAATCCCAGTTACAGTAGTTGAAGTACCTAAGATGAGAGTACTTGGCGTAAGAGGATACAAGATGACTCCTTACGGAAAACAAGCTGCTGGCGAAGCATGGATAGATGCTGAGCAAATCACAGAGACATTCCCACAATTATCTAAGCGCATAGGCAAGAACCATCACAAAGAGCATGATGTTGAGAAACATTTCAATGCTCTTTCTGACCAAGATCTATGTGAAATCCGTGTAATAGCGGCAACACAACCTCATTCCATTACAGGAACTCCTTCCAAGACCCCTGAGGTCATGGAACTTGGACTAGATGGTGGCGATAGTGCTGCTAAGATCGAGTTCGCAAAGGAGTTGCTAGGACAAGAATTATCTGTATCAGATGTGTTTGAAGAAGGCGTATATGTAGACGCAGTCGGAGTAACAAAAGGATATGGATGGCAAGGTGTAATCAAGAGATTTGGTGGTAAACTACAATCTCACAAGAACTCAAAGAAGCGTAGACAACACGGTAACATGGGTGACTTCGGAACAGGATATGTAAGAAAAACAATCCGTCAAGGTGGTCAAACCGGATACCATCAGCGCACAGAATATAACAAGCGTATACTTTCTATCGCTTCTGCAGAAGACAAGTCGATTACACCAGCAGGTGGATTCCTCAAATATGGTGAAGTTAATTCAGAATACGTCTTGGTCAAAGGCAGTCTGCCTGGGCCAGCAAAGAGATTGGTTAGATTTAGAGATGCAACACGTGGATCTGATAAACCAGCCCATCCATTAGAAATCACATATGTTAGTACAGCTAGCAAGCAGGGGGCATGAAGATGAAGGTCGCAGTTCACAATATTGTAAACAATATCGAGCAAGATGAACTTGATGCTGGACGTCTTCAAGAAGTCTATGAAATAGATGTCAAACTAGGTAAGAAATTAGATCTACCTAGTTCTTTCAATTCAGAGATACGCTCTGATTTGGTAAGAATGGCAGTAGCAAGTTCAAGGGCAAACCGCAGACAAGCATACGGTTCTAGGCCTCATCGAGGAAAACTAAGACCAATGGCTGGAATGAAGCATTCGGTTGAATGGTGGGGTAAGGGTCGTGGTGTATCACGTATCATGCGCCGTACCGGTCAGCGTCGTGGTGCTCAAAATCCACACACACTTGGCGGTCGTAGAGCACACGGTCCTAAGGTCGAGAAAGATTGGTCTCGTAAGTTGAATCGAAACGAACGCCGCTTAGCTCGCAATTCTGCTCTAACAGCAACTACAGATCTGGAAATGGTTTCAAACCGAGGCCATCGCTTTGCAGAAGAAATTTCAAATCTACCTATAGTACTAGGTGACTATACCGAAAAAGGAAACGATGGTACTGAGAAATTCGACATAGAATCGTTCAACCTTTCTGGTGGAACTCGCAAAGTTGTAGCGATATTTGAGGCTCTAGGTCTTGGAGATGATTTACAGAGAGCGAGAGATGGACGCAAGATACGTGCAGGTAAAGCAACCATGCGTGGTCGTGTTCACAAGGTTCCAAAGAGTGTACTACTAGTAGTTGCTAACAAGGACGGTCTTGCTAAGGCCGCTCGAAATCTACCAGGCGTAGATGTGGTAGCTGCTAAGGATTTGTCAGCAGAGCATTTGGCTCCTGGTGGCGACATGGGACGTCTAACAGTATTTACTAAAGCAGCAGTGGAGGCACTGAACTGAGGAGGTGTGATGAATGGTTAATCCGTATGATGTAATAATGATGCCATGGATTACTGAAAAGTCCATGGAAGCAAGAAGTTCCGATAATCGTCTTGAATTCATAGTAAGGCGCTCTTGTACTAAGGGTGAGATTGCAGCAGCAGTTGAAATTCTATTCGATGCAGAGGTCGCTAAGGTCAATGTTCGAAACACAAAGCACGGTAAGTTGGCTTCAGTCAGACTTGCAGAGGGCTACCATGCAGATGAGGCTGCAATGCGTCTTGGCGCATTCTGATGAGGTGATATTATGGGTAAGAGAACACGTTCACAGCGAAAAGGATCATCTCCGCGTTACCGCGTAGCAAGTCACCGTTTCCCCGGTAAAAATGCAATGCCTCGTGCGAAAGATGTTGTTGGTGAAGTAACCGAATTGGTACACAGTCCAGTTCATACTGCGCCATTGGCTAGAGTAAAACTTCCGGATGGTCAGACCAATCTAGTTGTTGCAACAGAAGGGATTGCAATCGGTTCAAATGTCGCTATTGGAGACAATGTCGCACTTAGGCCAGGTAATATTACCAAGATTTCAAACATACCTGAAGGAACAGCTATCAACAATCTAGAACTTCGTCCAGGTGACGGAGGAAAGATTGCAAGAACTGCAGGTAACTCTGCAGTTGTTGAGGCTCATCTTGACAACGGAAGAGTACGTGTACGCCTTCCGTCAGGAGTAAGCAAAGATATGGCTTCAACCTGCAGAGCAACTATCGGAGTTTTGGCTGGTCACGGAAGAAGCGAGATGCCATTGAGAACAGCTGGTGCTGCTTACTACAAGGCAAAAGCTCGTGGTAAATTGTATCCACACGTTAGTGGTGTCGCAATGAACCCTGTAGACCACCCTCACGGTGGTGGAAATCACCAAGCAGTTCACGGACCAAACTCTGTGGCTCGAGGTACTCCACCTGGTGCTAAGGTAGGTCATATTGCCCCAAGCCGCACGGGCAGAGGTCGCGGTAAGAAGATTTGAGGTGAATTATCATGGCGAAAAAGAAGAAGTCCTTTATGACCCCTAAAGCAAGCCGAAGAAAGGCTCGTAAGAAGCGTTCAACAGTAACAGGACGTAAGAAGAAACAATTCACGTACCGTGGATATGAGATTGAAGAGCTAAAGGCAATGCCACTTTGGCCATCTGAGGAAGATCCTTCCTCTCCATCTGTTATCCGTCTACTTCCATCACGTGCACGAAGATCCATTGCAAGAGGTCTTTCCTCTGAAAATGAGCATTTCATTGCACGTGTACGCCGCTCTAGCGGAAAGACTGTACGAACACATCGAAGAGATGTACCAATTTTACCAGATTTCGTTGGCAAGAGAATTGCTGTCCACAATGGACAAAACTTTGTCGAGATAGAGGTTAAGCCAGAGATGATTGGCCATTACCTTGGAGAGTTCGCCCCTACCAGAAGAAGTGTCACACACTCCGGTCCTGGTGTAGGTGCGACCCGCTCTTCAGCCCACGTGGCTCTAAAGTGAGGTGTTTGAAATGGGATGGAAGAAGTCAGAAATGGACCGCCGAACTAAGCGTAAAGAACTCTCGCAGAAAGGGTACACGCAGTTACTACAAGGCAGCCGTCTTGCAACTGCAAGAACCAAGAATACCAGTGTTCACGTAAAGCATTGCTTTGAAATCGCTCGAGCCATCAAGCATAGAACCGCTGGAGAGGCTGTTGAATTTTTGAATAATGTACTGAAGATTGATAGTGACCGCCCAGATATTCGCAAGAAGGCAACGGCAGTCCCTTATCGTCTAGGTTCAGGAAATAAGAGACGCAAGCGCAGTGGACCTTCAATGGTCGGTCACCGTAAAGGTGGAATTGGACCGGGTCGTTATCCGGTTAAGGCTAGTAAGATTATGATCAAGTTGATTGAAAGTTGCATGGAAAATGCACGTCATCAATACGAAGACATTGACCCAGAGGACATGGTGATTACTCATTGTGCTGCTCATAGAGGTGAAATCAAGAGAGGTTGGATTCCACGTGCTCGTGGACGTGCATCTCCTTCGAATCACTACCGTGTCAATCTCGAAATCTTCTTGGAAGATTTCAGTGTTAGCGAAGAAGACGATTACGAGGACGAGTTCTGAGGCGATTTAAATGAGTGAAAATAAGAGTACCCTACGCAAAATCATCGACCGAAATGTCGAGAGGCATTTGGTCAAAGAGTTCTTGATGAACAATACAAAGAAAGCTGGATTTGGAGGATTAGATATCCGCCGTACTCCAGCTGGAACTGAAGTTACTGTAAAGGCGGAAAGACCTGGAATGGTAATCGGTAGAAAAGGTAAGATCATCAATGACTTGCAAAAGAGACTTTCTGAAGAATTTAGTATTGACAANCCTCGATTGAAGGTTGAAGATGTTGAGGACCCNGCACTAAACGCACAAGTTATGGCAGAAAAGATTGCCAGCGCTATGGAGCGTGGATGGTATTACCGTAGAGCAGGACATTCCGCAGCTCTGAATATTATGGATGCAGGCGCTCGTGGTGTTTTGATAGTTCTAGCAGGTAAGTTAACAGGTAGTCGTAACCGTACTCAGAAGTTCTTGCGTGGCCACGTAAAGTATTGTGGAGAAACAGCAATCGAACATATGGACACTGGATATGCAGTATGTATCAAGAAGTTAGGAACAATTGGAGTATCTGTATCAATCATGCGTAAAGGAACCAAATTACCTCACGAAATATCTATTCTTTCAAATGAAGAATTGAAGATTAGAGAAGAAGCATCTCAGAAAGCAGAAGCACCAGANGCACCAGAAGCACCAGAAGCAACTGAAACTCCGGAGGAATCAAAGTGACNCATGTAAGNAGTAGAGAAATCGCTTCTATGAGTATGGAAGCACTTCANGACCGTCTNACAGAGTTACGCGAAGAGTTACTACAACTTCGTGCTGAACAAGCACTTGGNGGTACTCCATCCAATATGGGNGCATTCAAGGCTACACGCCGTTCAATNGCTCGCATAATGACCAAAATGGGTTCAAATTAAAATTATAATATTCAAAAATAAAGGGAGGTGAAAATAATGGCTGCTATGTGTAATGTTTGNGGATTACCTNNTGAACTTTGTATTTGTCAGGANATCGCTAAAGAACAGCAAATGGCAACCATTAGCACCGACCGCCGTCGCTATGGTAAGATCGTTACCAANGTAGAGGGTATCGAAGATACAGCAATCGACATCAACAAACTCGCTAAGATTTTGAAGAACCGTTGTGCAGCTGGCGGTACCGTCAAAGGACGTGTAATAGAACTACAAGGTGACCACAAGAAGAAGGCNTCTGCAGTTCTAANGGACAACGGTTACAATGTGGAGGTTCGATAATATGGNTAACTCATTATACAACCAATCCTGGATTGGAAGGGAGATTGAAATTACTTCGTCCCCAGATAATTCTCTAGTNGGTCGNAAAGGAATGGTAATCGATGAGAGTCGAGAGACCATNACCTTNCTTGAAAACAACAATNANGTTGTATTTGGTAAGGCTTCAATCAATTTCAATATCGGTGGCACAGATGCTACCATCCAAGGCTCTTTGGTGCGGCAAAGAGCGGAGGANAGAATTTACCGCAATTATAGGAGTGAGTGATTACTATGCGTGACATAGGAGTTGATGTGAAACCCCCTGCCGGTGAGTGGGATGGAGATGAAAACTGCCCGTTCAACGGTTCCCTGCGTNTGCGCGGGCAAGTGTTGGAAGGAACGGTGGCGAGTGTAGGTATGCTAGGTACCATTGTTATCGAAAGAGACAATATTCGTTACATGCAGAAATATGAGAGGTANGAAAAGAGAACAAGTGCACTTTCAGCTCATCTTCCTAGTTGTATTGGAGAAGTAGCAGTTGGTGACCGTGTAAAGGTCATGGAATGCAGGCCACTTTCAAAGACGGTTTCGTTTTGTGTTATAGAAAACAACGGTGGTGATGTCTGATGCGTGGACTAGCAGGTAAGCAGACACGTGGTCTACCGACCATGGCTCGTCTNCAAGTCGCTGACAATACAGGTGCAAAGATTGCTCAACTAATCAACGTTAGAAAGTTGGGTGGTACCATGCGCAGATACCCTGCTGCTGGTGTAGGTGACCTGATCAAAGTTTCAGTTAAGNGAGGTACNCCTGATACCCGCCGCCAAATGTTTAACGCGGTAGTAATTCGTCAGCGNCGTCCATTCCGTAGAGCAGACGGTACNTGGGTTCAATTCGAAGACAACGCTTGTGTCATTACTAATGAGAAAGGCGAAGTTCAAGGTTCAGATATCAAAGGACCAGTATCCAGAGAGGCAGCTGAACGCTGGCCTCGTATTGCAGCGACTGCAAAACAGATTGTATGAGGTGTTTAAAGTGGTAAAGAGTAGAAAACCAGGAAAACAACGCAAAGCGCAGGACCAAGCGCCAATGCACATCAAGCGTAAGCGCGTTCGTGCAAGACTTCAACTTGACAAACCTGATGCACGTTTAGCGGGTGTACGCTCGGTAACTATCCGTGTAGGTGACACAGTACGTGTAGTCCGTGGAGACCAATCTCATGGCGGCAAGCGTGTCGGTGGTAAGCGTAATGCAGACCCACTAAATGGTAAAGTTCTCAGAGTCGATTCAGACAGGGGGCGTCTCTTCATTGAAGGGTCAACAGCAACAAAGTCTGATAACAAAGAGGAGGCAATGCCGGTTCATTCCTCCAATGTCGTCGTCGTGAAGATCGATGAGACAGATAAACTGCGAATGCAGAATTTAACCGCTGATAGGAGTTGAAAATAATGGGAAGCAGTAGTCATTTGAAGCGATTGGCCATACCTCGAACATGGCCTCTTCCACGTAAGACCACAATTTGGGTAACCCGTCCTCGTGCAGGAGCTCATAGTCTTGAGAGAAGTATGCCATTGAATATAGTAATCCGTGACGTTCTTGGAATGGCACGTTCAACTCGTGAAGTAAGAAGAATCCTTCACCAGAAATTAGCCAAGGTCGATGGCCGTATTGTCAAAGATGTACGCCGTGGTGTTGGTTTGATGGATGTTCTAACCCTGGGAGAAGAAAACTTCCGTTGTGTACTAGACACCAATGGTCGACTTCG
Source organism: Methanobacteriota archaeon (assembly GCA_002706615.1). Lineage (GTDB taxonomy): Archaea > Thermoplasmatota > Poseidoniia > Poseidoniales > Poseidoniaceae > MGIIa-K1. The sequence continues at coordinate 9,312 of PALS01000056.1, forward strand.
TTACAGACCAATCCCTGCATCTGATGCAGATTGGAAGGTTTGTAGAATTGAAGGAAAGACTACAATCAAAGGTGGAAAAACACAGTTGCATCTTCACGATGGTCGCAACATATTGGTTGACGATGCATCGGAGCACAAGGCAGGAGATTCTCTTAAGATCTCATTGCCTGATCAAAATATACTAGACCACATCAAGTTCGCAGAAGGAACTCGTTGTATGTTGGTTGGCGGTTTACATATTGGTATTCTTGCTGATGTAAGCAGCCATGTAGTAAAGCGTTCAAGTATGCCAAACGAAGTCGTATTCGACGGATTTGGTACTATTGCTAGCAATGTGTTCACAGTAGGTAATTGTGAACTTCCAGGCGTGGAGGTGAGGAAGTGAGCGAATCATCAAATCCTATGTCACAACCTAGAATCGCAAAGATTGTTGTCAACATCGGTGTTGGAGAAGGTGGAGATCGTCTTTCCAATGCAGAGCAAGTACTCGAACTAGTAACTGGTGTAAAACCGATTAGAACTCTAGGAAAGCAACAAAACCGTGACCTGAAGGTCCGTGTTGGATTCCCAATAGGTTGCAAGGCAACACTAAGGGATAAGGAAGGAATAAAGAAATTCTTGACCGATGCATTCTGGGTTCGTGAAAATATCATTCCATCTTGGAACTTCGACCGTACTGGTAATCTTTCTTTTGGGATTCCAGATTACACCGATTTCCCTGACCAAAAATATAATCCTGACATAGGAATTTTCGGTATGGACGTAAACGTCGTACTAGAGAGGCCGGGACACCGTGTTTCTCGCCGTCGACGTCGTTCTGCTAAAGTTCCTGAGAATCATCGAACCACTGCTGATGAAGCCAGAGCATGGTTTGTAGAAAACTTTGGCGTCACAATTTTGGAGGAGTGAAAATGGCAAGAGATCACGGAGAAAGAATTGGACGAACGCTAGGATGCCGCAGATGTGGCCGCCGTAGAGGAATGATTCGAAGACACGGTCTGAGGCTATGCAGGCAGTGCTTTAGAGATATAGCTCCTGAAATAGGATTTAAGAAAATGAGTTGAGGTGATTAAGAATGCAGTTCGACCCCCTAAATGATGCACTAGCAAAACTGTACAATGCAGAGCAAGCTGGTAAGTACAACGTAGAATTAGCACCTGCAAGCAAATTGCTTGGTTCGGTGTTAGAAATTATGCAATCCTCTGGCTATGTCGGAGAGATTGANAGAAANGAAAANGGNCGCGGTGGAGCATACAATGTCCATTTGCGNGGTGCGATAAACCAATGTGGTGTAGTAAAGCCAAGACATTCGGTCCGTCGCCTAGAGTTCGATAAGTGGGAAGGTCGTTATCTTCCAGCTCAAGATTTCGGACTTCTGATTTTGACTACTAATAGTGGTGTTATGCATCACAAAGACGCAAAGGAGAACCGTATTGGCGGTAGGCTCCTGGCTTTCGTGTATTGAGGTGATAAAATGGTAAAGTTAGATAGAATTGAACATACTGTTGAAATCCCTGAAGGTGTTTCTGCTTCAATCGATGGTGACAATGTTACTATTACTGGGCCTAATGGAAACATTTCCAGAGAATTCTCCAGTAGCAGAGTCAGTATTTTCCAAGAAGGTGGCGCTCTTCTAGTAAGAGTNGATATGCCTCGCAGAAAAGACAAGGCNCTAGCAGGTACATGGAAAGCACACTTGAACAATATGACNAAGGGNGTNACAGAAGGATTNACTTACACATTGAAGGCCTTTTACTCTCACTTCCCTATGACGCTAAGTGTCAAAGGAACCGAATTGGTTGTTAACAACTATTTCGGAGAAAGAGTTCCTAGAACCGCTGCTATAGTACCAGGTGCAGAAGTAAAAGTCCAAAATAAGACAGAAGTAGTCGTTAGTGGAATCGATAAGGAAGCAGTTGGTCAAACCGCTGCAAATATCGAGCGCTGTACTACTGTCAAAAAGCGAGATCGCCGTGTATTCCAGGATGGAATATATCTGTTGGAGAAGGCATGAAGGAGGAGTCAAGATGAGTGATTACGAAAACATGACAGTTGCTGAATTAAAGCAATTATTGAAAGATGCAGGCTTGCCTGTATCCGGTAAGAAGGCAGATTTAATTTCACGCTTGGAGGAAAGTTCTGAAGAACCTGTAGTCGAAGAGGCAGCGGAAGAAGCAGAAGAAGAAGCAGAAGAAGAATCTGTGGAAGAATCTAGCGAAGATTATGACGAAGAAGATGATGAGGATTGGGATGACGACGAGGATTTCGACGAGGAACATGTCGCACGTCAAAAACCAGTTCTAAGTGAAGAATTAAAGCAGGCTCTAGCACTAAGAGCTGCCCAAAAGAAGGCAACTCCTTCATTCCGTCGTACAGAATGGTTCCGTTACAAGAGACTCTCTCGCTCAGGCTGGAGAAAACCTCATGGAATGGATAACAAGCAACGACGTAATTACAAATACCGTGGTTCACTTGTTAGAATTGGCCATGGTAAGGTCAGTACTGCAAACGGATTACATCCATCTGGATTCGAAGAGGTAATGGTTCACAATTCAGGAGATTTAGAAACAATAGATCCAGAAACTCAAGCAGCCCGTGTTGGTGCTACAGTTGGCGGACGTAAGAGAGAAAACATTCACTCTCGTGCTGACGAATTGGGAATTAGAGTTCTTAACAGAAGGAGGGAGCGTTGATGCAGATTACTAATCAAAAGAAGATGGCAGCACAAATTCTTGGCTGTGGTGTAAACCGTGTATGGGTAAACCCATCCTATCTAGACCAAGTCGCTCAATCGGTGCAGAAGGAAGACATTCGTGAAGCGATTGATAATGGCTGGGTAAAGGCAAAAGCAATCCAAGGAACTTCTCGTGTAAGGGCTCTAAAGCGCCTTGAGCAAAAGAGAAAGGGACGTAGAAAAGGTCATGGAAAGAGATCTGGAAGTGCAAATTCTCGAAATCCGAGAAAGCAACAATGGATGAGAACAATTCGTGCTCAGCGTATGACCTTGAAGGATATGCGAGAAGACGGAACAATCGAACGTTCACAATATCGTCATTATTACTTGAAAGCAAAAGGCGGTTCATACCGTTCTATTGCCCACATGAAGACTCAGATGGGTCTTGATGGGATCAAAATTGGAGGTGAACAGTGATGGCACAAGGACCACGTCAGCGTAATCAATTCCGCCGCCGTAAGAGTGGCGAAACCGACTATAGAAGGAGATTGAAGCTTCTAAAAAGCGGTAATGCACGTGCTGTAGTTAGAGTATCTAATACACGTACTACCTGCCAGTTAGTTACCTGGAAGGTAGATGGAGATAAGGTTGAATTATCAGCAACAGGTGATGATTTAATCTCACGTTTCGGATGGCCAGAATCTAATTCTCGCAAAAACCTGCCAGCATCATATCTAGTAGGATACGCACTTGGTAAATCTGCATTAGCAGCAGGACATGACCAAGCAGTTCTCGATATCGGTCTTGCAGCAAGCACACCTGGTTCTAGAGTATTTGCAGCGCTTAAGGGAATGGTTGACGCAGGATTGGAAATCCCTCACGGTGATTCAGTATTACCTTCAGAAGATCGCCTTTCCGGTGCTCACATAGATGATTCATATGCTTCGGTATTCGAAGCAACCAAGTCGAAAATAGAGGAGGCGTACTAAGATGTCTGATGAAGAAATAACAATGGCACCAGGTCTGATAAAGGCCTTTGCTCCAAAAGAAGAAGAGGAACAAGAAGGTGGTCGTCGTCGCCGTCGCTCATCATCAGATGAAGCGGTCGCAGCACTTCGTTCATGGACTCCAAAAACCCGTCTAGGTCGTGAAGTAATGGCTGGAAGAATTATCACATTCGAAGCAGCACTCGCATCAGGATTNCCAATCCGTGAAGTACAAATTGTAGATGCACTAATTCCTAATTTAGAAGATGAAGTAATCAAGGTTAACATGATTCAAAGAATGACCGACTCAGGTCGTCGTGTAAGATTCAATGTAATGGCTTGCGTAGGTAACAAGGATGGCTATGTTGGTCTAGCAATGGCTAAGGGTAAGGAAGTAACAACTGCAATCAGCAAGGCTCTTACCGCAGCAAAACTGAATCTCATTCAGATTCAGCGTGGAAATGGTTCTTGGGAATCTAGCGTAGGTCCTGGAACATCTGTTCCTTTCAAGGTAACAGGNCAAGCAGGTTCAACCCGTGTAACATTAATGCCTGCTCCAGCAGGTAAAGGATTGGTACTTGGAGAAACTGGAAAGCGNGTTTTGGAACTAGCAGGAGTAACCGATGTTTTGTCACGTACAAAAGGTCAAACTCGTACTACTATCAACTACGCAGCAGCAACATTCAATGCATTAGCAGCAATCAATAGTACTCGTGTAACAGATTCACAAAGAGAGAGTCTTTACATTCGTAAAGGGAGGGTTCAGCAATGAGTTGGATAGTAGTACGTGCACGTTCAAATGTGAAAGTTGAACACTCGATNAAAGAGACGATGGGTATGCTAAATCTAACCCGTGTTAATCACGCTGTAATCATTCCAGATACCCCTCAATACAACGGAATGCTACAGAAGGCTAAGGATTACATTACCTGGGGTAATGCAGATGCTGACCTTGTTGAGAAAATGATTTCAGGAAGAGGTAGATTGATTGGTGACAAACCGATTACCGATGCTGATGTTAAATCAGCAACCGATTACAAATCGATCAAAGATTTCGCCAAAGCTATTGCAGCAGGCGATGCAACAGTCAAAGATATGGCTGAGATGAAGCGAGTATTCAGATTACATCCACCACGCGGCCCTAAAGGCTGGGGTGGATTGAAGCGCACCTATGTGATAGGTGGCGCTCTAGGTCCTCGTGGAGAGGATATTGGTGCTCTTGTTGAGCGAATGATTTGAGGTGATTTTGATGGGTAGAGCAAATAAATTCAGAGGACGATGCCGTACTCATGGCCGTGGCCATAAGGCTGGTAGAGGCGCTGGTAAGCGTGGAGGTCGCGGTTTAGCAGGAATTAACAAACACCGTGTAATGACTAGAATCAAGTATATGCCAAATCATTGGGGTATGCATGGTTTCAATCGTGATCCAAGTCTAAGAACTGTTTACGTAACTTGTAATGTAAGTGACTTAGAAGGAATGGCTAATGGAGAAAGCAGCGTNGATTTAACCGCTATGGGAATCGACAAACTCCTTGGCTCAGGAAGAATAAACACCGCTTTGACAGTAACTGTCGAAGAATGGTCAGCAAGAGCAGCTGAAAAGATTTCAGCCGCCGGTGGTTCTCTAGCAGGCGACGATGGCGATGATGAATTCGAAGAATGGGAAGAGGAGTGAACTTCTCGCATCTAAATAATTAAGGAGGAATATAAATGGGCAAAAAATCCATCCCTTGGGCAGTCGGTCTAACTGGACTATTGTACTTTGGAATGTTAGGTTATTGGCAATATGACGAACTGATGATGGCATCAGGNGTTACCGAATTGCAAAACCAAGGTGCAATATTNGGATTTGGTTACGGTGTTGTATATGTTGCCTTCCTTCTATTATGTTTCACCAAAGACCTTCCTGATAATCTCAAGGAAGTACCAATTATNGGNCGTTATGGAAAAATGCTCACTTGGTTAGCCTTCACATTNGGNGCTGCTTGGTATTGTCGACCAAACTCTTGGGGCGGAAGTCATGAAGAATTGGTTGGATATTTACTNGTAGGAGTTATTTTGCTTGGATTTGGAGCAGCAGCAACTCTAACCTGTTTCATGTATAGTGGCGATAAGAGTAGCCGTTTGTATGCGTTAGAACGCTTCGTAAACGTCTATCCTGCAATCACTAAGCCAGAACGACACGTTCGCTTCAATGAAAAATTGTGGACAACAACATTCGTTCTAATCATATATTTCGCAATGACAAACGTCATGCTTTGGGGATTGTCTGGACAAGCATTGGATTTGTTCAGTGGATTCCGTTCGATTATGGCTGGTGCATCAGGTACTATCATGCATCTTGGTATTGGACCGATCGTTACCGGTTCAATTATCATGCAATTATTCGCTGGTGCTAAGATTATCCGTCTGGACCTTCAAGATTCTGAAGATAAAGCAATGTACCAAGGTGTACAGAAATTGCTTGTATTGCTGATGATTCCTATCGAATCTATTCCGCAGACATACGGTTTCTTGGACCCTACTCAGGAATTGATTACGAACTATGGAATGGGTTGGGCTAACTTTGTAATCGTAGCACAATTATTCGCAGGTTCATACCTTGTATTCTTGCTTGATGAATTGGTAAGCAAGTGGGGTATTGGTTCTGGTATCTCTCTATTCATTGCTGCAGGTGTAGCACAGTCCACATTCGTTGGAACATTATCGCCAATGCCAGCAAACTCTGATTTCGGCTACAGTCTAGAAAATCCACCATCTGGAACGTTGCCTATGATATTCTATATGTTTAGGGAGGCGACTAATGGTCAGATGATCGCTCAGAATGGTTTCGAGACGATTCTACTGACGCACGTCAATCCAATTGCGGCGTTATTCTCGTCGGTAGTTGTATTCCTGGTTGTAGCTTATGCTGAGAGTAGTAAATTGGAATTGCCGTTGACTCACGGTAAGGTTCGTGGCCATCGTGGAAAATATCCAATTCGTCTAGTATATGCATCTAACATTCCGGTTATTTTGATGGCAGCATTGCTTGCAAACGTCAACATGTTTACACTGTTATTCTGGAACCATCCAACACTGTCTAAGACCCCGATACTTGGAAAGAATGGTTGGGGTAGTATGTCGGAATATATCGGGACATATGAGCCGAATTCTTCGACCCCTAGTGGCGGATTCGCATGGTATTCTTCGATGGTAAATGGAGTGAATGATTGGTTGATTCCGATACTTAATCAGCAAGGCGATATTTATGGCCATAGTTTATGGCAAATTGGAGGTCACGTATTCTTCTACGTGGTTTTGATGACGGTAGGTTCCATGGTATTCGCGAAGTTCTGGATCGATACGACGAATATGGGTTCAAAAGATGTTGCTAAACAGATCGAAAGGACGGGTATGCAGATTCCAGGATTCAGAAAGAATCCATTGGTTCTAGAGCGTATCCTTGAGAGATATATTCCACCTGTCACCTACTTCTCAGGTGCGTTTGTAGGATTGTTAGCTGCAGGAGCGGATTTGCTTGGAACGGTAGGAAATGCGACGGGAACGGGATTGTTACTGGCTGTAGGAATTATATTACGTACATATGAGCAGATCCAAAAAGAACAGGCGATGGAAATGCATCCAATGCTCCGTCAATTCTTCGGAGCCGAGTAAAATACGAGTTAAATACGCCGTTTGGCGCGTTTTAATTTAGATTAACATAATCGAAAAATTGCTAAGATTATATCAAATAATTAAACTGTAATTTTGTTACAATAAATATTAATGGATACTAGTCCTCTCTTTAACAAATATATCTAACTGTAAATGCCAATAAATCGGGGCGCAGTCTCACGATTTGACGCAGTTTGGGTTTCAGTCACCTTGATATACGGGGGGATGTTCGCCGAGTTGCTTGCGTCTAATGGGACGGCGTTGGCGGCAGAGTCCCCTTGCGGGATTATGAAAGTCGCCATCTACCCAAGATGCGAGCCGAAGCATATCGCGGTCTTGAGAAACCACACCCGTTCCCACGGATTGTGCCCGCTCTAGGCCAGGTAGGTGATCAGTGTTCACGACACAATATTTTGTGTGCAAGAATGAGTAATTAGTGCAATGTGAACCTGTCAATTAAACTTTAGGTCAGCAATTAAAATTTACAACAGCGACAAGTAGCCAAAGGATCTAGACAAGATAGATGCTAATCTAGCATCACGAAATCTGGTTGATCCTGCCAGAGGCGACCGCTATTGGAGTTCGATTAAGCCATGCGAGTAGAAAGAAATTAGATTCTTTGCATACTGCTCAG
>PALS01000002.1 GCA_002706615.1 Methanobacteriota archaeon
TTAATTCCCTATATTACTTACAAGTATCAAAAAGGTGCAGCATCTAGATCGACAAAAGCTCGTGGAGATAAATTAGAGAAATATATTCCTTATGCAGCATCCTATACTGCAGCTATGGCTGCTGCAAATGCGATTCCAAGTAATATCTTCAGGTCTTTGGCTATGAATGAGGATATTTATGGCGAAATCGCATATGATTCCGCTATGATTTACAGAGACGTAACTTTGCTTGGATACGATTTATTGACCGCCATGAAGATGGCAGTAGACCGAGCAGCCTCTCCATGGATGACGGAGTTCTTCCAAGGAATGGTAGGAACACTAACTGCTGGAGGTTCTCTCAAACTCTACTTCTTGAACCGTGCAGAGCACTACATGAGAGAGAACCGAACACGCTTACATGAGTTCTTAGAGTCTTTAGCAATGTTAGCAGAATCATATGTTGTTGTAGCAGTGGCAATGCCTCTTTTCCTAATAGTAATGCTCGTTATCATGTTCTGGGTTAGTGGTGCAGGTGCTCAAATGGAGGAAAGTACTCTGTATGCGGTTGTACTTCTGGTTTTACCGATGATACACGTAATGTTCTGTTTCTTAGTATGGTCTTCAAGTGAAGAGCAGAAAATGTGAGTAAGGGGGGAGAGTATGGCACGAAAGAAAAAGAAGGAGAAAATTACAGTTGTACTCGACCTTCCAAAAGATGACTCTACTCTTACTAAATTGTATGTGATTCTTACAATCAGTATTTTCCTTGGCCTCACATCATTCGGTTTCTGGGTTACCAATTCACATTTTACAACAGCAGCAAATGGCCAACCACTATTTGTCAATACCATTTGTGGACAAGATCCAATGATTATTCCAACAATTGAAAGTAATTCTTCTTGTCCAATATTGGAGGACACTCCCGACCAGTTAGTCTGGGATAATAGCGAAGAGCCATGGATGGACTTCCGTTCTTTAGGTCAGATGTTTGATGTTCCTGGTCTAAATGGTTCGGATTTAGGCATGGACCCCGGTACTCTTCCACCACAGACGTTTTCAGCAACATGTTCTGTTGAGACTTCTGTACCATCCTTGTACAAGTTCGAGATTAGAGATCCAGCAAACAAACCTCTTCCCGGAGGTACTCACACGGGCAACTCCCAAGATCCAAATGACAAGTGTGAAATAAATATCGAGGCAATTCAAAAGGGAGAGATGTACTCAGTAGTCATCATTTCTGATGAGACAGTAGATGAGGCCTCTTTTAGAATCACTATGGACTATTATGATGGGGTTCCAGAATACATGAACAATAAATCACTTTGGATTGGACCAGAGGTCGAACTTGGAGGAATGTCCCTTCGCCCTACAATTTTCTTGAATTTCTTTGGATTTGGTTTCTTCATCGCTTTTTGGCCTGCTTCTTTTTACTGGGATAGAGTAAAAGAAAAGGTAAACCGAATGGAAGAAAAATTCCCCGATTTCCTGCGGGATTTAGCAGAATACTGGAAAGGAGGTCTTTCGATGACAGTCGCAGTTCAAACGCTGGCGCGGTCTGAATACGGTGCCCTGAATAAAGAAGTAAAGCAAATGTCTGTTCAATTATCATGGGGTGTAGCATTTAGTGACGTTATCGAAATGTTTGCTGAAAGAGTTGGTACTCCATTGGTAAAGAGAGCAATTTCATTGATTAGTGAAGCGAATCGTGCAGGTGGTAAAATATCTGATATTTTGGTTACAGCAGCCAATGATAGCCGTGAAATCAAGTTCTTAGAAGGTGAAAGAAAACGTTCGATTGCGTCTTATATTTCCGTTATCTGGACCTCATACGGTGTTTTCCTAGGTGTAATTGTAGTTCTGGCTAAGGTTTTCATTCCTGCTATTGCGGGCTCGAATTCTGAGCCAAGTGATGGTGGTGATGGTGGAGGCCAACAGTTAGGAAACATGGTTATCCGAAACATCGAGCCATTGTTTTTCCTTACAATTTTCTATTACGGCGTAACCATGCAAGCCCTAGGTAATGGTTTGATGGCTGGATTGATGGCAACTGGTAGATTCACAAGTGGAATGAAGCATTCCGGATTAATGATTCTTTTAGCGATTCTGTGTTTCAATTTCATCGCTTTTACCCCTGATCTGATAGGTGTTACCGACCTCCCATCTTTGGTTCCTAATTCAGGTACCTTCAAGCCCTGAGGTGGCGTAATGAAGCAGGATGAAGATGCACAAATCCACATCCTAGAGATGCTTACTCTATTCTGGCTCTTTTTTATGAGTGCAGCGTTTTTGATTAGAGTTCATGTTCCCGATTCACCTTCTGTTTCAATCGATGCTGACAAAGAATTCGCAGGTCAAGATGCGATTAATTATGCATTAGGATTGGATTCACTGGAAGAAGGATATGACTCGAGATTGGCTGAATTATTGGCTACAGGTCAAGAAGATGCGGCATGCGAGTTGATTCAAGATGCAATAGCTAGTGGAATTGAGGGTAATTGTTGGTTAGCAAAAGATTCAGGAACTTCTCATCCCAGCGGAGAAATCGCTACACCTAACGGTGGAACTGTGACAACACATGCTTTGGTAAATGTTGACGACCATCTTTGGACAGTCAGTATTGAATTGTGGTCTAGAGGAGGTGGCGACTAATGCGCGAATCTAATCGAGATGACCGTGCTCAGATGTTGTTAGCAACCGGAGTAGTATTGATGATGTCTTTACTTTCGATGGCAATATATGGTGTAAAAATGGCTGGATTAAATTCTCCTTATGATACCACTGGTGATGCCTCAATTTTAGCATCTAGAGATGTTATTGATTCCCTTCCTAGCCTAACCGAAGAGCGTGCACAAATTTGGTATGGTGGTGGGATGAGCGAAATAGAAAGTATCGAGAAAGCATTGGAATCACTTCACGATGATATTCTTCATCACGGAGAAATTAGAGGAGTAGAACTTAAACTACTCAATATGACGGCAACTGAAGATTCGGGAGTAATTACGGTTACAGGAGAATTAGGTGCTGCCGACAGAAATACAATGCTTACTAGGGAGATAAGTTACAGCCTAGATTTAGATTAATTTTTTCTACGCCATTCATTCCAGCAAAGATCTAGCCAGTGCTGTATCTTTTCCATAGAGTCTTTGACTCTGGTAGGATCTAAAGTGTGCCAGTTTGCAATCCGGGCTTTTTCTCTAAAGCCATCCTGAATTGCTCTAATTCTTGGAAGAGCAGAAATATATCTATCAGCATTTCTAAACGAGTGACTCTCTCTCTGTTTCAAGAATGAAGTGTGCTGTTTTTCATCATCAACATGCATCACTATACCTAAGGCGATACCCCCTGAATCAATCCATGGCCTAATCAGTCGTGAACTAGGCTCTAGATGGACTCCTTCAAGAATTAAATCAATACCTTCACGTCTTGCTCTTTCAATAGTGGCCAATACTCCAGCCTCGACAGCTTTGCATGTATCTTGCCAATCTAGAACGGGATCTCCAGTTTCTCCTTTAGAAAATGAAGAACGATGTAATGCCTTATTGTTACCATCGTCCATAACCCGCATGACCTCGCGCACAGCGTCCGTTGACAATAATCTGGAAAAGGAACGTGAATGGGCTAATTGTACCGCAGTTGTGGATTTGCCAACCCCTGTCGCTCCTGCAATCAATACCAGAATAGGTGGGCGACCAGTGACGGTAGTAACCGTCTTCTCAGCGATTCCAATCCGCTTCGCCATATAACCCGCTTCAACTGACAACTAATCAAGACCACCCCCAATGGGAGAGGCTTTGAGCAAGTTCTGCTTGGCCTATGATATGGCGGAAGAACAAATGTCGATAGCCGGCGAATGGTGTAACTCTGAGGATGGAGCTACTGCTGATGTACTCAATCCTGCATCTGGTGAAGTAATTGCAACTGTGCCCAAAGCAACTATCGCTGATGTGAATCGATGCGTAGATGCTTCACGTGCTGCATTTAACTCCAAAGATTGGTCTCTTATGGACCCTGCACAAAGAGGTAGAATTTTGCAAAAAATGGCTGCTGCCACATATGCTAATGCTAAGTCATTAGCCGCTTTAGAATCATCAAATAATGGCAAAACATTCCGTGAAGCATTATCAGAAATTCGTTATGGAGCATGGACATTAGAGTACTTTGCCGGCCTTTCAGATAAGATAGAAGGTAGTACAATTCCTGTACCTGGAAATCGTCTAAACTATACCTTGCGCCAACCATTAGGAGTCACCGCTCATATCGTTCCTTGGAATTTCCCACTGCAATTGGCTATTCGTTCAATTGCACCTGCGCTTGCAGCCGGTTGTACGGTAATTGCCAAACCGGCTTCTTGGACACCGCTTTCACTAATTGCATGGCTCAAAGCCATGGAGGATGCTGAGACTGGATTGCCATCAGGTGTATTGCAAGTAATCACCGGCTCTGGAAGTTTGATCGGTGATGCTTTAGCAGGTCATTCTGGTGTAGATGGAATCATATTGACTGGAGGCGTTCCTACCGGGCAGGCAGTAATGGCTAAAGCGAGTGAGAATTTGACACCTGTAACATTAGAATTGGGTGGTAAGGGTGCCAATATTGTATTCCCAGACGCAAATCTTGCTCATTGTGCAAAAGCGATTTGTTTTGGAATATTCATGAATGCTGGACAAATGTGCTGGGCTGGTTCAAGATTGATTGTTCATGAGGACGTTCATGACCAATTGGTAGATGCAATAGTTGCTGAAATCTCAAAATGGCCGGTTGGCCCAGGGATGGAAGAAGGCGTTAGGATGGGTAGCATGGTTCATACCTCTCATCGAGATGATGTTCTTGCAATGTTGGCAAAAGGACTCGAACAAGGCGGAGATGTTGTGTGTGGAGGTAACGCTCTAGACCGAGATGGAGCTTTCATGGAAGCAACGGTAGTTACAGGAATAAGTAGTGACAATCTATTATTCCAAGAAGAATTATTCGGTCCAGTTCTGGCAGTTACCAAATTTAGTGAAGATAAGGAAGCGATGGCTTTAGCCAATGATACTCCATTTGGATTGTTAAACGGTGTTTGGACCAACAATCTGTCAAGAGCACACAAATTTGCAAGAGATGTCCAGTCGGGTATGGTTAGTATCAATGAATACCCAATCACATTCCCTCAAACAGCATTTACAGGCTGGAAGCAATCAGGAATCGGCGTAGAACAGAGTCAAGATGCTCTTCGTTTCTATACCAAGATCAAGAATGTAAATATCAAACTTTGATATCAATCGCAATCTTCGTCGGTTTGTTCTTCTCGAACAGTTGCAATGCGACATTCATATGATGCTTCTTCATCCATATCGCTATCATCTGTTCCAATGAGTGGTAATAACTCACCATATTCAACAATTAGACTAGGGCCTTTAGCCAGATAGTAAACTGAACCTCTTCCATCACGTGAGTCTTCAGCACTTGAATTATTACCGGTTGCACATTGACCAGTACAGCCGTCAGCAAAGGCAACGTAAACACGACCTTCTCTATCGATATGCAGGTCATTGAAATCAAGCAAATTACGATTTGATCCGCCTATATCTCGACAGTCACCCGAGTTTAAGCAAATCGAACCGATTTGCACTGGGTCATCGGTGACTCGGTATGTATGGAATATTGGTTCAGCATCTAATGCGTTCAAACTGAAAGTGATGTATAGGTGATAAGTTACATTATTTTGAGCAAAGTGAGCATTACCATCCCATGGATTTCCATCGATATCAGATTGGTTAAGCATTTCTGAGTTCTCACTACCCAGATAAGTTACCGCAATCCTTCCAGGGTCACCAGCATCTGTCTGAGGAAATACTGTTGATATGACATTTGCAGGAGACATTCGGATACTTTCCTGTTCCCAGGTTTGACCTGAATCGGTAGACCGGGACATGTAAACTCCCTCATCTCCACCAGTCCAAACATGGTATGCATTTGATTCGGTATCGGTGGATATCTCAGAATTCTTACGTGGATATGGAGTTCCAACATCTTCTCCCATTGTACGTTCAAACCAAGTAAAGCCGTTATCATCAGAGACGATTACGGAAGGGGTTTCAACACGTGGCGTAACATATACCGTGCCATCTGGAGCGGTAGAAATTGCACCGTGTAGTCCTCCATTAGTGGTTGCTAGACCGATTATTTGTCCACCCGCTTCAAAGGTTGCCCCTCCATCAAAACTGGTAAAGCAAAAGATTCCAGCCAATTTGTTGTAACAATAGTATACTGCAGTTTCATAGATTGTACTACCTGTTATCTGGCCCAGTGCTCCATAACCCGCACTGGTCCACGGTCCACTAGCTAGTTTGATGTGGTCATTGATCGGAGTAGTACCAGAGTCGTGAGGATTACCTAACCAAGATTNNCCATCATCNTCACTCCAACATATCCATGAAGTCTCAAGACCNATCATTTGAACATTGAAAATACGGTCAGTAATNGGGTCAACCCAGCCATANGGGTCNCTCGTGGTTGGAGAACACTGTATAGGGTCTTGAGTTTCTTCCCAAGATTCTCCATGGTCACATGACCTCATTACTTTCTCCATGGCGATGAAAAATATACAACCACTGGATGTTATCCCAATACTAGGCTCCTTGCCGGTTTCTCCAACATCACTGAATGTAAAACTAATATCTAGCGGAGGTACATCTACTGGCATACCACTTGAATCTGTTACAAAAACTCCATCCGGAGCAGGAGGCTCTTCAGGGGCCTGNTTCAGGAGGTTCATCATTTCCAAAGCAACCCGATAATGCGGACGTGAACATTAGAAGAACAATCAACAATGACTTTGCTCGCATGATTATTGCTCCATATGCTTCGATATATCACTCTTGGGTGTAAAAAGCAGTTGAAATTTTCCTCAATTTACTTGTTTTGTTTTTACAGGGAGATACTTTTCATCTCCAATTCGCGGTTCAAACCAAATAGGACCTCCCGGAGGAATTGATAGTATTCCACCGGTGATTACTGCTTTCATATTCCATCTCCCTTGATATTGGCCCCACCATAACAATGCCAGATATATCATCCATAGCAAGCCATGAATTGGACCAATAATTTTCACAAGGATTTCATTTTCACCAATATACTTCATTGGCATAGCGATGAAAAATAGACTGATGGTAGAACAGGTCTCAGCGATACCAGCAATTTTGAAAAAATCCATATTGAAACCTCAAATCGATTTTGATTGTAAATCATCTAGAGATATAATCTGCAATGTTTCTTCATGAGTCGCTTCTAAATTAACAGGGCAAGCAACACCAGCATCAAATGCATCTTGCCATGTTTGAGCACAGACACACCACTTGTCGCCTTCTTTTAATCCAGGAAAATTAAATTGTGGAGCAGGTGTAATCAAATCGTTTCCCTTTGAACGAGCGAATTCAAGAAATTCCATTGTAAGTAAGCAACAGACCGTATGTAGCCCTCTATCATTGCGATCGGTATTGCAGCANCCATCTCTCATCCAACCGGTTAGTGGGTCGGTTGAACAAGTGGAAAGTTTGGTTCCCAGCACATTGTAGGAGGGTAGCATATTTGCCCGACATAAGTCTTTGACAAATACTCATCGATTNGTTGCTCAATCGGGNAGTTGCGTTTCTTCAGCCTGTCCAGAAGACCAGTCATAGATGCCCATTCCTGTTTTCTTACCCAGGCGTCCNTGTGACACCAACTTNTCGAGAAGNGGGTGTGGAGTGTANGNATCATCATTGAAAGATTTTTTCAGATTTAGAAGTATATCTCTACGCACGTCTAAACCNACAAGGTCAGTTAGGGCTAGTGGTCCCATCGGATGCTTGTAACCTAACACCATCGCAGTATCGATATCCTTAGCGCTAGCAACACCATCAGCAAGCATTCGAATNGCTTCATTTCCAAGAACAACTCCAAGTCTTGATGTGGCAAAACCTGGCACATCTTTAACCAAAATAGTGGTTTTACCCATTGCTTCNCCAGCGGCTTTAGCCATTTCAATAGTATNGTNAGAACANGAATCNTGTTTGACTAATTCAAGGAGTTTCATTATTGGTACTGGATTGAAGAAATGCATTCCTATTACCTTTTCAGGTCTACCTGATGCGGCAGCGATATCTGCAATAGAAAGTGAAGAGGTATTGGTTCCAAGTATACAATCGTCTCTGGTCATCACGCCAAGATCTGCAAAGATTTTGTGTTTGAGTTCAGGAATTTCAGGTACCGCTTCTATCACCATATCTGCTTCAGCAACAGCACTAGTCATATCTTCGACCGCATTCAGATTAGAACTCCATTCCAATTTCTGTTCAGGAGTGGTTTTCCCACGTGCAATACCTTTGTCCCAAAAAGCATCAATTGATTTCATTCCCCTTTCCAATCCTTCAGGAAAAGCATCAAAGAGATTTGTTTTCCAACCAGCTTGAGCACATACTTGTGCAATACCTGCACCCATAGTACCAGCACCCACAACAGCCACAGTATTGATTCCCATATTCGAGTCCTAGGGGACTTCGGTTCATGACGATTCCTTGGTTTGAGCTAATATGACCCCGCCAACAATTAGGACGAAAGAAGCCAAAAATGACCAACCAAGCATTTCATCTATCAATAACCAACCAGATATTATTCCAAATGGCGGAACTAAGTATACGTAGAGCGAAGATTTGCTAGCACCGATTGTTTTTATTCCGTCAGCAAACCAAACATAAGAAACAACAGTTGAAAGAATCGCTAAGAAAATAATTGAAATCCAAACATCATCAGAGGGATTAGGAATTCCGTGCTGGAATACTTCATATCCAGCCCAGGGAGTCATAATCAATAATCCTACAACAGCCGACCAAACCGTCAAATGAAGTGGACTCAAAGGTTGATGTTCGGTAGTCATCGCNTTTTTCATCAAGATTGAAGATGCNGCCCAAGAAAGAGCAGCACCAGCAATAAATAAATCACCAATCAATCGTGTAGTGAAAGGAATATCCACATTTGGAGAATAAAAGAATAGAACACCAACTCCAGATAACGCAAGTAATAGTCCGCTACCTAAGCGTAGGTCCATTTTTTCTCCAAGAAAAGGTATGGCTAATAATGCGGTAAATAATGGATTGAAAGTGATCATTAACGAGGCGTCACCTGCGGCGGTGTACTTCATTCCATACATGAAAAAGGCCTGATAAACAAATGTAGAAAATAGTCCGATTAATGCAATTAATTTCCATTGTTCCTTGGTAGGCAAGACCCATTTGTTAGTCAAACGGAGATATGCTAAAAACATGATTACTGCGATAACATATCGCATCCATGCTGCAGTAATTGGCGGTATCTCTAATGCAATTATACGTCCAGCAACCCATGCTAACCCCCAGATCGCTGCAACGGCTAGCAATTTTAGATGAATNAAAAAATTCTTCATCTGAACCGCTCCAAACCTAACTGGAGCATTCTTGCCCTCGGTAAACCGATTTCAGGCATTCCTTCAGCAGGTGCGTGGAGCTTTAATCCTTCAAGTCTGGAAACATATAATCCATAAGATGCAGTATCATTTGGATCAAACGGGGTTGATATCCCTAATCGTCCAAGCGTTGCACAGGCATCCTCAGAATAGATTGGATAAATATTGGTTTCAAAATGCATCCACTTTGAAATTCTAACCATATCAACGTCTTCAAGAGACAATAAGTGCTCTAATAATCCAACAGTTGGATATTTTATAGTTGCAATAGCCATTACAACTTCCATTTGAATTTCTTCAGGCCAAGAGTTCACCTGCTCCTCAGCCCATCTATCAGCGATTGAAATATGCTCTAAAGTATCATTTCCTTTAACAGAAAATAATGCCTTTTCATATCGTAAATCATCATATGCATCTGCAACAAGTCCAGGAAGTTCTGCATAGAATCTTTCCAATTCTATTTCATCCACTCCATAGAGCGAGACAGGAATCATCGAATCACCAATCAAGCAGTTGCGCCTATGCCAGTAGCAATCTGACGTGCAGACATCGGCTTATTCTCAATCCACTCTTGCTCGAATAACTCTTTCAACAAAACTTCATCCTCAGGCGTTGGTAGAACGATTTTCAGATATTCTTCCCATTCTTCGTCACTACCTTCGAACAGGTCACCCTCAGTTGTGCATCTCTTGCCGCCGAAGTTTCCAATCTCACGATTGAAATTTTCATGAGGTATTGTTAATTTGAAATCTACATCATCTGGAATNTGAGCATTCATCTTCTCGACTTCAGCAAATATTTCATCGTGATAATGACCTCTACTCTCCTCATTTAGAACCTCTTTGTTAACCTCGATTTCGCCTTCAAGTTTCTTTCTTTCATCCCATCGACCTTTAACTCCCCAAACATAAGCCCAATGAGCAGATGTTGACGAGTCGGTACCGAACAAGTCATGTGCAGTTCCGACCCATTTGTTGAAGTATCGCTGTAATAGGTCAAGAGGAATTACTCCNGCCTTTATGATTCGACGTAGNCCATTTGAGCCAGTTCCTAAGTGAAAAGATTCTTCCTTAAGCATTGGACCCATAGATGCTGCTAGCGGTTTGAATGCAGAAGTTGACAACATACCTAATTGGAATTTCCCATCTCTATCTACGAACATTGTGTAGCAGAAGAAATCTAGCCAATGTGGCATTGGACGATTGAATGCACCAAGTAGACGATCACCATCTTGCGCATTTCTCTCCAGTAGTTTTTGAGCTTCACGACGACCNTGTTGTCCGAAGTAGGTCATTAACAAATATGCCATTTGCCATCCATGGCGTTGTTCTTCAGCCATGATACGAGCTGCAGCATAGCGGTCATAATCAGTAGGAGCAGAAGCAAGTAGGTGGCGCTGTTGCTCCACGGATGCAAACTCTGTGTCNCCTTGAACAGTAATCATTGAAATCAGAGCATCTCTGATATTTTGATGCGGGACTTGTAATGCTCTCTCCCACTTTGCTCGACCAGTATAGTCACCAAATTCAATAACTTCTCCAGCACGATCCCAATCGAAGAGAATAGAGAGGTCAAAATCCCCNAGCCATTCACGATTAAATCCAACTCTATCTTGCCATTCACCGAAGTTCTNNATCCAGTCATCCCAGGTTTTAGGTAACTCTGCCATGATACTCGCAGGCACTCACTACTATTCATTAATTTGCGAACATGTTCGCTTTTTGCAATTTATGGAGAACGGCGCCTAACCTCGTCAGAAAATGAACTCAAAACAGTCCCTTCGATTTTGTGCAATTGTACTGAGAGAGTAGATTTACTGACACTAAGTAATGAAGCTAACATGGTCAATGTAATTCTTCTTGGTGTTTCCCAATAACCCTCTCTCATCGCCAAATCAAAAACCTCTCTTTGTTTTACAGTCAACATTCTAGATCCNGTTGCTCTAGTNGAAATCACACGATATGGGATATCAAAATCTTGTAGAGATTGAATTAGTTCCTTACTCTTTTCCGAAGTACATTCAATAGTCCAATCAACCCATCCATCTCTTACTTCAAACGGTGAATGAGGAATTACGCCTGCCTCTCTAATCGGTCGAATAAATCCACCTCCACCAGGTGCGATCTCTACAGTATATCGGTTGTTATCTAGGACCGTGACCATGTCTATGCCGAAGTGTGTGTTTAGTTCTTTTTCGATATCGGTAGAAGAAGAAATCTGGGCAGTCCCTCTTCCTTTAGCAAGCGGCATTGTTTCTTCAATACGCATTACTGCATCAGGTCTACTTCTTGATACATCTCCAGACCAATGACCTTCAGGTAGACGAACTCCGATTCGAAGTTGTTGTGCCATACTATCACAGTGAGTGGGTGCGGTCGTGTCTTGAGACTACTCCTGACCGGACGTCGATAAGTTCGGCAAATGTTTGAATCGAATCGTTTCCTACTATTACTCCTGGTAAGTATCCATCACAAACTCCGGAAGCAGCAAAAATAGCATCATCTGATTTACATAAGTCATTGGCAGTCCAAAGTCTCTCTAGATTATCATCCACCATTTTTTCGGCTCTTTTTTCCTCTTCATCTGAACGGAAAACCAGTCTTCCTTCGAATACACCGCCTATGCCTCTGATGGCAGCAGCCGAAATTACTCCTTCAGGTGCGGCTCCTATTCCCATAAGTAGGTCAAATGGTCCATCTGGTCTTGCAGCCCAAATCGCTCCAGATACATCACCATCTCCCATCAGATGGAGCTGAGCGCCAGTTGCTCGAATCTCTTTGAATAATTGTGAATGACGGTCTCGGTCTAATGCNACAACCTTGACTTCGGAAATTGGCTTGTCCAAGACTGAAGCAGTTTGTTCCAAGTTATAAGCCACATCTGCATCTAGGCTAATATGGCCTGCTAAAGCAGGACCTGCAGCAATTTTGTCCATATAACAATCCGGTGCATGTAGTAGTGTGCCCCGGGGTGCAGCAGCAAGTACAGCAATGGAATTGGGTGTATTATCTGCGCAATTATTTGTGCATTCAAGTGGATCAACTGCAATATCAATTTTCAATGCACCTTCTACTCCGACTTGATTGCCGAGTTCTTCGCCGATAAACAACATTGGGGCCTCGTCTCGTTCACCTTCTCCAATCGCGACTCGACCATCAAATGGTACATTGTCAAAAGTACGACGCATAGCTTCAACAGCAGCAGCATCAGCGGCGATTTTGTCACCTTTCCCTCGCCATTCTGCAGAGGCGATTGCTGCTTGGTCTACCGCTTCCAAGAAGTGATGAGAAAGATCTGCGGTACTTGCCATATTTGTATCCAACAAGAACTCCTCCATGAATCAAACGGCTGAATCCGATTTGTATTTATTTGAAATGATAATGTCACTAATTCTTGTTTCCGGATATTGACCGGATTCATTTTTCTCAAAGGATTTAACCATATCAAGTGCACATAATAGCCCTGCACTAACTCCGGTCAATGCCTCCATTTCTATTCCTGTTTTGTAGTGTGCAGATACAGTGACAGTACATCTTAGTTTATTTTCTTCCCAAGCCCAATCAACCTTACAGCCTTCTAGAGGAATGGGATGACAGTGAGGGATTATGCGAGGTGTATCCTTAACAGCCTGTATCGCAGCGATTGTAGATGCTTCAATCACATCACCCTTTTTCACACTACCTTCACGTATAGCATCCGCAGAATCTTGGTTTAATTGTAATATCCCAGTTGCAGTTGCTTCTCTTTTTACGACCGGTTTGTCACCGATATCTACCACTCCTTGGATACTTTTTTCCATGTAATCAACCTAATCCTGCTTTCCAAGTTTCACCAGATGGCTTAACTTCCTTTTTCCATAAAGGTGCTTGCCGTTTTAGTTCATCGATTAACCAAGAGCAACCCTCAAACGCTTCTTTACGATGTGGACTTGCAACATGAATGGATACGATGGGTTCGGTTGGCCCGACATCTCCTGTTCTGTGTGCCATCGCAACAGAATGAAGTGAGAATAGGTTGATGGCTTGTTCAGCCAATTCATTCAATACACTAGCCAATTGATCTTTCCAGGCATCGAATTCTAATCGTATTACAGGTTCATCTCCATCATACCCTCTAGTAATGCCCAAAAATGAAACAACTGCTCCACATCCGTCAATAGAAATTAATGAGCGTAAGCCATCATGATCGAGGCTATTTTCAGCCTCTTTGATGACAATATGGCCCGCCATGTCATCTCCAATGAGGCCGCATCCTTGAAACCATCCTTGCTATTCGGCAATCATGGCCTCCCACCCTCCAGTACACATTATGGGCGCGGGACTTTCAGGTCTTGCTGCAGCAACAACTCTTGCTAAGGCCGGTATAGAGGTACATGTTCACGATATACGCGAAGATTCAGGTGCACGTTTTGATGGAGATTTTCAGGCATTAGAAAATTGGTCACAAAAAGAAGACTTTTTTGACCAACTAAAAAATTGGGGCTACGATTCTAGCGAGTTTAAAGCAACAGAATTTTCTGTAGTAGATTTGATTCATCCCGATGATGAACTTACGGAGATTTATACATCTGGAATTGCTTATCGGATAGTTGAGAGAGGTACATCTGAACATACCATCGATCAAGGTTTCAAAAGAATGGCAATTGCCGCAGGTGCCAAAATACATTACAAGAGTCGAGTGAAAGAAAACGATTGTCAAATTATCGCTTGCGGACCTAAAGGCACAAGCGCAGTGGCNTATGGTGAGATATTTTCTACCAGTCATCCAAATCATATAGCCTTCCAATTAAATGATAAATTAGCCCCAGGAGCATACTCGTATCTCATAATAATTGACGGTGTTGGATTAATTTGTACTTGCCTTTGGCGCAAACAGAAAAAATCTGAACGTTTCCTTAACCAAACCATAGCATGGTATGAATCCCAATATCCCAAAATGGATAGGACTCCCATTAAGCGAGTAGGTGGTAAAGGAGATTTTACGATAAACTCACGATATAAGCAGGAAGGGCGCTATTACATTGGCGAATCCGGAGGGTTACAAGATTTCATGTGGGGTTTTGGAATGAGAATGGCAGTTTGGTCAGGTCATCTTGCAGCGAAAGATATCCTTGGAGAATGTGATTATGAAATAGAGGTTAGAAAACAATTACTTCCATATGTTCGTACCAGTGTTACCAATCGGTTTTTGATGAATAGAGTCGGAGATCGGACTTTCAAAATGATGTGTAAAAGATGGAAGAAAAATCAAGCTAAGAATAATGATGGACTAATATGGATTGGAAAACTATTCCGGCCTACATGGTGGAAAAGTCTGTTATATCTACTTGTGAATCCCTTTATGCTAAAGAAAGATCCGAAGTCATTAGGTCGCGGAGTGAGGCGTTTACCGTTTAGAAAAGCTCACAAAAGGGATAACTGGTCTCAATCGGTTTCAGCCCAAGAGATAGGGGATAAATGGGCAGAGTTTCGTAAGTCTGGAAGTCGTATTTCCTTTACTAATGATTCCGATTCCTCCTCGGTTCCNAAACCTTAACGCGACGATTAACTCATAATGCGAGCCCTTGTGGCCGATGTATGAGCGACATGTACGGACTCACACTAGAACCAATGCCAAACCGATTAGTTAACTACGGTGTTACAAATAATGGAATCGCAGTTATTGAACTAGCATCAAACTCTGCAGGAGCTCCTTTAGAAGGAGATGAGATGGGTCCAAATACCTATACTCATGAGATGATGAGAGATATTGATACCGCGATAATCAAAGCACGTTTTGATGACGATGTAACTGTGATTGTATTGACTGGGCACGGAGCTAAATTCTTTTCAGCAGGAGCATCTATTCAGATGTTGAATAGTGTAACTCCAGGCTTCAAGTACAATTTCTGTCTCCATGCTAATGAAACACTATCTCGTTTAGAACAAACCTCGAAGTTNGTTATCTGTGCAATGAATGGTCATGCAGTAGGTGGCGGTTTAGAAATTGCAATGGCAGCAGATATCAGAATCGCTCGTAAAAATGCAGGCAAAGTAGGATTGCCTGAAATTAATCTAGGTGTTCTGGCAGGTACTGGAGGAACNGCTCGTCTTACTCGACTAATCGGAAAAGCACAGGCTCTAGAAATGATGGTGACTGGAGAACTGATGTCTTTCGAGGACGCACTAGATTGTAAACTAATCAATCACATTTGGGAAGGAGATGCAGATGATTTCCGTCGAGATATNCTTGATTGGTCAAGCCAATTCACCCTACCGAATAAGGCTGTAATGGCGGTTGGGAATATCAAGCGTTCATGTCAAACAGGTCCTGAGATTCCATTCGAATACCATCTTGCATTGGAACGTGAATTACAAGCCGCGCTATTTGGAAGCAGTGATGCCAAAGAAGGTATTGCAGCATATGTAGAAAAGCGTGTACCTTCTTTCGAAGGCAAGTAATTTCGCCAAATTTTCCAAACGATGTTTTGAAGTCCTATCCCATAGTGGGCGGGCTACATGCCAACCAAGTATCATGTTCCAGCGGATGTTCCTGACGAATTGATTGAGACATTTATCGACAACATGGATGCTGCTACTTGCGGTACTGGAAAGATGAATCTTTTTGCATGCGATCAAAAAATCGAACATCTAAACGATGACTTCTATGACGGGGGACAAAAAATTCCTTTGTCATCTAATGACCCAGGGCATCTATTCGAGATCGGTGCCAAGTCTCATGCTGAAGGAACAATTGGAGTTCTTGCTGGACAATTAGGTCTAATCTCTCAATATGCGCGAGATTATCCAGAAGTGCCATACCTTGTAAAACTAAATTCTAAGTCTCACTTAATCAAAACNTCGCAAAGAGATCCTGTATCTCAAGCAATGTGGGACCTTGATGATGTAATGTCTTTGGTTCATAACGGCATAAATGTAGTTGGAATCGGATATACAATCTATCTTGGAAGCGAATACGAACATGATATGCTGACCGAAGCGGCTTCAATGATTAGAACCGCTCATGAATTAGGGATGATCTCAGTAGTTTGGATGTATCCTAGAGGNCAGGCTGTTGTNGATGAAAAGAGTCCACAATTGATTTCTGGTGCNGCGGGAGTTGCTGCATGCATAGGTGCAGATTTCGCTAAAGTAAACTATCCATCTGCNTTTGACGGAATGACGCAACCAGAAAGTCTTGCAATTGCATGTGAAGCAGCTGGTNGAACTGGAATTATTTGTTCTGGAGGTGGAAGTTTACCTCCTGAAGAGTTCTTGCAAAGATTACACGATCAGATGAATATTTCTGGTTGCNAAGGTGCAGCAACAGGACGNAATATCCATCAAAAAACTACGGAAGACGCGGTTCGGATGTCAGCAGCTTGTAAAGCAATAATTTGTGATTCAGCTACTTTTGAAGAAGCGCTTGCAATCTATCAGAATTGATTCATTGAACAATTCCACAATCTGTACAAAGGCCACAAACGACTAGGCCGCCGCAAAAAATGCAGATCGAAGATTCAAATATGCTTTTACAGATCATATTTTCACTTCAAGAGCGTCGAATTAAATCACTCGAAGTTTGAACATTGCCGTTGTTGTCTAGAATGAGTGGTTGTCCTTCTTTCCAATCAGGGCAATTATCNGAGACCCAAATGCGGGTCGCCCATTCGCAGATATCGTATCCTCCAGAAAGAATTCCAGATCTTTTGATGTAACCGACCTTGACAATATCTTTGTCTTTGGAAAGAACATTACCAAGTTGTTGACTGGTTGTGCCGTGGCGCATAGTNCTGTTTATGTGTTCTAAAATCTCTGCAGTATTGCGTGGCTTCTCTGCCAGAAATTTCTTAATCTTTTCACGTATTCTAACTGTCTTCATTGGTATATTCCTCCTGTCATTCAACCCAGTCCGGAGCATGTCCGTGGGCCGATATTTACGAGGAACTGAGCAGCCCATATAACCGTTCTCCCTAGTTTGCGCTTTGAAGTTACATTGAGTTTCAACATCTAGCCTATATTTGGGCGCTTTCATTATTAAACCGGGTGTAAAATTGTTCTTTCCAGTGGAAATGTGTAATAAAATGTAACTATTTAGTTAAATGTAAGTGAATATATTGATATGATAAGGGCATGCACGATAAAATGNTGACAAAGGTGACTGGNAAGAGAATACGTTCTACTCACCAGAGAAAGGTACTCGATTGGTTAGCGGATGGTGGGGGTACTGTTACCGAGGTTTCTGATGCGCTTTCAATGAGATTACCGCATGCTTCTGCAGCATTGAAGAAATTGAGGCATTCGGGGGACGTCGTACGTGATCATGACGTAATTAGGGGTTCGAAACACAGATTGTCTTCACAGGGCTTAGCTAGATTGGAATCTGATGGGCTNAATAGATTGAAGCAACTAGTGCAATGGCCACCNCCTCCTGGTGCCAAGGGAATTGTACTTGCTAGAGAGTCTTCTATGCTATTACTTGGTTATGCATCTAATCCTCAAGGACCCCTATTAGGGCTACCAGAAAGGCCGATTGACGATGAGATTACTGGTGTGCAGAACTCCACTGGAAATACAGGGGCCTCTACAAATTGGTTATGGGCACTAGCCAGAGATGAAAATCCAACTTGGTGGGATTTGGAAACCAACACAAGAGTTGATGCTCCAAGCGACCCTTCTCCACTTTCNATTTCAGCATGGATGGAACGTCCAAAAGTGATGGGNGTTGTGCGTGCCAGATTNTTGGACGATTCAAAGTCATGGCCATTAGGTGTTGGAAGCTGGTTCCAATCTCTACCTGATGGATTATGGCCAGAGTTGCCCCAATTTCTTCGAGATGGCGATTCATCCATCGGCCGTGCGGGCAATTCGGGTCCTAGAGTAAGTCCACGTGGTGGAATACAAGCTAAGGTCGGAAAAAGACATGATAAAGCCATGCTCATTCGAACNATGTCTAGTAATTCTCTTTGTATGGCCGANGCTAATTTGGTTGGCAAATCATCTCAAAAACTGCCGTTTGGAATCCTTAAGTTTTGGTTGACAAAGTTACACCCNCGTCTGAAAATTAGTAGNATTGAAGATAGGGCCCAAAAATTACGAATGGATTTAGAATCGAAAGTATCCAATGCCTCTACTCGAAAACTATTGTCGGATTTCCCTGGGAAAGAATGGTCATCAAAACTCACAGATTTTATCGATACCAGAGGTATCTCGCATCGGGCTGCACAATCTGTATTGGAGTATCTTCTCGAAGAAAGCGAATTGCCATTAGTAATTAATTGGCGTTGGCCGGTAGAGAATGATGAATTGAATCGNCTAATCTCAGATAGTAGATGTAGATTAGTAATTTGCGAGAGTACCAATTTAGCCTTACCATTTAGATTAACTTCTGGAGAAAAATCTGGCAAATTCTTCTTGGGTATGCACGAAAGACTTCGCCTGCCCATTAGTATCGATTCTAGAATGGAGATTAGTATTCCTTTAGATTGGATTGAACCATCCGCGCCCAACAAGATAGAATGGAGGGAGCCAGGGCAGCATTTGTCAGATGCTAAAAACAAACGTGAAGCAATTTGGATTGCTTGCTCGATAAAAGAGGGCGACTCAGCCTGGGCGGATAAACATGAATCGAAATATCCTCTCGCATCATGGATAGCAACACCAGAAGAAGAAAGAGTTTCACGCTGGCGTAGAATAGGCGATAAATTATCTCCAGAGTGGATTTTACTGGCAAGATTGGAATCATTAGAAATGGAAATGTTATGCGATGCATCATTGTATGTTGATGATGCATTTACAAAAGTAATACAACGAATTAGAAAAGACCCTTTGAGCCTATTAAATTTCAATTCTTTACTAAATCATCCTGCCATGGCTAGCGCATTATTATGTTCAATAGATTGGTTTGAAGATTTGCCTCAGATCGAATCAATATGTATTGCGTTCAAGGAGAACCCATTAAGATTAGGCGAGGTGATGAGGACCTGTTGGAACAAACCAATAATTTCGTTAATTATTTCGGCATGCCCTTTCCATCTTGCTTTGAAAGAACATTCGAATATTACAAGAGAACAGATAATTGGAATAATTGAAGATGTACATTTCTCACTTTGGAAAGATGATGCTCTTGATTGGCTAAGANTCTTGATTGCATCAACATCTGGAAGGTCAATATTGTCTACCCTTAGTATCCCATGGCCGATTTTACTTTGTGATGTCCCGCTATCTTCTGATACCCTTCATTTAGTTCACCATATGGACGAAGGACCTGGAAAAGATTCTTTGTTAGATGTTTTAGATGGTCTTGAGGCCAGAGAACAAGGAATTAGACCATCGTATGGAAGAACACATCCTCTCTCAGGTTGGCTTTTTCAACCAATGATACCTCTGCCACCTTTGGATTTTGAAGGAGATCTCGAAATTCATATCGAACTACACCGGCGGTTTCATGACTGATTGGTAACACGGGTAAATTGGCCGCACATGCAACATCACTCGGAGAGCATTCTGTTCAATGAAGGGTGATACCAATGATGCGGCCATGCGCCATCGACGAAGACCAGGGTGACTTTCGAGAATGACCTCTGATGCAAACCGATGGACTATGTGGTCGGTAATGGGTCCTCGCTGGACTAACGAATGAGAGTGAGACAACCAACCGGCTGCACAGACGCCCTGGCCCGATGGGTCAAGCCTCGGAGGAGACTATGATAGAGGCTGTTACGGGTCGGGGCACACTATTTTCAGCGATTCTTTGAATAGCCGCTGGGTAACAGATGCACGCATGGTGAAGTTGCGAAGGTGTCTGGTAGGCGGAACATTTGACCGATTTCATACCGGGCATAAGGATCTACTAAAAGCGGCATTAGAAGTCGCAGAATTGGTAGAAGTTTGGATTGTTGGAGATGAGATTTCTCAATCTAAATCACCCTTTATTCAGTCCTTTGAAGATCGCCGTTCAGCAATTTTAGATTGGGCTGATGAAAGAATCACAACACATGAACTGACTGACCAATTAGGACCAGCACCTCATCGTAGAGATTGTGATAGTATCATTTGCACACCTGAGACCTTGCCAAATTGTAATTCGATAAACGAAAAGCGATTACAAAATGGATTGACTCCTTTAGAGATTATAGAAGTTCCACATACTCTTGATGACATTGGTTCTATTATTTCCAGCAGCAGAATTAGAGCAGGAGCAATCGATAGAGAAGGTAACCCTTGGCTCTCCAAGCATGATAGAGAAAATGTCCATTATTTCCCTAATGAATTAGATGCTGAATTTAAACAACCCTTCGGTGAACTCTATCTTGGTCCAGAAGAGATTCCTGAAGTTGCGATTTCAGCAGCATTAGATGATTTCACAGCAGGATGTTTGGTAGCGGTTGGGGATGTATGNGTTGCTGCATTACTAGATATTGGAGTCACCCCTGATTTAGCAATGATAGATGGTTATACAAAACGAAAAGAACTTGAGCAAAAAGTCGATATTTCTGCGTTTAATATATTGCTAGAGGCAACAAACCCTGCCGGTCAAATCACTCCTTCATTTATCGATTCTATTGCTGCTGCTCTATCGGGTGAGACATCGACCTGTATCGAGGTAGATGGTGAGGAAGATTTCGGCCCACTTATAGCACACATGTTAGCTCCTTTAGGAACCAATATCGTATACGGACAACCAAACCAAGGAGTAGTATTAGGTATCACTAGCGAAGAACTGAAAGAAGTGTGTCGCGATAAACTCTCTAGATTCGAGGTGCGATAATGACTCTTGTATCAGTAAATGTTTGCGTAAGAAACGGGGTTGAATGGATAGATGACTGTATTCAGTCTTTGATAGATCAAACACATCGACCATTAGAAATTATATTGGTCGATGATGGTTCAACCGACGGTTCAAAAGATAAAGTACAGAAATGGGGTGAACACGATTTGGTTTCAGTTATTATCCAAAAGCCAATAGGNCTTTCTGCAGGCCGTATGGCTGCATTACAACTTTCCAAAGGAGAGTGGGTTGCTATAACAGATATTGATGTTAGACCTGAACCTAATTGGATTGAAGAATTATTGAATTGTAGTCAGTCTCAAGAAGATGAGAATGTGATGGCGGTAACGGGTAGAACAGTATTTGCTAAATCTGGTGATACAGTTTCTTTGATTCGTTCAGTGGAAATAGAATCCAAATATCGTTCTAGACCAAGAATCACAAGTTTAGCAAATGGTCCTTGTTCGATGTTTAAGCGTGAATGTTTGCTAAATGTCGGCGGTTTTAATCCCGAATGGTATCATGCTGAAGACATGGAGGTCTCACTGAAATTAATTGCCAGTGGTGGAATAATTGTATATTCTCCTGATGCGGTTGTGAACCATGTTCCAGAAACGGGAATGGGTCGGTTTTTATCCAAGAGACGCAGGGATGCTAGAGCCCACGTTAGAATTGTTCGAAATTACCCTGCAAAAAACCGTAAGCGTCCGGGATTTGATTTTCTCGGTTCTTCATGGATGGTACTAATGTATGCTCCAGTATTAATTTCGATGTTGGTCGGTTTGACTCTCTTATCGATAAATTTCAACCAAGGAGGTATCGATGAAATCAAGCAATCTGCTATCGCTTTTGAATATCCTTTTTGGCTTCTCATCCCTATGCTAATATGGTGGCCATTAGCTTTGAGATCTAATCTTTCAGTAGCACTAATTCGTAAACCAGTAGGTGCAATCATTGTGATTATGACTTGGTCACTTGCATTATGGCAAGGAATTATCCAAGGCTATATCGATGCTATACTAAAGCGAAATGGACACTGATTAATCTTCATCTTCCAAGTCAGCTAGTGAACGAAGAATCAAACCAGATGCTAGTAGAACTACGCTTACTGCATAGACTCCAAGGTCGATCCAAGTAGTGTACATTATTCCCCAGGAAAAGTAAAAACCTAGTCCTAAAACAACACACCAAGAACCAATTGTCTTATTCCAGTCGTTGTCNTCTCCACCAACTAAATCCTTGTAACTATCATTTTTCAATAAAGACATTGCCCAGTCATTAATGGAATCAGCACCAGCCAGTGATCTAATTCCTAAGAATGAAAAAGTTCCACAAATTATCATGAAAATACCATCACCAGGTGTAACGTAAAAAGATTGATCCGTACCCTGCCAAGAATCCCATAATTCAAAGGTTAGCAATCCTCCCCAAGAAATTCTGTAAGTTGGATGAAGTACTCCTGCAATATTCAAAATCGCGAGAAATAGTCCCCAAACCCCTAGGCCAACATACCAGTTTGCTAATGCTTTAGATGGGTTTGTCAGTAGATCAAGAAATCCTGCTTCACCGTTTTCAACTTCATCGCTCATAATTTGTGCCACCTAGAAAATAGTTATCATTGTTGGGGGTAGTATATATTCTCAACATCAAATCATAGTTTGTTTTGAACTCGATATTTGTTGGTAAAAACTTCGGAGAACATAGGTTCTGCCTTGATCATAATTTCTACTGGATCTAAATTAGTTGGAATGCAAGAATTAATTTCTTTTGAACGCCCATATCTTCCTCTGGACACTGTTTTTGCAGTAATTAAACCAAGCATATCAAGATTAGAGATAATTCCAGAAACCCTTCTAGCGGTCAAAAATTGTTGTTGCACAATATTACATGCTTGTTTGTAAATATTGTAAACCTCTCCTGTTTGGAAATTCTTCAGTCCGTTTTTCTCGTTTAACAAAACTGCTGATAATACTAATTTTTGCTGGGTTGGTAATGTCGTAATTACAGGAGTGACTTGGTCAGATTCTATTTGTGCTTGTGCAATTCTAACATGTTGTTGTTCTACAGTTTGCGAACCTTCTTGTTCAGCCTTCTCGGTTGATACGCGTAATAGGTCCAATGCACATCTTGCATCACCATGCTCTTGAGCCGCTAAAGCTGCACATAATTCGATTACTCCAGCGCTAATAGCATCCTTTGCAATCCCTTCTTTAGAACGCTCTCTCAAAATATCTTGTAATTGTTCAGCATTGTAAGGATTGAAAACAATATCTTGTTGTCCTAATCTGCTTCTTACGCGAGGGTCTAAGAAATCTGTAAATTTCAAATCGTTAGAAATTCCAATAACACAAGCCCTAGCATTTTTCAATTCTGCATTAAGGTTGGTAAGATTGTACAATAGGTCATCTCCAGCCTTTTTCACGAGATGATCAATTTCATCTAATACGATTACATAGACTCCTCCTCGACTGTCCATTCGCTTAACTAATTCAGAAAAGACACGGTCGGTCGGCCAGCCTGTAAAAGGAATATCTGCTTGTTCATGTGCTTCTAATAGCGCATTACCAATATGTGATAAAACTCGATACTGAGTATCTATCTGTCGGCAATTCACCAAAACTGGGTTTACCAATCGTCCAATTTGTTCACCCTTTGTTTCTAATTGGTCACAAACATATCTTGTGACGGCGGTTTTGCCGGCACCAGTTACACCGTAAAGAATCATGTTCGAAGGGATATGTCCCTTGAGAGCTTCAACCAAATTGAACGATAGTTCAGAAACTTCGTTATCCCGATGAGGAAGCTTAGCAGGTTGGTGAGTGTGGCGCAGTGTCTCTTTTTGCACAAAAAGAGTATGTTGTGTAAGAATGCCATCGAAAATATTTCGGCTCATTTTCTTACATCCTGCATCTATNCACGGAGGTTGTTGGCCGGGCCAACACACAGCGTGATGCCTACGGGGAGTCCGAGTCCGCCATATAAGTCTACTCACGATTTGCAAAAACAAGTGAGGATTTCCTCACTTAATAAAGTACAATTAACACTAATAAAGAGTTTGGAAAAATAACAGAAATTTCTCAAATAAACGAATCACTGTGAACTGAATAATTAATATATAGCCTTTTTAAAATCGACAATCTAGAAGTACAGTTCGATTTTTTTTGCGGGGCCCCTAAAAAGTATTTTTTAATTTATAGAATTTACAAATACTGATTTGGTAGAAATTTTTCATCNCGGCGATTACNATGACAATTGAAAAAATATATNTTTTTCAGCATTACCGAAAAATAAAGTTATTTTNCAACCCTATTTTAATATCAATTNGACACTATCCTGNTGNACTTCCAATTGNAAGTTATCTATTCCTGCTATTACATTCGAGGGCAAATCGGGCCATTGCGTAGTTATAATCTCATAATCGGTATCGATGTATGTATGAGTGATTAACAAAGTAGTCTGAGGGTTTTCTTCTGCCAATTTTTGAATATCCATCGGCTTATGATGGAACTCGGTTGCCACCCATTGTGGCACTCCCATTTCTACAACTGCCAATTTGCATTTTCCTACCCGATTCCACAGTTCATCACAAGGTCCAGAATCACCAGAATGTAATATGGAATATCCATCTTTATGAGTAAGCATCCATCCATGTGGATCTACTTCTGGATCATGTTTTACCTCAAATGTTTCAAACTTCCAGTTTTCTAATTCCGGAATTTTGACCCAATTTATTTTTTGTAAAGACTCTTCTAAAGAGCCAGGGTATGCTAGATGACATAGGTGTTCTAACTGCTCTTTTACTCCGGTATTTGCAGCTACAGTCAATGTTTTCTCTCCCTCTCTATCGGAGATATATTTGCGTTCTAATAATAAAAAAGGGAATCCAAATACATGGTCACCATGAGTATGNGTTATCAATATGGTATCGATATCNGAGGGGGAGATTCCTACTCTTCGAAGACTTGCTAGCGCNGTAGGAGGTGCATCTACAATTATGTGTCTATCAATACATAAGAATGAGTGATGCCTTCCAGATGGAAGGAAAGCGTTTCCGCTCCCGAGTAATTCCACTAGCACCATGGAGGTACGCAGATTCTTCGTGGATAAGAGGTCATCGCACCAACATTGATGAACGGGAATTAGGTGGAGGGGACAGTTGGTGTGTCATGTCTAACTGGAGNGCAAAGAATCCTTATCCAACTAAGATCACTGAAAACTATGTNCTCAATGGAGAGGGGTCTCGTAAAGAAACTCGTCACATCGTATTCGATCTAGGTGATTCCGGCCTTGAATACAAGGCTGGCGATGCCCTTGGAGTAGTNTCTGAAAATCCACCAGACACTGTAAATCAATTAATCGAGATATGTGGCTGGGATCGTGAAATGATGGTTACTACTCATATTGGAGAAAGGACACTCTATGANGCGNTAAAGAAAGATTTTGAAATTCATCGAGTCAACAAAAAATTTGTTAATTCACTCACCGAAAAGGTCACATCTTCAGGAATAAGAATTACTGTTGAATTAATTTCAAGTTATCGAGAATCAGTTGATGGTTCAGGCATTATTGGGGGCGATTCAACAATGGAAACAGAGCTAAATCCTTCNCTACCGAGCCAAGATGATGTTGGCCGTGTGAAGCACCTAACTACAGATGCAGATGCTATGGAGGACTATATCTGGTCGCGAGATTACATCGATGTGATCAGAGATTTCGGAGTACAATATTCTCCTGAGGAATTCTTAGAATTAATCGATAGGCTAAAACCGCGTTTATACTCTATTGCTTCTAGCCCTGATGCACACCCCGGTGCGGTAGAACTTACTGTTGGAATCGTTCGATACACCCATCATGATCGTGCAAGAGGTGGTTTGTGCACCGTATATATGGCNGATGAGGTCGATGTAGATGAAACAGATGTCCGAGTTTTCATGTCACCAACAAAATCGTTTGTACTTCCAGAAGATAAGTCAACCGATATTATCATGGTTGGGCCGGGTACTGGAATCGCTCCTTTCCGTGCTTTCATGGAACAGCGAGTTTTTGATGCGGGTTCAGGTAGGAATTGGTTATTCTTTGGCGATCAATCTTCAAAAACTGAATTTTATTACAAGGATCAAATAGAATCTTGGCTCGATGAAGGCCACCTATACAAATTTACTACTGCTTGGTCTAGAGACCAGGAAGAAAAAATCTACGTNCAGCATAGGCTTAAGGAGNATGGAGCNNNAATATGGGANTGGTTTGANAATGGCGCTTATTTCTATATNTGTGGNGATAAAACATACATGGCAAAAGATGTTCATCGAGCATTGATTGAAATCGCAATCGAACACGGTGGNATGAGCGAAGANGATGCTACACATTTCATTGAGAAGACNATGATGCGCGAAGAGAAGAGATACCTTCGAGACGTATATTGATCAATTTGGAGGCTCCATCTCTGGAGGAGTTGGAATCTCCATTGTGTTAATTCCTTTTTCTCTCGCTTTATCNATCATTATAGTTGTCCACTTTGATTTTGGTCCTGGGAATGCGATGATATGAGTTGCGTATCTCAACATATTGTCTACTAAGGTTGGCGCTGCTTCTGGCCTACCAGTATCAGAGACNCCNGCTCTAGGNGCGTTCCAAGCTTCAGAAAAAACNGCCATTGGAATNGCATGATTATTAGCCCATCTTTCNGCNAGATAATCAACTCCACTTGCGCCACCAATTATGATTAAATCAGGGTANTCGTGCCATTTCATCCANTGGTCGAGTTGTTCCTCAAGCCATTCATAATTGTAGAATCTTGAATTTCCACATATTACTAAATTGATGACTTTACCACTTCGATTTAGATCTCTTCCCGATAGTCTCTCGGCAACTGCTGCNCCGGTGTTGTTGTCGTCGGCCATGTTACTCAAATACCTCACTAGGGTATAAGCCTCTTGCTTATAGTGTATTTTTCNAATTATAGAGANTAATATATACCAATTTCGTGAAAATAATATCGTTAAAAAACTTAAAATTAGTTACTATTTCGACCGCTTTCATCATAGAATAGTTCTGCTTGGATACTTTCATGGCATTCAAACGAGTCCTAATTGCTAATCGTGGAGAAATCGCATTGCGCATTCTTCGTGCACTTCGCGATATGGGGATTGAGGCAGCGATAATCCATGGCAGGGAAGACCGATTATCCCTTCCTGTAAGGNTAGCAGATGTNGCATATCCCATCATGAGATCAAATCCATTAGATTCCTATCTCGATATCGAGGAAGTTGTAAAGGCGGCTAAGGATCTGAATTGTGATGCAGTTCATCCNGGTTATGGTTTCTTAGCAGAGAATGCACATTTTGTAAAACGTCTTGAAGAAGAAGGNATTACTTTCATNGGACCTGCTTCTGAAGTGATTACATTATTAGGTGATAAGATTGAAGCTAGNGCNGCTATGGAAGCCGCAGGNCTTCCTACAGCAAAAGGTAGTAGCGAACCGATTTCAGATGCTGCTGTTGCAAGTTCCTTAGCNGATGAAATTGGNTATCCAGTTATCATCAAAGCAGCAGCAGGTGGCGGNGGAATTGGAATGCAAATCGTGAAAGAAGCAGGAGAATTCGAAGGNGCTCTAAGATTGTGTAAGAGTAGAGCAAAGTCCGCCTTCAATGATGACAGAGTTTTCGTAGAGAAATATATTGAAGGAGCNCAACACGTTGAGTTTCAAGTANTAGGNGATGGAAAAAAAGCANTACATTTTGGAGAAAGNTTTTGTTCAATCCAAAGAAGACATCAGAAATTAGTAGAAGAAGGTCCTTGGCTTAGTGATTCCAAACGAGCAGAAATCGGTGCTCTTGTTTGTGCTGGAGCGGAATCGGTTGGATACAAAGGCCTTGCAACATTCGAATTCCTCCGTGATTTGAATGGNGATTTCTATTTCCTCGAAGTAAATCCACGTGTTCAAGTTGANCATACTGTGACCGAATTAATCACAGGATACAACCTTGTAGAATTGGGAATTAGAGTTGCACAAGGTGAAGATTTACCATTANCACAAGAGGAAATCGGTTGGAATGGCCATGCAATACANTGTCGATTGAATGCAGAAGACCCCAAGAACTTCGTCCCTTCTCCGGGTAGAATTTGGGAATGNCATTTCCCTTCAGGTTTCGGAGTAAGNTGCGATACTCATGCTCATCCNGGTTATGAAATGCCNGGCTGTTTTGATAGNCTACTTGCTAAATTNCTGGTGTGGGGAAGGGATAGAGATGACGCAGTTAGANGAATGCGTACCGCTTTNGATGAAACAATCATCACAGGTGTCGAACATTTGATACCTTTACATCGAAGAATNATGGATGAAGAGGATTTCCTGAATCGTGATATTACCATCCAATATATTGACATGCACGAAGAACTCTTAGGCTGATATCTATGGATGTACTAATCGTTGGTAGTATCGCCTACGATTCATTAGAATCACCTGCAGGTAAATCAGAAAATGAATTGGGTGGTTCAGCATCNTATGGCGGATTTTCAGCAGCGTTTCATTCTAAGATGCTGGGGTTATCAGATATTGCCTTGGTAGGNGTAGTAGGAGATGATTTCTCAAAAAACGACTTATCTTTGTATGATGCTGCGGGTTTGAATATTGAAGGAATTGAAATATTGGAGGGTGAAACGTTCCGTTGGAAAGGGGCTTATCATGGNGANATGGCTGTAGCACANACACTTGAAACACATCTAAATGTGTTTGAAAACTTTGTACCNAAAGTCCCTAAATTTGCCTTGGANCCAAATGTTCTTTTTTGTGCAAACCTCCACCCTNCAATCCAATTATCAGTGTTGAATCAAACTACTGCAAGACGACTTACTGTATTGGATTCGATGAATCTATGGATCGATATTGCTAGGGATGAGCTGATNACTGCAATGAAAAGAGTTGATTTGGTTATTCTCAACGATGGAGAAATTCGAATGTTAGCAGGTGAGCAGAATTTAATCTTNGCAGGAAANATCGTACAGGAAATGGCAGGAAANCCTATTCTTGTNATCAAGCGAGGAGAGCACGGAGTTACTGCTTTGCATAGAGAAGGNATTATTTCGATACCNGCATATCCGGTAATAGATTTGATAGATCCAACAGGCTGTGGAGATAGTTTTGCAGGAGCGATGNCAGCACATTTGGCAANGGGTNATGGNGAAATATCTCATNCTGAATTAATGGAGTCNCTGGTACATGCCACTGTCACAGCATCATTTACCCTAGAATCCTTTGGAACAGATGCACTTCGAGCAATCTCTCCCGGAGATTATCAATCTCGTCTAATCGCATATCGGGCATTGTCTAATACCCGGTTAAGTCAAGAATGAACTTCGATTCGCATGGTTATGACCGTGCTAAATATTGCGATGGTAGGTAGCGATGATTTGGCTAAAGAAATCGCGAAGGCAACCGATAATAGAGACGTTGATACCTATGTTCACAAAGAATCTGGGCCAAGTGGTCCGCGTATTCTTTCAATAATTAGACCAGCGAAATATCCTGATAGGATAAGGCCGTTATTCAATGCATTATGTGCGGCCAAAGTTGGTTTGGTAGAGGTTACTGCTGTAGATGGGACATTTGGTGAAGTTCTAGTGGCATTTGCTTCGGCGGGATTAAACCGAGGAATTATCGTCATCAATCCTTCTGATGGAGGATGGATTGATGAAGAACAAGTCAAAGCTTTATTTGTTCAAGCAGGACTTGAAAATTGGACGCAGTGTAGCACCGATAGTATAGAGTTAAGAAACTCATTATACGGTTTAATGGATGAAATTAGTTCAGAATTAGAATCTTCCAAAAGTGCACAACTGGTCGTGCCAGTAGATCAGCATTTCAATGTCAAAGGAATTGGTTTGGTGGCGATAGGATATGTTCAATCTGGTACGATAAAGGTTCATGATGAATTATTATTGATGCCTTCAGAAGGGCCTGGTACCGTAAAATCTCTTCAGGTAATGGATGATGATGTTTCTGAAGCTGTTGCTGGAGATAGGGTTGGAATTGCGTTAAGGAATGCTAAAGAAGAGCACCTATCAGGTGGGTCATTAGTAGTTCATCCACCCATTGAAGATAAGAGAGCAGGCATATCTATCGAAATGGCTCTTGATAAACATGAAAATAGTATACTAAAACTCAGTCAATCACCATTTCAAAAGCGGCAATTAGCCATTGGAGATGTTGTACATGCAAGTGTGGATTTACAATTCGTAGTGGGGAGAGTAAAATCGATAGATGACGAGCTTATTGTTGAATGGGAATCACCATTATTTATTCGTAAGGAAAACCCACCACCTGTTATCCTTGCCCAATTAGATTCAAAACCTAGGATTATGGGTAGTGCAACCCTTTCTCGGCTTGAATAAGTCACTACAAAGAAAGCCATCTCTTCCGCCTTCACCTACGGTGGCTTCATAACCCTGTGCGTAATTGACGGGGTCAGGGATGCGAATGGACATGAGGCCAGAGGGGCCCAATGTCGGCGAGGGGGTGGAAATTTTCCGCTCGCTTTCATTGGGAGGAGTTCGAGGTAGAATACGGGCTACCTTGTCTGACTCTTTACTTTGTTTCGAATCACGAACAGGACAAGCTCTTGATCTGAAACTAGATGCTATCCAACGCGTACATCAGCATCATACAACCTTAGTCCCTAGATGGCTTGGAATCGTTGGCTTGATACTCATTTGGGTCGCTTGGAGGGGAATCAATGCATTCCCACAAGCAGCTCTAGGAGCAGCAGGGATTGTATTGTCGAGCGCACATGTAATCACAAGAAGACCAACTCTTACAATAGATACAGTCGCGGGAGACTGTCATACTGTTTTTGGTAGCGATTCTACCTTGATAAAACTCTGTTCAATGATTCAGAAATTGCAAGAGGGAGAAAGCCTTGAGCAAGCAAGATTAGAATTTAAGAGTTTAATTCACGATTCCGATTTCCCTCGAACCAGCCTTGTTGAGGAAGTAATTGTAGCAAGTGAATTAGCCCAGCCTCCAGTAATCGATTCATTCCTGAATTCTATGGATTTTGAGATTTCTGATGTACTTTCAGCAGAAGTAGTGTCTCCCCAAGAATCCGTTGCAGACCCTGTTCTACCAGATTGGTTTGGAGAAATAGGGCAACCTGAGCCAGAGATTCCTGCTAGNCTATTATCCAGAGCCCAAGAAAACCTGCACACTCAACGACACAATGTTATTCAAAATGGGTGGCAAAGTCCTGTTCAGCAGAACCCACACGTAGTTCACCGAAATCAAGGAATAGATTCCTCTTCCTATGGTATGATACAACACCACAATGGATATGGCCAAAACCAACCACAACCTATGCAATTAACACCTGCTCCAACCAATTTCTTACCTTCATTTGTCGGAGCCGAAGGAGCACATATTCCATCCGCAAATCCTGAGATGTTTTCTTCGCCTGATTCTCCTTTGGNNGAACCTGAAATCTCTGAGCCTCTGCCCTCGTTGGTCGAATCATCAAGAAAAGATTCAGAACCGATTGAAGCAGAAATTATCGAGTCAGAGATAATTGAAACACCATCTGAGAGATTCTCTGCCTTCAGNAAATTGTCTAAGCGTTCGGGNAAAAAGAGAATAATCACTCGCAAAAAGCAAGGTAGAATTTTGAGTGGTCGTTCGGTTATGAGAGAATTAGTCGGTCCATCATTAGAAAAAGCAGGCGCCTTTTCACGTCGCTTGTTGAGAGGCAATCGCACTGGAGACGCAATTAGGTTACAAGCGGACCAAGCACGTCAATCACAAGTAGCAGAGCGAATACAAAATCTTGCTGAAAGCCGGGGNGGCAATATCAGCGATGAAGAATTGGTCAAGGATATGATGTCTCATCTAAGAGTCGAACAGAATATACCTGAAACATTTGAAGAGTTGCAAAGCACAGATGCGGCACGCAATAATGGTAAAGACGGCGTAGGTTCTATACTNCGTCTTGACTCTTGATCACTTATTTTTCTGAGCCAGCATGTGTTCGCGTATCGCCTTTGCTTCTTCCCACTCNACGCGTTCTTCTTCGTTTTCAACCACGAATTGNGGTATTGGNATCGGGCGCATCATCGAATCGATTGCAACAAAGAAAAAGAAGCCCTCACAAATTTTCTTTTTCTCCCAACTTGCTTTGTTAACTGCGACTGCAGTTACCTTTGTACAAGCGGTATGATTACTTGTGAATACTACTTTACCTGTTACTTCCAAAAGGTCGCCTTGTCTAGCAGGTGCGATAAAGGTCAGAGTATCAATCGAGATAGTAACAAATTCCCGATGAGCAAATTTAGCACATGCAATACCTCCAGCTTTATCCATCAATGACAAAAGCCGGCCACCAAAAAGAGTATCATAGGCGTTGGTGTCTCCAGGGAAAACATGTTCAATCAGGGTTGCAGGCTCTTTCGAGTATGGTTCCATGGTGGTGCGAAGTAGTCACCCTTCAAGAAGTCATGCGGGACTAAATGTTCTAAGGGGTGGTTTCATCACCTTCTAGGTTAGCCCAAACATATGGCCGAGCAGAAGGTGTGTGTTGCTTTGGTTTCAGGAGGCATAGATTCTCCTGTTGCTGTAGCGCGCATGTTAGCAGATGGTTGGCTAATCCATCCTCTACATTGTTCACAAGAACCGGTTACTGGTACTGGNCCAGAAGAAAAAACAACAGCATTATTACAACATCTTTACACATTACAAAACTCGATTGGTGAAGCCGCTAATTCTAATCTTTCCAAAGAACTAGTCGTNGTCCCAGTTGCCGATGTGTTAAGCAAATTTACTGAAAAATGGAATCATACTGAATATTTTATTCACATGAAAAGACTGTTTAATTCAATAGCATCTCTTCATGCCAAAGAAGTTGGAGCCACCCATGTATTAACCGGAGAAAATCTTGGCCAAGTTTCAAGTCAAACATTAGGTAATTTGGGCGCAATCGAATTAGCGACTGATCTTCANCCTCTGCGTCCTTTACTGGCCTTTGATAAAGTCGATATTATGCATATGGCGAGACNCCTCGGTACTTTGGAAATCAGTGAAGGACCCGAAGTCTGTGANGCTTTGGGCCCGAGCCATCCTTCTACAGTGGCAAATAAAGAATGGATTGAACTTTCTGAAGAGCGCTTAGGAGGCTTGCAGTCTCTCGTTGACAGNTGTTTTGAAAATAGAAAGATAGTAAATCTTCGNTGATGCCGGGTTCCCCCCTNAAGGGGGGGACCCGATGTGTGCAGTTTCCCGTTGTACTTTTATGCCGGTCGTGAGTGGAAGAGTAAGAGGGGTCCCCCAATGAGCGATAATAAGAATGCAAAAATGGCTTTAGTTCTNACATTGATAATGTTAGTTTCACCTTTAGCGAGTGGAATATCAGTTACAACATTTAGCGATGGAAATACGGAAGTAACAGTCGAAGTAAGAGACGCACCTGATTACCAAAATATCGATGATGGTTCGGTTTCTCTGGTTCCAGGTGAAACGGTTACAAGTGCTTCGGTAGAACTTTCAACAGGAATGGCAACACATGAAATTCATTCTACTATCGATAACAATACCCAGCAGTTTGTATGGGACCCTGCTTTCAATAATCAACAAACNGAATATTCAAACAAGGATGATTTCACCTACAATGCCAACTCTGTGAGTTTGGTTAGCGGAGGNCTATCCACTGATTTTGAGAGGGATCATGCTAACTTTATGGATACTTCAGAACCTGTAACCAATGGAGTGGGATGGCAACACGGCTCTTTAGTAGACTCTACCGTCTTGAATGATGGTTGCAGTTCAGGTAATGATTGCTGGGGTACCAACATGTATGATGCGGATAATGACTACATCACAGATCATAATTCCGGTTATTCATACAGTATGATTTCTCCTGCAATGGAAGTAGACCCAGTCTCTTTCATCGCTAAATTCTCTAGCTGGCACGGGCTTCATTGGTCTCAAACAGGACCTACTTCGAATCCNACCAATACCTACTATGATTGTGCATATTTGATGGTAAGAAGCACCACAGGTAGCCCGAATAACTTCCCTCCACCTGGCGAGGGNTGGTCATACATTCCTTTCGATACTGGTAATTCATCTGGTATTTCGACATCTAATGGATTATACCCAATCGGAATTGGAAACGGAAAAATCCAGTCTTGCGATTCCTTAACAGGAGTCGATTACGCTTTGGGTGGAGAGTCAACCTCTGCATCAAGTAACCCAAATGGTTGGGGGACATTAGCGGTAAACCTCAATGAACATATTGGAAAATATGCGCAACTAAAGTTTGTAATGAGCAATAACCGCGGCTCAGGCACCCCATATAACTCTACAATGCCTGGATGGTTTATCGATGATTTCAGATTAGGAGATCCTCTGCCTCAATCTGGTTGGATGACTGTAAAGGGATTCACCCCGCAACAATCTCCAAATCCAGGTTTCCCTGATGGATATGGAATCTTGACACTTGAACAGGAAACAACGCCTACAAATTCCCTTACCGTTGATGTCTTACGTGGCTCAACCTCGGAGATAGTGCTTGACAAAAATGGCAATCAAATGACTGGACTTGTAGGGCCGATTATCGAAATGTGGGATATTGATGCTTCGGAATACCCTGTAGTCGATCTGAAATTGACCTTTGATACTGGATTAAACAGATTATCAACATCGGTATTACATGGAATCAATATTGGTACTCGAATTGGTATTGGACTCAACGATAGTAACGTTGTGTTCGATCCGATGATAATGGATGGAGTTTGGCAATCGCAAGGAAGTATGCAGCCATTGATGTATTCGCCTTCAATTTATGATACAACTCTCAATCCTCCAATGTACCGTTCAAGGTTCAGCCAACCTATTGTAGGAATTACTCCTGAAGTTGTGGATGATTGTTCACAATCAGGTCCAGCATCAACCGTGCAAATTGTTACTCGTGATGACTCTTTATACAATCTATCAGTAGGTACCAAATGGGTTCCTGACAAACCATTATTTGGATTTTCTTCAGTTGTATCATATGCCAGCCCTTGTGGAATGTCAGAGT
The DNA here is from genome assembly GCA_002706615.1 of Methanobacteriota archaeon. Taxonomy (GTDB): domain Archaea; phylum Thermoplasmatota; class Poseidoniia; order Poseidoniales; family Poseidoniaceae; genus MGIIa-K1. Next base: position 35,248 of record PALS01000002.1, read on the forward strand.
TATGGTTTGACTTAGAATTTGGACACAATGCTATGGGAGTTAGCCTTGATATTGCAAATGATGGTGATATCGAATGGGGTATGAACGAGCCTGCATTTGGTTCATTTGGTCGTCAAAATACATTCTGGGCAGGCACTTCTAATGGAATCAACTATGGTAGTTCTACAAGTTCGATAACACTTAATTCCGTAGGTGTTGGTAGTGGTGGAAGCTTTATGCTACCAAAGGGAGCTACAGTGGTAAATTCTGATATCACATTTACCGATAACACAGCATACAATTTGACATTGGCATTGACCTCGGGAGGCCAAGAGGAGTCGCTTGGAACTACTCCAAATCAATCAATAATTGCGTATGAGACTATGGAAAATATGTTTGATTTCACTTCAGCAATCAACTCTTTGCTAAACAATCCATTGGTCCCNGTTTCAGTAATTGATGAATTTGGTAACCAGTGGATTACTATGCATTTCTCAGTTTCTAATACCAATGCTCCAAGTAATTCTGGAGTAAATATACAAGATCTAGATATCATCTATGATTGGCATACAACTCTAGATGCAGCAGATAATCTTGACAGAGAACTGAATCAGGGTGTTGCTTTAGGCGGTACATCTAATGTTGAAGTTCCATTTGCNCTATCCGCAAATAGTGGTGGNGCAATCGAACTATCAAACCTTGCAATAACCACTGCTACTGGCTATGACTCTACCCTTTCATTGACTGGTAATCCAGTCGGTTTGTATCCAAATGGTGAAATCATTGAGGCTGTATCCACNCATACCGTTGATGCAGCAACCGGTGCTGCTTTCGCAGAAGCAAGACTGAGAATGGAATCAAGTAGNGGTGTAGTAGAATTATCNTATTCGGATTTGATGAGTTTCGCAGAAAGCAATGACCCTGATAATTTGGTTACTCTAGAGTCATCAAGTGTTAGTGATGTAGGAAATACNAAGCAAATTACTTGGAGATTTATCATTAACACAGCATGGGAGGATACTGCCGAATTACGCCTTTATGCTAGTCTAGTTGCTGATAATGGAGTCAACGGTCTTCCTGGGGCAGTAGTACTTGCTCCTGCGAATGGAAATGCTATTGAAAACGATGCTTACATTGCATCTTTCGAATTACAAAACGATGGTGGAGTTGCTCAGGACTTAGATGATGCAAGATCAAATCAAAACATCAATTTGGTAGGTTCGGTTCGATTAGAAAATCTCGATGTTGCACCTGACCCTACGGCATATAATTTCTCTTTACAACGCTGGGACATCAATACAACAGGTGGAAATGTAACCTCTACGTGGGTTGATGTTGCTAATACTACTGGTGTAATTGGTGGTAATTTCAATTGGAATATCGACCTTGGAGAAGATATAGCAGGCACAGAAACTTATCGTTTCTTCATCGCTAATTATTCTGGTGGAGACTCACTGTGTCCTGATTCTAGTATTCCTCATCAGACGGATTGTACTATTCAATTTAATTTGTCAATAGATACATATTCCCCTACCTTGGTCAATATCTCGATATTGAAGGCTGCAAATTATGACCCAACAATTTGGTCTAATTGGCGAAACTTAGTCGATGATACATGGGTACTACCAACNAATCAACAGAAGGTGAGAGTAATCGCTCAAGATTTNCCAGCACCTCCTTCTTCTTTGGANATGTANTACTGGGTGGAATACGACCATGATGCNGATTCTGATGGCGAAGCNGACCAAGATGAATATGTAATGATCACTCTGATGAGTGATGGCGACCAACCNGCTGCAAATTATACTGGGATTTACAGTGATGATGCAAACATGGGCCAAGACCCAACAGGTAAAGTTAGCATCTATGTTGTAGGTTCGGATCTAGGAGGTAACCCAATCGAAGGAGGCTCTCCTGGATTTGATAACGACCTAGTGACATATGTATCAATGTCTGCTCAAACACCAAACATTCGTAATTTCTTNATCGAAAATTCATTCGGAGAAAGATTGCATAATCCAATCGAAGGCCAGCCATGGTACCAAGGTCCTTGGAATATGACCATGTATGCTGGAAATGAATATCACTTAATCGTAGAAGCATCAGATGCTAATGGATGGAGGGATATCCAGTATTTCGAAATCAATCTTGGACCTGAAGATATGATTGTCTACTATTCACCACGTAATGAAACAGCATGGACTGATTCTTCTGATATAGAAATAATATCTGCTAGTAATGATAGCGATGGAACTCAATTATTACGAATGGATGGTGGAAGACTAATAGATCCATTCGAGAGTGAGTTCTATCTTGATTTACCAATTAAAATGAATTGGAATATCATTGGAATTGAATCCTCAAATACCTATACTCCATTCTTGCGAATTAAGGATATGGATAAAGACCCATCTGCAATGAACTCAGCTGGAGGCAGGCATAAGCAACTATGGCGTTATAGTGATGGTATACAACTTGACTTTAGGGATAAAATAGCTCCAATGTTCTCAGATTTGACCGAACCGATTACTTCTGATATTTCCACATCATTCGTTTTCCCTGGTGATACTATCGAAATCGCTGGACAGTATGTATATGCGGACGGGATAAATAGTGGCGTATACGTATTGCCCGAAGAGGATTTAACTCTAGAAATAACTCGTCTTGCAGCGTCTTCTAGCAGTCAAGGATACATACAATATGGAGGCGGAGGAGCTGATGGTTCTCAGTCGAATGGCGTATCATCTACGCATACCATAAAAGGCGGTAGTTTCAATATTAATATCACTGCACCACCACTGTATAATGAGTATACATATCAATTTAGACTAATCAATTTACCAACAGGTGCAACCGATTCAACTTCCGCACTATGTGATGGAACTACGACCTTTGGCTGTGGTACATTTATGGTGAAAGTTGATGGAGAAGCACCAGAGATTTCCTCCAATACATGGACTGTAACAGATAGAAATGATGAAGTTCTAGGAGATATTTTACCTTCATCAACAATGAATTGTGTAAATGTCGAGGCTATTGTGGAAGAGAATGCAGCACTATTAGCAGGAGAAGTACAACTAAGATGGGGATATTATGTTGATTATGAAAATAATTTGACTTGGCCAGTATATGGTCAGCGTTTCGGAGCAGAACCTCAATTCGCTGATTTGAGTGTCCAGGTTCTGGGTGGAGATGATTACAAGATATATACTCCAGAGTGTATCGATTTGTGGCCAGACCCTATTACTCCAACACAGGAGCAAATCACATCGATCGACATTATCATGTGGGTCGAAGGTAGCGATTCAGCAGGTTGGTCATTAGACGGAGGAGGGCCAAATAGTGCAGGTGGAATCAGTTCGATTTACTCTAGCGATTCAACCCACAACTCAATGTATCGGTTGATTCATGAAGAAGCTAAATTTATTGTCACAGATGTAAGAATGAATCCTGTTTCTCCNGAGGTAGGAGATACCGCNGTACTGGAGGTNTCACTTAGAAACACAGGAACAATGGATGGTAATTTGACCATAGAAATCCAATCGGTAATTGGCGATGATTTCCCCACAACCGAGTTTACCTATACTACAGGAACAATTNCACAAGGAGCCACTTCTGACGAATTTATTACCCTGGAAAAGTTCACTACACCGACTACAGGAATGTATTTCTTAGTCGTAAACGCTGAAACAAATGAAATATTATGGAATGGTTCAAGCAATTCTAAATCATTTAATGTAGCGGTAGAAAGTGAAGATGAAGGGCTATTAAGCGGTATGGGAATGCTAGTTGTAATTGGTTTAGCAGCATTGATTTTGATATTGCTAGTGGTAGTTGTAGTTCTTGTTAGGCGCGATACTGGTGATGAAACATATGAGTATGAATATGAAGAGGATATGGATGTTAAACAATATGCAGAAATACCTCAAGCGGTTTCTCCAGCAGCAAATGTAGACCCTCTAATGGCGCAAGCTATGCAAGAGTTCCCACAATGGGACCAAGCAACGATACAAGGCTATTTCGACCAAGGCTGGGATATCGCAAGTCTACGCGATTGGGTAAACAATCAGTGATTTTATGAATCTAGATTGGGAAGATATTCACTGGAAAGATCCAGACGGTGGAATCATAGTTTTGCACGGAGTATTACCAACTGTAGTTATGCCGCTAGCGATGCGTCCAAGAGAGCAATGGCATGGTTTGGGACTTTTGTGTACTAGCGAGGAACCAGAGATTTGGCTTGAAGAAGAAAAGGCTGAGAAAGAAGATGCAGGTATCAACTTGGACAGCGCCATTTTGGGTGGCGGTTTGGATGCTTTTTATCTTGAAATGCTAACCTATGTTGAGGATTTGCAAGTAGGTCGTTTCCCCGACCCTGAACCACGCCGATTACAACGAAATGCTCAAACCCATTCTAGACCAGTATATTTTGCAGAGCCCGATTTAGATGATGAGGAATGGGTAGAGCACTTGGAGAAGGAGGCGAAGGTGATGACCAGTCCTTTGCGCCTGCTATCAGTTGCATTTACTGGAAGACGATGGCGAAAACGTATGAAGAAAATTAGAACTATGGTCAAAGAACAACCGGCTAGAGAATCTGATGGCTTACAGGCTGCTAGTGCTTTAGCTGCTACATGGTGGACAATGATTCAAGAGCGCTCTTCTGAAGAGATAAATGATGCAAGAGATTTGAGATTTGCAAAAAGACTGAGAGGCGGTTTAGCAGATTTACGAGAAACATATGGTAAAGATTCTATATTACTTGTTCCAATTGCCCAGGCTTGGAGAAGTAATATGCAAAAAGCATTGGATACACTACCAGAACCAGAGGAGGTTTCATCTTCTAAACCGGTCTCGCAACAAGAGGAGGAGTGAATATGAGTAGTTCAGAAAACATCGAAGTTAGAGTTGACAATATTCTTGTCAGGTTCACCTGCTACCCACCTGTCGATTTGGAAGAAGCGATAGAAAGGATTGGCGGCGTCGCTAATGGAGATGTAATTATCAAAACATTAGAATCGCCAAGAGCAACACTCATTTTTGATTCCGAAGGAAGAATCATTGTTCACGGCACACACAGGATAGAAGCCGCACGTGCAGCAGCAAAGGAATTGCTTCTAAGAATGGGTAGAGATGATTCTGGAATAACTACCGAGTTAGGGCCAATCGTCGCATCATTCAATTTTGATATCGAAATACCCATCGACAAGATTAGGGCAAATTTAGGCAGCGGTACTTCTCAAGTTGACCAGCGACTTGGCTGTTTGCGAGTTAATGATACCAGGCATGATTTAGAATTATTAATTTGGCCAAATGGAAGATGCATTGCTCTTAATGCTCGTCATCCGAATATGGTAGCGATGGCTGCTGTACATTGGAGATCTAAATTTTCCGATAAGAAATCGCTCAAGGCGTGAATAAAATGGATTGGAATGGCCCAATTCTGGATGACCACTTTCATCTTAATCGCAGTGGACGTTTTCTTGAGGCTGCTAAGGACTTTCAAAGAGTTGGTGGTACCGATTTAGTGTTGGTACATTGTCCGGATTTCGCATCACCTCCTACAACTCGTCAAGGTCATATTGATTCATATCAAAATACAATCGATATGGCTGAAGAAGTAAAATCTCTAGGGATTGGTGTAAGAGTGATACTGGGNCCACACCCTGCTGCATTTGCACATCAATTNGAATCATTAGGAGATNGGGCTGANGAGAATTATTGGGATAGTATTGAAACAGCNTTAAANTTCGTTCACGAAGGTAAAGCNCACGGAATNGGTGANGTTGGAAGACCTCANTGGCAGGTGACCGATGATATATGGAGCCGTTCAAACGCTTTACTNCTNGAAACNATGTCCNTGGCNGCTCGCGAAAAACTTCCTCTACAACTTCATGTTGAAGGGGAAAGTGATGAAACATATTCTGAGTTAGCGGCTATGGCTGATAAGGCAGGACTTGAAAGGAAAAAACTAGTTCGCCATTATGCACCTCCAAATGTTTCACAAGAATACACTCATGGTTTGACTCCTAGCGTACTTGCAGGTAGTGGTTCAATCGAGAAGTTGCTCGCTACAATTGAATCTACATCGCACGGTTTTATGCTCGAGACCGACTATATGGATGACTTGAAAAGACCAGGTGCGGTTTTGGGTCCAAAAACCGTTCCAAAGAGGACTAGGCAATTATTGGAAGCCGGATTAGATGAAGAGTATCTGTGGAATGCCCATCAGGACTTACCTGAGCAGATTTATGGCTCTTAATTCCCACATCTTCAAAACCAAACCTCCCTTCGGGAGGTACGGTGAAACTGTGAAACGGGTATTTCTTTTGGCAGTATTACTGTTAATTCCTCTAGCTTCAAGCGGTGTTCAAGCTCAAGGAACTCCAATCGGTGTAGAACTAGAATGTGATATGCAAACTATTGAAATCAATGTTCACCCTGAACAAAACGAGGATGTCATTGTTGATTGTTCAGTCACTAATACAGGCTTTTTCAAAGAATCGATTTCATTAGATAAAGAAGTGGATGGAAATGACTTCAGTCTAGAGCTTTCAGAAGACAGTTTTGAATTAGAGGCAGGAGAAGATGCTTCATTTACAGCAAGATTTTCCGCACAACCGCGAATTGAAGTTACCGAGGTTGACTACAACATTGTTGCTCAAATCGATAGTTTTGGTCCAGAACCTATCGCAATACCAATTGGGGCTCTGAACAGTACGGATAATGTAGCGGGCGTAATCAAATCTCTTGCCTATTCTCGAGTAGATCTGGAAGTATCGGATACCTCGACTCGTAATGTCGAATCTGGTGAAGAATTAACAATTAGTTTTACCATTTTCAATGATGGTAACAGAATCGATGAGTTAGAAGTGATATCTGTCAACTATGAGGAATTAGAAGATGAAGGTTTCACTTTCATATCCGACTCATTTTTCCGTGCTTCAGTTAATCCTGGTTCTTCATCTGATCAAGGAAGTATTGTACTAATGGCTCCTAGTGACCTAGATAGCGATTTGTCAATCGAAATAGAATTGTGGGCTTTTAGCAAATTGGATAGTATCGCAGAAGCAGACGTAGTTACAATCAAAATTGAAGTCGCTTCCTCAAGCAGCAGTGTAGGCTCTTCATTCGATTTAGAAACANTGGATGACGATAGCATGATGATGATTGGAATGGGCGCTGGAGGGCTTGTTTTAGTAATCCTTCTNCTAGTATTAATTTCAAGGCTTTCCAAGAAAACNGGGACAAAGAAAACTGCAGCTATTCAACAGCGTAAGGCTGCAAAAGCCGCTCGCAAGCAATCAAANCGAGGTAAGAAGTCTAAGGTTGAAATCGAAGAAGATGAAGAAGATGATTTTGATTTTGATGATTTAGAAGATGACGACTTCGATTTCGACGACTTGTAATTGGTGTAAATTACACACCGTCTCGCGTTTTTCGACCCCCTCTCTAATCGCTATTTACGCCGTTTTGAGATGGTAATAGTCATAGAGTGTAAAGGCGGGATTGTCACCTACCCATAGGGTAGGTGGAAATTCATGCTTGGTCTAAAGGGAAAAGTCGCATTCATTTTTGGAGTTGCCAGTGAGGATTCTATCGCATGGTCGATATGCCAAAGTCTAGCAGAAGCAGGAGTNACATTGTACCTTGGATATCAGAAAAGGTTCATGTCTAGAGTTTTCCAATTGAAAGACAAATTACCTGCAATTGCAGGATTCTATCCTTTGGATGTAGCAACCGATGCGGATACGAAGGAATTCTTCGACAAGTTCTCTGAAGAGAACCCTGGNCTAAAGGCGGATATCTTGATTCATGCAATCGGATTTGCTCCACGAGAATGTTTTGATAGACCAATCTTATTTGTCGAAGATGATAAAATAAATACAGCGTTTACAATCTCAGCAAACTCTCTTCAACGTTGCTTGAAGTTTGCTTTACCATATCTCAATCAAGGTTCCTCTACTATCACNNTGACCTATGCTGCTTCNACTCGTCATGTNCCGTCTTANGGAATNATGAGTATGGCAAAGGCGGCATTAGAGTGCTGGACCAGAGAGTTAGCATGTCATTTAGGGCCAGAAGGTCATCGNGTGAATGCAATATCTAGTGGGCCGATTNGAACTATAGCCGCTAGCGGGATTCCTGGATTTGACAATATTCTCGACCATGTNCAACATAACTCGCCATTGAGAAGAAATGTAACTCAAAGCGATGTAGCTGGCTGNACAACGTGGCTGGCAAGTGCACTTTCTTCCGGGGTTACAGGNCAGTGTATTCATGTTGATGCNGGCTATTCGATAACGATGGTNCCCTCAAGTATAATGGGTGATTGAAATGACTATCACTACNGCTGATGGAAAATCCTGCGAGGGGCTAGAACAGGCTCCTTTCGAGCCTATTGCAGTTATTGGAATGGCTGCATTGATGCCAGATGCGAAAACGATTGAAGATTTTTGGCAGAACATAATCGATGCGCATGTTTCGATTAAGGAAGTCCCTTCATATCGCTGGANTCCAGAAATTTACTGGCGTGAAGGCGGCCCTGGAAATATCGAAGAAGGCAAAACATACTCTAAGATTGGCGGCTTTGTAGAAGATTACGAATTTGATTGGAGAAGATGGCGACAACCTCCCGGCACATTACCACAAATCGATCCTTGTCAACTATGGGCGGTTACAGTTTCAGCAGATGCAATTTCAAATGCAGGTTATGGAGAAGGGGGAAAAACACTCGATAGAGCAAGAACGGGTGTAGTATTTGCAAATGCACTTGGAGGTGAGAATCGTTCAGAATCAAACATCAGAGTATATTCTGCTGAGATGCGAAAATTGGCAATCGATAACGGGGTTAGTGAAGCCCAGGCAGATGCTATGGTCGAAGCCATTTGCGAAGGAAAGCCTCGAATCGATGAAGATACCATGCCCGGTGAATTAGCAAATGTTGTTTCGGGAAGGGTTGCAAATTTGCTCGACTTACAAGGNCCGAATTACTCNACAGATGCAGCCTGNGCCTCTTCAATGGCGGCTTTACTAGATGCATGCCGCCTTCTGCAAACAAGGCAAGTAGATGTCATGTTATCGGGGGCNGCNGACCGTTGNATGGAGGCTCCAACATACGCTAAATTTAGTGCAATTGGTGCCCTTTCACCAACTCATTCTACTCCTTTTGATGCTCGTGCTAATGGCTTTGTAATGGGTGAAGGCGCTGGAGTCATGGTACTCAAACGCCTTAGTGATGCAATGCGTGATGAAGATGACATAAAGGCCGTAATAAGAGGGGTCGGAGGTTCTTCTGATGGTAGAGGAAAAGGGATCACTGCTCCATCACAACGCGGTCAAGTACAAGCGGTTAGNAGAGCNTATTCTCAAGCAGGATATGCNCCTTCTACCGTAGAGNTNGTAGAAGCACACGGAACTTCAACAAAGGTNGGAGATGCGACTGAATTATCTACGCTTTCTCTTTTGTGGGAAGGGCTAGATGGTGGAGATCATGTNGCAGTTGGTTCGGTNAAGAGTCAGATAGGCCATCTCAAAGCGGCAGCAGGGATTGCTGGAATAATGAAAGCCTGTAATGCAGTATATCATTCCACAATTCCTCCTAGTGCTGGNTTTTCGACACCCAATCCTACTGTAGAGTGGAGTGAAATNCCATTTTTTGTCCCAACCCAGCCACGTGATTGGCCACAACCAGCAAATCATCCCCGCAGAGCAGGTGTTTCTGCCTTCGGCTTTGGTGGCACTAATTTCCACGTTGCTATCGAAGGTTTTCAGCCCGATTATCATGCAAGTATCGCTCAAGATTGGGAAGCGAAATGGAAAACCTATTCTCAAGATAGTAAATCGAAGAGTTCACCTTCAATATTGGATGAAACCGCTAAACCAAGTCTTTCACATGAAAAGATGAAATCGGTCGAAGGCGGCCTTCTCCTATTGTCTGGAAGCGGAATTGGAGAGGTAACTGCTAAATTAGCCTCAATCGAATTCTCACAAACAAATTTTGATTCCGACCCTAATGGGATTCGCTTGTCTAACTCTCTTAGCAATAAGTGGTCCTTCGATGCGAGTGATAAAGTAAGGTTAGCGCTAATTGCAACCAACTGGGCTGAGTTTGATAAACGCAAAGAACTGGCATGTAAGGCGATGTCCGACAAAGAGAAATGGGGATTTTTACAGTCGCAAGGAATACTAATTTCAGATGAAACTTTGGTCACGCCATCTTCAGCCAAAATAGCTCACATGTACCCCGGTCAAGGAAGCCAATATGTTGGTATGACTTTAGATCTACATACTCGATTTTCCGGAGTCGGAAAAGTATGGGACAAAGCCGATGAAACAATGATTGATGTTCTTGATGGAGAGACNCTATCCTCTTTNGTTTTNCGAGAAAANCTNACNGCAGATGAACTAAAAGAATCAGAACANAAACTGAAACAAACCGAATATACTCAACCTGCAATGCTAACTGCAGATTTAGCAATAGAGGCTGCACTAAATGCNCANGGTCACAAACCGGATATGGTTGCAGGACACAGTCTTGGAGAATATGCTGCATTGATGAGTGCAGGTATTCTCGATATGGATGGAGCGTTACGCGCAGCAGCCGCACGCGGTACTGAGATGGGAAGCGTAGTAATCGAGGACAAAGGACTAATGGCTAGCGTATCCGCTCCATATGATGAAATTGCAAAAATCATCGAAGAAATCGATGGTTATGTCATCGCCGCTAACAAAAACTCTCCAAAGATGACAGTTATTGCTGGTGAAACCGAACCTGTAAAATTAGCGATATCCAAATTTGAAGCAGAAGGATTCCAAACTGTAGCACTTCAGACAAGCCACGCATTCCATTCGAAAATTGTAGCACCTGCAAATGAGCCTTTACGCAGATTTCTTGAAGGATTAGATATTCATTGGCCCTCAATACCTATCACTAGCAATGTGGATGGTGGATGGTATCCGATGGATACCGGTGACGGTACAGATTCCAAAGCAGCAGCCCTAGAAAAATTAGCACCACAGATGGCCTCAAGCGTAGAATGGACGACTCAGATTAACACGATGTATGAAGCAGGTGCCAGAATATTCCTTGAAGTCGGGCCAAAGAGGGCATTGACAGTATTTGCTTCACAGATTCTTGAAGGAAAAGAGGGATTGCCAATAATGACCAATCATCCTAANGCAGGNGGTATAGCGACTTTCCTTTCAGCACTAGGAGCCTTAGCATTAGCGGGAAGAGTTCCAACATGGCCNCAAAATGATAGTTCCGAATTAACAGAGGCTTTTAGAGCAGGCCCTCTGGAAGCTTATCGAGAAACCTTTGATGAAATCCCAAAAACTCCTCTCAAAGAACGTTCAAGACCGTTACCTTCCAAAGGTGTCACAAGTGCTGCTCCAGAAATAGTTAAATCGGCAGAAACTATTCAAAAACCAATAGACCCAGAATCGGCAAAGAAGGCTTTAGTTGGCCAGTTAATCGCTGATGTAAGCGGCTACCCTGCAAATTTCTGTCAGGGTAATGTCGATATGCGGGAAGTGCTTGGTTTATCAGATTCTCAAGTACAGCAAGTGGTTAGCACTGTTAGTGCCAAATGTAAAACAGATTCGGAATGGGATGTATCTGTAGCAAAAACTCCTGCTGACATAACTAGATGGATTGTTGATGCCCCAGTTAGTATTAGTGCAGTGCCACGAAATACTAGTGTAGATAATCGCGCCTCTGATCCATTTGTAATCACAGGGATTTCTCTAGGATTACCTGGTGGAGACCGAGTTTTCGATGAAGATAATTTTGAGAAGTTGGTAAGAGGGGAAACCTGTATTAGTGAAGTTTCAGATGATTATAAGCAGAGATTACTNGACAAAAANATCGTACGACTAATCAAGAATAGAGATGGTAGCGTAGGNATGGAAAGNGCTACTGAATTCGGTGATATTCCTCAATTGGCTGGNCTGAAAGGTGCTTTTGANGCTGCCNAGGAATTCGGAATCGATTCTAAAGTTCTACAATCATGGGATATATCGACACAATTAGCATGTGCAGCTGGATTATTAGCACTCAAAGATGCAGCAATCCCCCTTACTCCTGTAGAGCAAATCGGCAAGGGNGGGCTTAGGTTAATCCGCTCTTGGGAAATTCCTTCAATATATCGAGATAGAACCGGAGTGGTCTTTTCTTCATGCTTCTCAGGGCACCAAATGGCAGCAAAACATGCTAAGAATAACGGTGCGGANGAAGAGGGNCGTTTCGACCGTAGGTATCTATTCCAAATCTTAACAATGGGGCATTCACAATTCGCCCAGCATGTAGGAATAAGAGGCCCCAATTCGACGATAAACGTCGCTTGCGCTTCTGCAACAGCAGCATTCAGTATCGCAGAAGATTGGCTATCTACNGACCGNTGTGATAGAGTAGTAATCATATCAGCAGATGATATCACTGGGGATGATTTGTGGGAATGGATAGGTTCTGGCTTTGCAGCAAGCGGAGCAGCAGCGACCGATAATGTGGTAGAAAATACTGCACTTCCATTTGATAAACGCCGTGATGGATTGATAATGGGAATGGGTGCAGCAGCATTCGTAGTAGAAAGAAAGTCTCAATCNGATGCACGAGGTGTCCAACCGATCGCCGAACTTTTGGGAACTAAGATGGCTAATTCTGCTTTCCATGGAACGAGATTGAATGTCGACCATGTGGCGGAATCTGTCGACCAATTCATCGGCGATATGGAGCAGCGTTGGTCTTTGAATCGCGATGAAATNGCNGATGANTTAGTATTCTTTTCTCACGAGACTTACACACCAGCAAGAGGCGGTTCTGCCCAAGCAGAAGTCAAGGCATTACGTGAGACCTTTGGGGCTAAAGCCGACTCTTTGTTAATTGCAAATACCAAAGGATTCACCGGACATCCAATGGGTGTTGGAATCGAAGATGCATTGATGTTTTATGGTCTTGATACTGGAAGAGTACCTCCAATTGCAAACCATAAAGAGCACGACCCTGAATTAGGAAATCTCAACTTATCAAAGGGTGGAGAATACAACAATATACGCTATGGTATGCGCTTTGGTGCAGGTTTTGGAAGCCAAATAGGGCTATCCTTGGTCAGAAAATTCGACTATCAAGGACCAAGAATTGATGGCGCCAAATTATTACAATGGAATAGAAATTTAGCAGGAACAGATGAATTGGAGTTAAGGGTTCTCCAGAACAAATTAGTTGCATATGTCGATGGTGAAAATAATCTGCATGGGGGCATACAAGGAGATGTTTATTCAATTACGGATGGAGTTGAAATTANTGAACAAGNAGNCCCAGTAATTCAAGCAACTGTAGAACCTAAACCAGAACCTAAGCCTGAACCGATTCCAGAGCCAAAGGCTGAAGTTCAGGCAAAACCTACAGGTGAACTTATTCCGGCAGTTATCGAAGTCGTAGTGAAGCACACAGGTTATCCTGCGGACTTTGTAGAATTAGACCAAGANCTAGAAGGTGAATTGGGTATTGATACTGTAAAGCAAGCAGAGATTATGGCCGATATCAGAGAGCAATTCCAATTACCAGTAGATGAAGATTTCATACTTTCTGATTATCCAACCCTGAATCATATGATTGACTATATTGTGAAAATGTCAGGCGATACAACCANTGCCCCAATAGCCAAGGAAGTACCAGTAGAAGNACCAATTGCGATAGAAGAAGTAACAGTTCCTACAGAGGNGGNAAGTCCTGNTGTTAACAAAACAAATGTGGCATCTGGCGATATACAACCTCGGCTGATAGAAGTTGTAGTGAAGCATACAGGNTATCCTGCGGACTTTATNGAAATGGATCAAGACTTGGAAGGCGAATTAGGTATCGATACGGTGAAGCAGGCCGAAATAATGGGTGATGTTAGAGAGATTTTCTCCTTGCCAGTAGATGAAGACTTCATACTTTCAGACCATCCAACTTTGAATCACTTTGTAGCATATATCCAAAAGATGACAGGNCAAGAATCAATAGTTNNAACTCCGGTTGAAGTAGAAAAANNNCCTACTGCTACTACTAAGGTAGAGGAGTCAAAACCAGAGCCGGTATCAATTCAAGATTCAGGAGAGATTCAACCAGGGTTAATCTCTGTAGTAGTCAAGCATACAGGCTATCCAGAAGATTTCATTGAAATGGACCAAGACCTTGAAGGAGAATTAGGAATTGACACTGTTAAACAAGCTGAAATAATGGGCGATGTAAGAGAAATGTTTTCCTTACCAGTCGATGAGGATTTCATACTTTCAGACCATCCAACATTGAATCACTTTGTGTCATACATCCAAAAGATGACCGGTGGGACAAAATCAGAAACAATAGCAGAAGCACAAGTTCCTGAAATGGTTACATCAGAGGTAGAGGTTACTATTGAAAAAGAATCATCCAACGAATGTAGGAGATGGCAGGTCGAGGTTGAACCATGTCCTGCACAAATCAATTCACTTGAGACTCATGGAACNATTGTTCTAACCCAAGATAATTGGGGGGTTGCTGATGCATTAGCAATAAGATTGGAAGCAAAGGGTATCAGTGTAGCCAAGATAGGTTTCGAGTACGGTGCTAAATCTGTATCAGAGCAAGACGAATTATCTGGTCACACCTATCGNGCAGACCCCGGCTCAGANTCACAGATTGCTGAGGTATGTAGTAGGATTTCNAATGTTGGAGGAATTATCCATCTAGCGCCTCTATCTCTTGCTGGCGAAAGTTGGGATGCTGAATCTAATCCTTCCAATCAAATCCTATTGGCTGCGCATTCTTGGTTTGGTTTGCTCAAAGGTTTTGATGGACAATTTGCATCATTACCTTCCGGACTAGTCGGTAGTGTTACTGCATTAGATGGTAGACATGGCAATTTAGGAGAGCGACTAAATCCATTACAATGCGCTGCTAGCGGGGTGACAAAGTCCTATGCTTTCGAAAGAGAGAACCTCCGTTGCAGAGCTTTAGACATACATCCAGAAATGATTGTTGATGCAGAAATTGCTGCAGAATTAATCGAGAATGAAATGTTTGAAGCGGACGGTGATGTNGAAATTGGAATCGATAGAGATCGTCGCCGTTGGACATTAGTATGTTTCAAAGAAGACTTAGTTGAGGAGAGAACTTCACTAAACTCTGATGATATTTGGATTGTAAGNGGGGGCGGTTCAGGTGTAACCGCAGCCTCAATAATAGGTGTAGCAGAGGCTTCCAAGAATTCAAAAGCCAGATTTATCCTACTTGGGCGTTCACAATTAATCGAGGAAACATCTAGTTGGTTGGACTGGAATGACGACCAACTCAATGCAGAAAAGATGTCACTACGAGANAGGATGACTTCTGAATCTGAATCTGGCAAGGTTACAATTGTTGAGTGGAATAACAAGTGGACTAGATTTACTCGTAGTCGTGATATCTATCAAACAATTTCTATTATTGAAGAGACAGGTAATCACGCAGAGTATCATAGTGTAGATGTTACTGATGAAGAAGGAATAATTTCNATTGTTGATGGAAGGAAGATCACAGGAATCGTTCATGGAGCTGGTTTGGAAGAATCCAAACTGGTTGGAGATAAGAATTGGTCAACATTCGATAAAATAGTGCGTGTGAAGGTAGATGGATGGCGTGCATTAGCAAATGCAGCAGGTGAAAGCCTACGCTTTGCATGTGCGTTTACTTCAGTAGCAGGGCGCTTTGGAAATGGAGGTCAAACCGATTATGCTGCTGCTAATTCAGTCTTGGATGCAGAGATGGCGAGACTAACCGCATCGGGTAATTGTCGTGCTGTTGCTATCGGCTGGACTGGATGGCGAGATGTGGGAATGGCCACTAGAGGTTCAATCGAAGCGGTATTCGAAGCAGCGGGAATTGAAACATTATCTGTTCAAACAGGTGTTGAGATATTTGTCGATGAGGTTCTTGCAGGAGGAAAGCGTAAGGTTTTGGCATGTGGTTCATTGGGATTGATGGATAGATATGATGCGTTTAGAGAACCACCAATGAAGTTGCCAGCAGATATGGCAGCAGCAATTTCAGACCCACGTAGGTTTCCGTTAATCGATAAGATTCTAAATTTCTCAGAAGGCCAAAAACTCACTTCCCAATGCACATTATCGGCAACAGATCATCCCTTCTTGATAGACCATGCAATAGATGGTATACCTTACCATCCAGGTGTTATGGCTCTTGAGATGTTTGCAGAAAATGCTCTATTGTTGATGCCAGGTCATAGCATTGCAGGATTTGAAGAGGTCTCCTTTGGTCTTCCTGTCAAGATTATGAAAGGGGCAATGACCGTCAGAGTAGAGGCATCATTAGGCCATGTCGAAGGAGATATGGCATGGGTTTCTTGTAGATTAGTTTCAGATTTAGTCAATTCAAAAGGAGAAGTATTTGGAGAGCCAAGGCTACACCATGAAGCAAAGGTTCGTTTGGTTTCTAGTTCGGATGATTTGCTACCATTTTTACAAAGCGAAGTAGATGCAATCCCAGAGATTGGAACACCAGCAAGTGGAGAATTAATTCATTCAGCGAGTTTCATTTATCTCAGATATTTCCATGGACCAAGATTCCAAAGTCATGGAGGAATACTACGTGGCATTGGTAATGGCGATTCTTTGGGTGTTGATGGTATTGCACTTATGCGTCATCAATTACCTGCTGCCGACCAGTTTAGGTTGGAGAAAGAAGGTGAAGAAGTTCTTCTGGATGCATTGCCAATGCTGATAGAGGCTGGATTCCAAAATGCAGGTTTAGTGGCTATGGAGGTTGATGGATACTCTAGTTTGCCTATTGGTATCGAATGGTCAACCATGCTTAGAGTCCCAGAAAAAGACGAACATCTTCGAATGCGTTCTGTGCGAATCTCTAGCGAAGAAGGCGGTGTAACAATCCATGATGTAGTCATAGTAGGGGATGATGATGCGCCGGTAATTGCACTCAAAGGTCTGCGTCTCAAATCTATGGCAGAGGTTCCTGAAGACCAGAAGTTCAGCCTTTCGAGGTGAGATGATGGAGATTCTGCCAGCGCCGCAAGGCCCTCGCATGCTACTGAGTCGTAGTCCGATTTCCAAATGTACCAGCGTCTTTTCTGAAGACTTAGGTAGGGCTACTGAAAAAAGAATCAATGAACATAATAGTGGAAGAGCTTTACTTGAAAAAAGTCTTGAACACTGGGGTTTAGAAATTTCATCATTAGAGGTTAGGAGAGATGAAAATCGTGCGCCATATCTTTCGTGGATAGAAGGCACCTGGAATAATTCGCCCTTACCCGGTATCAGTATTGGCCATTCGGGAAATTGGGCTGTATGTGCAATTATTGANGCAGGGTGGTGGATTGGAATCGATAGCGAACCCACCGATAGAGGAATTCAAGAAAATGCATTTGATATGATGGCTAGTGGTGAAGAATTGAATTGGTTACGCCAAAATCCTGAACAAGCGATTAGAATCTGGACAGCAAANGAAGCNATCCAAAAGGCACANCATCTTGGAATGAATTTGAATCCAAGAACAATAAACATCGNGGAATATCAAGTAC
Source organism: Methanobacteriota archaeon (assembly GCA_002706615.1). Lineage (GTDB taxonomy): Archaea > Thermoplasmatota > Poseidoniia > Poseidoniales > Poseidoniaceae > MGIIa-K1. The sequence goes on from PALS01000002.1 coordinate 52,785, forward strand.
AAACTTTCGAACATGAAAAGGACACNGTTTCGGTTGCATGGAATGTNGCAGGNNCNTTGCCACGNACTCCTGAAGATGACTTATTGGAAACAACACTTCAAAAGATGAAAGACAACCCCGNGTTTACAATAGGTTGTAAAACAACACGAGGNGGAGCATAATGGACAAAAGTTTGTGGAAATGGGTTTCTGGTTCTGCTATAATCGGTTCATTGTGCTGTTTACCTAGTGTAATCCTTGTCATGTTCGGTCTTGCAAGCGTTAGCAGTGCTGCTGCTTTATCTGACACACTTTATTGGGGAACTGGAGGTTACTGGTGGTTTAGACCAACCATGCTTGGTCTTGCTAGTTTATTTGTTATCTTTGGACTTGTAATGTACTTTAGAAATAAGGGGATTTGCACACTTGATGATGTGAAAAGGCAGCGAAGAAAAATCATCAATACTTCCCTTCTAGTTCTTGTCATTGCATATTTGTCATACCTGTTACTAAATTATGTAATATTGACAGAAATCGGAATACTACTGGGCTTAGAATGGGAATCTAGTAGAATCTGGAACTAAT